>NZ_JBIRFA010000090.1:0-11613 GCF_044327205.1 Kitasatospora sp. NPDC018058 | reverse complement strand
GCGAACTCACCGCCGCCCACGTCGCCGGAGTACTCAACCTCACCGACGCCGCCCAACTCGTCGCCGCCCGAGCCCGACTCATGCAGTCCGCCCCCGCCGGCGGCACCATGATCGCCATCCAGGCCACCGAACACGAACTCCGCGAGCACCTCACCGAAACGGTGTCGATCGCCGCCCTCAACTCCCCCGACTCCACCGTGGTCTCAGGCGATACGGAAGCCGCCGAGCGCATCGCCGCACACTTCAAGACACTCGGACGCAAGACCCGCACACTCACCGTCTCCCACGCCTTCCACTCCCCCCACATGGACCCCATCCTCGACGCCTTCCGCACCGAGGCCGCCCAACTCACCTACCACCAACCGACCATCCCCGTCGTCTCCAACCTCACCGGCCAACTCGCCGACCAACTCACCTCCCCCGACTACTGGACCGACCACATCCGCCAAGCCGTCCGCTTCACCGACACCATCCACACCCTCCACACCAACGGCGTCACCACCTACCTCGAACTCGGCCCCGACCCCGTCCTCACCGCCCTCACCCACACCACCCTCGACGGCAAGAACCCCCACGCCATCAGCGCCCTCCGCAAAGACCACCCCGAAACCCGCACGGTGGCAACCACCCTCGCCACCCTCCACACCCACGGCCACCCCACCACCCGACCCACCCCACCCACCACCCACCTCGACCTCCCCACCTACCCCTTCCAACGCGACCACTACTGGCTCACACCCACCCAGGAACACCCGGCACCCACCAACGACACCACCGACTCCCGGTTCTGGGAGGCCGTCCACGACCAGGACCTGGGCGCCCTCTCCGACCTGCTCGACCTGCCGGACGGATCGGCCCACGCCGGGCTGGGCGAGGCGCTGCCCGCACTCGCCCAGTGGCGCACCCGACAGCGCACCCGGTCCCGGATCGACTCCTGGCGCCACCGGATCACCTGGCAACCCCTCCCGGAGGCCCGGACGACGGGCATCCTGTCCGGCACGTGGCTGGCCGTCATACCCGAGGGCCGCGCCGCCGACGCCACAGTCAGCGCGGCGCTGCGGGCGCTGGCGCGCGCCGGCGCCGAGACGGTGGTCCTGGAGCTGGCGAACACGGATCTGGACCGGGCCGTCGTGGCCGCGCGCCTCACGGAGGCGTTGGACGGCGTGCCGGTGGTCAGCGGCGCGGTGTCCCTGCTGGCGACGGCCGGAGCACCCGGAGTGCTGCTGTCGCTGGTGCTGATCCAAGCGCTGGGGGACGCGGGTGTCCGGGCCCCGCTGTGGCTGCTGACCCAGGGCGCCGTCGCCGTGACCCCCACCGACCCCCTCACCACCCCCGCCCAGGCACAGGTCTGGGGCCTCGGCCAGACCACCGGCCTCGAACACCCCGACCGCTGGGGCGGACTCATCGACCTGCCGCCCGTCCTCGACGAACGGACCCGGGCGCAGCTGTCCGCCGCACTGGGCGGAATCGGCCACGAGGACCAACTCGCCGTCCGCCCCGCCGCAACGTACGTCCGCCGTCTCACCCCCGCGCCCCTGACCGCGGACGCCACGACCGGCGACCCCGCCACCTGGCGGGGCACCGTCCTGATCACCGGCGGCACCGGCTCCCTCGGCGCCCACACCGCCCGCCACCTCGTCCACCACGGCGCCCGCCACCTCGTCCTCACCAGCCGCCGCGGCCCCGACACCCCCGGCGCCACCGAACTGCGCGACGAACTCCAAGCCCACGGCGCCCACATCACCATCACCGCCTGCGACACCACCGACCGCACCGCCCTGCGAACCCTCCTCGACCACCTCACCACCACCGGCCACCCCGTCCGAGCCGTCTTCCACGCCGCCGGCACCGGACAGACCACCCCCCTCACCGAGATGGACCCGGAGGAGTTCAACCGGGTCACGGCAGGCAAGGTGACGGGCGCGGCGCTGCTCGACGAACTGCTGGCGGGCCAGGACCTGGACGCCTTCGTCCTCTTCTCGTCCGTCTCGGCGACCTGGGGCAGCGGCAGGACGGGCGCCTACGCCGCAGGCAACGCCTACCTCGACGCGCTCGCCGTCCACCGCCGCCAGCGCGGCGAAAGGGCCACCTCCATCGCCTGGGGCGCCTGGGCGGAGTCGGCGATGGTCGACGCCCACACCGAGGAACAGCTGCGCCGCCGCGGCGCCCTGACCATGGCGCCGGACCTCGCCGTCCAGGCACTCGACCAGGCGCTGGCACACGACGACACCAACATCGCCGTGGCCCACATGGACTGGCCGCGCTTCATCGCCGCCTACACCGCCGCCCGCCCACGCCCCCTCATCGACGACCTCCCGGACAGCCGTCCGGTCCCCTCCCCGCCCGTCGGCGTGCGGGCCGCGGCTCCACGCCCGGCCGAGCCCGCCTCCGCCCTGCGCGGCCGCCTGGCGGCGCTGTCCCCGGCCGAGCGGCACACCTCGCTCGTCGGGCTCGTGCGCACCGCGGTGGCCGAGGTCCTGGGCCACCGCAGCGAGGACGCCGTGGCCGCCGATCAGGCGTTCCTCGACCTGGGACTGGACTCGCTGACCGCGGTGGAGGTGCGCAACCGGCTGAACCTGGCCACCGGGCTGCGACTGCCCGCTATGCTGCTGTTCGACTGCCCCACCCCCACCGAGGTCGCCGACCGCCTGGTCACCGGGCTCGTCGAGGGCGGCGGCGAACAGCCGTCCGACGCCGAGGAGCCGGGCGCGGACGAGTCCAACGAGCGGCTGGCGGTCGTCTACCGCAAGGTGTCGCTGCTCGGGCGGATGCGAGAGGTCGAGGGGCTGCTGAGCGGGGCGGCCTGCCTGCGGGAGACCGTGGACGACCCGGCCGAACTCGCTCGCGGGCGCCGGCTCGTACGGCTGGCGCAGGGCCCGGAGCAGCCCGAGCTGATCTGCTTCCCGCCGTTCGCACCGGTCGAGCAGTCGCTGCAGTTCGCCCGGCTGTCCACGCGTTTCCGCGGCCTGCGCAACGTCTCCCTGGCGCCCGTCCCGGGGTTCCAGGCCGACGAACCGCTGGCCGCCTCGGTCGAGGTCCTGGTCGAGGCGCTCGCGGAGGTGGTGCTGCGGGGCGCGGACGGGGCGCCGTTCGCCCTGCTCGGCTACTCCTCCAGCGGCTGGGTCGCCCACGCGGTGGCCATGCACCTGGAGTCCCGCGGCCACCGGCCGTCGGGGGTCCTGCTCCTGGACACCTACCTGCCGGACACCATGTCGCTCGACCTGCGCAAGGCCATGACCTACGAGGTGAACGAGCGGCGGAAGCGGTTCACCACGATGAACTTCGCCTCGCTCACCGCGCTCGGGTCGTACCGCGGCATGTTCCGCGCCTGGACGCCCGAACCGGTTTCCGCGCCCACCCTGTTCCTGCGGCCCGCGGAGTGCATCCCGGGTTCGCCCGAGGAGCCGATGACCGGCGACGGCTGGCGGGCCGTCTGGCCCTTCGAGCACACCGACGTCGAGGTGCCCGGCGACCACTGCACCATGATCGCCGACCACGCCGACGCTACCGCCGACGCCGTCCACCGATGGCTCGCGGAACAGATCTGACGGTCCTGCGGCCGTGCGCCCGCCGACGGGCGCACGGCCCCGGAAACCCCACTCACCCGAGAAGAGGAGTCACCCCAGCATGGCCGTAACCCCCCGCACGATAGGCGTCGTCGGCGCCGGCTCGATCGGCGCGAGCGTCTGCGCCGACCTGGTCCTGCACGGCTTCCACGTCGTGCTCGTCGACACCGTGCCGACCCAGCTGGACCGGGCCAGGGAGGTGCTGACCGAGGCCGTGCGGTTCGGCCCGATGGTGCGTCCCGGCCTGCCCCGGCTGGATCTCGCCGACGCCCTGGCCGCCGTCCGTTTCACCACGGAGCTCGAGGACCTGACCGGCTGCGAGTTCGTGGTCGAGAACGTGAGCGAGCACTGGGAGACCAAGCGCGAGCTCTACCGCCGCCTCGACGCGCTGCTGCCGGCCGAGGTGGGCTTCGGGGTCAACACCTCCAGCATCCCGGTCGGCAGGGTCGCGGCCGAGACCTCCCGGCCGGACCGGGTCATCGGCATCCACTTCATGAACCCGGCCTACCTCAAGGAGGCCGTGGAGGTCATGCGGGGCGACGCGACCTCGCAGGAGTGCCTTGACGACGTGCTCGCCCTGCTGTCCGGCATGGGCAAGGAGACCATCGTCGTCGGCGACTTCCCCGGTTTCGTCAGCAACCGCATCTCGCACCTCTTCTTCAACGAGGCCTCCCGCGTGGTCGAGGACCACGGGGTGGAGCCCGCCGTCGTGGACGAGGTCTTCAGGAAGTGCTTCGGCCACCTCATGGGCCCGTTGGAGACCGCCGACCTGATCGGCCTCGACACGGTCCTGCTCACCCTGGAGAGCCTGCACGACAGCTACGGCGACGACCGGTTCCTCGGCAGCGCGCTGCTGCGCGACAAGGTCGCCTCCGGGCGGCTGGGCCGCAAGACCGGCGAGGGCTTCTACACCTACCGCCCGACCCCGTAGGACGGCACCGCGCCACGGCCCCTCCGTGTCCCACCGCGCATCCCTCCGACCACCACTCGACGAACCCGACGAAGGAAACCCCACCATGACCACCACCCCGCAGGCCCGGATCGACCAGTCCGTCATCGACTACCTGGCGCAGTACAGCCCCGGCCCGGTGCCCGGCCTCGACGAGGACCTGTTCGCCACCGGGCGGGTGAACTCCCTTTTCGCCATGCAGCTGCTCACCTTCCTGGAGAAGACCTTCCGGATCACCCTCACCGCCGACGACCTCGACCTGCGCAACTTCGCGACCGTCGGCAAGATCACCGCCTTCGTCCTGCGCAAGCAGACGACCGAGGCCTGAGCGAACGGGAGACCTGTCACCATGGACCACCTCCTGACGGCCGAGGAGCGGCAGCACCACTCCTCGCTCGTGAAACTCGTCGGCGACACGTGGGGCGACGAGGCCGCCTCGTGGGAGCGCGACCAGTCCCTGCCCGAACATGTCGTGCGCTGGTGCGCCGAGCAGGGGCTGATGGGTGCCGCCCTGCCCCGGTCGGCGGGCGGCGGCGGCTGGAGCGCCGTCGAGACCGGGCTGATGTACGAGGCGTTGGGCCGCGTCAGCGCCTCGCTGGGATCGCTCGTCAACGTACACGGCATGATGGCGCAGACCGTCCTGAAGTGGGGGACGGAGCAGCAACGGCGGGAGCTCGGGCCCGCGTTGGCGTCCGGTGACCGGGTCGCGGCCATCTGCATGACCGAGCCGCACGCCGGCAGCGACCTCGCCGCGATCACGACCTCCGTCGCCGAGTGCGACGGGCGGCTCGTGCTCGACGGCGCCAAGGTCTTCATCACCTTCGGCGGGCGCGCCGATGTGTTCCTGGTGTTCGGCAAGCGCGCCGGCCGCTCGGTCGCGTGCCTGGTCGAGCGCGACAACCCCGGGGTCACCATCCGGCCCATGGGCGAGGCGCTGGGGCTGCGGGCCGCCGCGCTCGCGCGTGTCGAGTTCCGCGACTGCGTCATCGAGCCGGAGGCGCTCGTGGGCCGGGACGACTTCGCGCTGTCGGTCCTGGTGCCGCTAGCCCTGGAGCACGGGCGGCACGCCGTCGCCTGGATGGCGACCGGGATGCTCCGGGCGTCCTTCGACACCTGCGCGTCCTTCGCCGCCGAGCGGCGCGCCTTCGACCGCACGCTCGTGGAGCACGGCCAGGTGCAGTCGCTGCTCGCCCGGATGGCCACCGACCTCGAAGCGGCCGGACACCTGTGCGCGGCCGCCTCCCGAGCGCTGGACGCGGGCGACCCGGCGGCCACCGAGCGCGTTCTGATGGCCAAGTACTTCGCCTGCCGCGCCGCCGAGGAGCACACCGCGCAGGCGGTCCAACTCCTCGGCTCCGCGGGGGTGCTGGAGAGCACCGGGGTCGCCCGCCACTACCGGGACAGCAAGATCCTCAACATCCTGGAAGGGACCACCCAGATCCTGGAGCGACAGCTGGCTCCCCGACTCGCGCACGCCGCGCGCAGGAGCGGGTGACCGTGCCGGATCAGATCATCGAACTGGACGCCGACGTCCGGGCGCGGGCACGGACCCTGCGGGACACCGCGCCCGACGCGGCCGTACGACTCTCGGCGGCGGTCGCGGCACTGGCCATCCACTACGCGGCGTACACGCGGGAGGAGATCCGGCTCGACCTGGCTGAGCCCTCGGCCGGGCCGGTCCGGGCCGTCCGCGTCGCGGTCGACCCCGACCAGACCCTCGGCGAGCTGGCGGACCGGATCACGCGCGGCGCCGCCGGGAGCAGGTCCGACCCGGCCGACCACCTCGTGGTCCTCGGCGACACGTGGGTGTCGGGGACGGGGACGGGCTGGGCCTACCAGCTCCGACTCGACCCGGACGAACCCGGCACCGCGCGCTGCCGCTTCGACGAGGACCGCGCCACCGCCGCCGGGGCGACGGCCCTGCTGAACGTGTTCGCCGCCCTGCTCGGCCAGGCCCTCGCCGACCCGGCCCGGCCGGTGCGCGGGTACGCGCCGCTGGCCCCGGCGGAGCGACCGCGTGTGCTGCACGAGTTCAACGACACGGGCCGCGACTTCCCCCGGGACGCCACACTGCACGCGCTCTTCCGGGAGCAGGCGCTGCGCAGCCCCGACCGGGTGGCCGTGAGCTCCGATCGCGGATCGCTGACGTATCGACAGCTGGACGAGCGGGCCGAACGGCTGGCGTACGCGCTGACCCGCCGCGGGCTCCGGCCCGGCGAGGTCGTGGCCGTCCTCACCGAGCGCTCGCTCGACCTCCCGGTGGCCCTCTTCGGCGTGCTCAAGGCGGGCTGCGCCTACCTGCCGCTCGACCCGCACGCCCCCGAGCGGCGGCTCCGCGGCCTGGTGGAGCAGTCCGGCGCCCGCTTCGTGCTCGCCGGCGAGGTGCCGGCCGCCGACACGGACCTGCCGGCCGACGTGCTCCGCCTGGCCGATCCCGCGCTGTACGCCGAGGAGCCCCCGCGGCCCCTGGAGCTCGGCGGTCCCGGCGACCTGGCGTACGTCATCTACACGTCGGGGTCGACCGGACGGCCCAAGGGGGTGATGGTGGAGCACCGCTCCGTGGTCAACCGCCTGGCCTGGATGCAGCGCCGATATCCGCTCGGCCCGGAGGACACCCTGCTGCAGAAGACCCCCGTGATCTTCGACGTCTCGGTGTGGGAGCTCTTCTGGTGGCTGCTGGCGGGGGCCCGGATGCACCTGCTCGCCCCGGGCATGGAGCGCTTCCCGATGGCCATCGTGGCGGCGGCCGAGCAACAGCGGGTCACCGCCCTGCACTTCGTGCCGTCGATGCTCAACGTCTTCCTGGACCACCTGCGGGAGTCCGGCGCGGGCGACCGGCTGGCCGCCCTGCGCTGGGTGTTCTCCAGCGGCGAGAGCCTCGCCGCCCAGACCGTGACGGCCTTCCACGGGCTGACGGGTGCCCACGGCACGAAACTGGTGAACCTCTACGGACCCACCGAGGCCACTGTGGACGTCACGGCCCACGACTGCCCGCCCGGCCCCGCCGAGGGCCGGGTGCCGATCGGGCGACCCATCGACAACACCCGCTTCTACGTCCTGCGGCACGGTCAGCCCATGCCGGTCGGCGTCTACGGCACCCTGCACGTCGCGGGAGCCGGGGTCGCCCGCGGCTACCTGGGCGACCCCGAGCTGACCCGGCGGCGCTTCGGGCCCGAGTACGGACGGCCCGGGGAGCGGATGTACGACACCGGCGACATCGGCCGCTGGCTCCCCTCCGGGGACATCGAGTTCCTGGGCCGCGACGACCTCCAGGTGAAGATCCGCGGCATCCGCATCGACCTCCTGGAGGTGGAGGGCGCCCTGCTGGAGCTGCCCGGCGTGGCCGACTGCGCGGTGACCCTGGACCGGCCCGGCCCGACACTCGACGTGCTGCGGGCCGCCGTCACGGGCGATCCCGGGCTGTCCGGGGACAGGCTCCGGACGCACCTGGCGGAGCGGCTTCCGGCGTACATGCTCCCGGCCACGTACGACTACTTCGAGCAGCTGCCCCGGACCCCCAGCGGCAAGGTCGACCGCCGCGCGCTGGCGGACGCCGCCTACCTCACGGCTCACGCCACCCGGCTCTGACCGGTCCGGCGGAACGGCCGTGAAATCCCGTCCGATCGAGGCGATCGGACGGGATTTCCACGTCCGACCGAAACCCGATCACCGCGGGTGTCCGATTCACACGTCATCAATTATTCGATCGAGCCACCGAATTGGCTGAGAAAGTCAAATAATCAACGGTCGGAGCCCCGTACCTGCCGAACGACGGGCCTATCGCCCCGCCGAAGGTCAGAACCGGTCACTTCCCGTCCAGAAATCGTCATCTCATCATCCACTTGTCCAAGGTTCCCTGTTAACCTCCGCTCACGACGATCACGGGAAGTCGATCGCCGTGCAATGAACGGGGATCGCGGGGAGGACTACGCAAACTTGAGTGCACGGTGCGAGGCGGGGCTGGAAGGCCGCGACGTGGAGCAGCAGATGATGGCGGGAGTGCTCGGCCGCGCGCGGGAGGGGACCAGCGGGGTCCTCGTCCTGCGCGGGCCGGCCGGGATCGGCAAGACCGAGCTGCTGCGCAGCGTCGTCCGGCAGGCACCGACGGACCTGATGCGGCTCTCCTGTCTTGGCGTCCAGACCGAGATGGGCCTGCCGTACGCGGGCCTGCACCAGTTGCTGCGCCCACTGCTGGGACGGTTGGGCACCCTGCCGGCCCCACAGGCCGCCGCCCTGGCCGGCGCCTTCGGCCTGGCCGACACCGAAGCCGACCGTTTCCTGGTCGCGCTGGCCGCGCTCACCCTGCTGACCGAGGCCACCGAGAACCACCCGATGCTGCTGGCCGTCGTGGACGACGCCCAGTTCCTCGACCCGGCCAGCCGGGACGCGCTGCGCTTCCTCGCCCGCCGCCTCGAAGCCGACCGGGTCGCCGTGCTGTTCGGGGTCCGCGAGGGCTGCGCCGAGGACTTCCACGCCCCCGAACTGCCCGTGCTGCGAGTGGGGCCGCTGACCGACGACGACGGGCGCCGCGTACTGGCCCGCTCCGGGCTGCCGTTGGCGGAGTCCACGGTGAACCGGCTGCTGCGCGAGGCGGCCGGCAACCCACTGGCGCTCACCGAGCTGCCACTGTCGCTGACTGACGCCCAGCGGCGGGGCCTGGAGCCGCTGCCGGAGATGATGCCGCTGGGCGAGCGGCTCCAGGAGGCCTTCCTCGCCCGGGTCCGCCGGCTGCCGCACCCCTCGCAGGTCTTCCTGCTGATGGCCGCCGTGCACGCCGGAGGCGACCTCGGTACCTTGGACGCCGCGGCCCAGCGCCTGGGCCTGCCCCCGGACGCCTGCACCGCCGCCGAACGGGCCGGGCTGGTCGGCCTCCGCGACCACACGGTGGAGTTCCGCCACCCGCTGATCCGCGCCGCGGCCTGCCAGGCGATGACCTTCGCCGACCGGCAGGCCGTGCACCGGGCGCTCGCCGAGGTGCTCACGGGCCAGCCGGAGCGACAGGTGCTGCACCTGGCCGCGGCAACCTCCGGCACCGACGACGAGCTCGCGGCCCAGCTGTCCGCCGCCGCGGCTCGGGCCAGCCGGGCCGGCGGTGCGGCCACTGCGGTCGGCGCCCTGGAACGCGCGGCCTCGCTCGCCTCCCGTCCGGAGGACCGGCTGCGCTACATGGTGGAGGCCGCCGAGAGCGCCTGGCGCGCCGCCCAGGCGGCCCGGGCGAACGCGCTGCTGGAGGAGGCCGGGACGCTGACCGCCGACCCCGGTCTGCTGGCCCGCATCAACTATCTGCGCGGTTCGATCAAGCACGCCAGCAACAACCCGGCGGCCGCCTGCCGCACCCTGATCGAGGGCGCCGCCCCGGTGATGACGGACGAACCCGAGCTGGCCGGCACCATGCTGGTGATGGCCGCCCGCGGTGCCTTCGTCGCCAACGACGCCGAGACGATGGCACGGATCGGCCACCTGGTCGCGGACCTGGCGCTGCCGCGCGAGCACCCGATCCGGCGGCTGGGCCGTCGGCTGGTCGCGCTGGTCGACCAGGACCTGCGGGTTCCGGCACCCGACGCGGCGGCCGAGAGCACCGACCCTGCCACCCTGGCCTGGCTGGATCCGGTGGACCCACAACCCTGGGTGTGGCCGCCCACGCTCTATCCGTACGTGACGGGCGTGTCCGGGCATACCCGGCAGGCACTGGAGGGCGCGGCCGGCACGCTGCGCGAACGCGGCCAGGTCGGCAGGCTGCCGATGACCCTGGCCCCGTTGGTCGCGCTGGAGATCGCGGCCGGCCGGTGGGCCAGCGCGTTGGCCAACGGGGAGGAGGGTCTGGCCCTCGCCGAGGAGACCGGGCAGGAGGGCGCGGCGTGCCACCTGCGCGTGCTGCTGGCCTGGATGGCGGCGCTGCGCGGCCAGTCGGAGCGCTGCCGGGAGCTGGTGCGGCAGGGACTGGCCGGCGCCGCCGAGCACAGGATCGCCTCCGCCGCGGCCATCGCCCACTGGGCGCTGGGGCTACTGGCGCTCGGAGAGGGCCGACCGGAGGACGCGGTCGAGCTGCTGGAACGGGTGGTGCTGCCGAACGACGCCGCCTCCCACTTCATGCTCGCCGCCGCCGTCCTGCCGGACCTGGTCGAGGCTTCGGTGCGGGCCGGCCGCCAACAGGCCGCCGAGGAGCACCTGTGCCGCTACGAACAGTGGCGGATCGGACCCGAACACCGGCACTTCCAGGCACTGTTGGACCGCTGCCGGGCCCTGGTGCGGCGCGGTGACGGCCGCGACGAGTTGTTCCGACGCGCCCTCGACGCCCCGGCCCAGTCACCCTTCGAGCTGGCCCGCAGCCGCCTGCTGTACGGGGAGTGGCTGCGCCGGGAGCGCCGCATCAAGGACGCCCGGGCGCAACTCCAGGCCGCGCTGGCGCAGTTCCGCACCCTGGAGGCGGAGCACTGGGTGCAGCGGACCAAGGCCGAGCTGCGCGCGGCCGGTGGCGCGGACACCGCCGAGCCCGTCGGACCCACCCCGTTCGCCGGCCTCACCCCGCGCGAGATGCAGATCGTCCGGTACGTCGGGCGTGGCATGAGCAATCAGGAGATCGCCGCCCAACTGTTCCTCAGCCCCCGGACGGTCGGCTACCACCTCTACAAGCTCTTCCCGAAGCTGGGCGTCACCTCCCGCCACCAGCTGCGCGGCCTCAGCCACAGTCTGGACGCCGACTGAGGCCCTCCTCCGCCAGCAGAGGGTCCGCGCCGTCGGCGTCCTGGCACCGCCGCCAGCCTGCGCGGCCGATGCCAGACCGAACGCGGTAGTCACCGTCGTCCGCGTGACGGCCGCACGGCATCAGCCTCCGGTCCGAGCGGGCCCAACAGCACCCGACCGGGCCTGCCCGGCCCTGTTCGTCCTGCTCTCCCTTCCTGTCCGGTCCCGCCTCAACACCAGGAGCCGTGCGTATCGGCGGCCTGCTGCACGCGACGCCTCGGGTGCAGCCGGCTCCTGGTCCCGGGCGCCCTGGCGCCGCGCGGGCGGTCAGAGATGCTGTGCCACGAACGTGGCCACCTGCGTGCCGAGTCGTTGACCGGCACTGTTGTCGAGGGAGGTGTGCTGGCCGGACCA
>NZ_JBIRFA010000089.1:0-12043 GCF_044327205.1 Kitasatospora sp. NPDC018058 | reverse complement strand
CCAGAAGGTCTGGATCAACCAGCCCAAGCCGGAGACAGTGCCCGCACAACAGTCCATATAGTGTCAAACCGTCTCATTTGACTTGACAACTTCCGGGATGAGACTCTTGGCCCGCTCGTGATCGGCCCTGAGGGCCTCCGGATAGGTGGCTGGGTCGAGAGAGATCCACAACGACAGATCCTGGCGTGTCCCGAGATCTCCGCAGGTCAGGAAAGCCGTCAGAACCGCCTCCCGGTAGGCGACGCGGAGATCCGACAGCGCGTCCAAGGTTGCCTTGCTCTCCGGCGTCGGCACCCGGTTCTTCAGATCGTCCATAGACGCGTATTGGAGTCCCGGCCCTGAGAAGTACCAGGCCATCGTCGCTCCGACCTTCTGCGGGTCCGAGCCGGAACGGACGTAGTAGACGATCTGCTCCTGCGTCCAGCGGTGCCCCAGAGCCTTGACCAGAGGTCGGACAAGCTGGTTGATCCCGCTTCGGCACTGGTCGAGCACAGCGGCGTGCATGAGTAGGTCAGCGTGTTGGCGAGTGAGGTCGGGATTCTCCTCAGCGGCTCGGCCGATTTCCCAGCGTTTGACCTCGCAGCGATCATGCTGGTGCTCGCGCGCCATCTGATCCGGAAGGGCCCAGGCGGGACTGAACAGCCCCAGGAGCCCGTCAAGGAGCGGTTCGAAGGCGACTTCCCGCCCTGGCCGATCCGGAATCATCTCCAGTGCCACGCGCACCCCCGCCACAAATGGTCATCGCCGCCCCCTGGCAGCGACTCAGGGTAACCCCGTACCCGACCAACGGGGTCTGCGTTCCGGTGCTTCCCGCAGAAGATGGTGTCAGGCGGGGGCCGCAGCACTCCAGGCCGCAGTGACACAGCCTTCCTCCCAATGCCACCATCCCTTTGTCTCGCCATGCCCCAACAACTTGCGTATCCGAGGCATGTCCGCAGTCGGCGGGACATCCAACGCAACCATGCCGAACTGTTCGATGCCCTCGCCCGTCGTGCCGAGCCGATGAAAGGTCTCCAGCACCGTCTGCCGCGCTGCTGCCGAACCGCCGTCCTTCCGCACGATCAACCGGATGGTGCAGTTCTCCGATGCGCGGACGGTCTCCCCGGCCCAGCGCAGGCCGTCCTCGTCGACGTCGACCCTCAGAATGTCGTCGCTGGCGACGCCGCGTACGAACCACGGGATGTTGTCGAGGCGCACTGTCCCATCGCCCAGGTCCACGGCCCACAGGCTCTCGACGCTCGCCGGCGGCCATCCGTCCTCGTCCACCTCCAGCCGGAAGTGGACCTTCACGTGGGCGTCGGTGATGTTCGTCACCGAGCAATCATCCACACCGAGTGCCTAGGCGGGAACCCCGGAGAATCCGGGAAGCGATCACGCATAGGACGGGAAGCGATCTTCAGGGCCCGACAACCTTGCATTTCAGTGGTTCTCGTGAACACTCGCGACCTTGTGGAAGGGGAGCACTCTGCTGGGGCGGTTAGGCCCGGTCATGCGTCTCTGGAGCACGGCGGCGGGCGGACCAGGGGAGCAGGTTGCGCAACTTCGCCAGCAGGGTGTCGGTGCGCTCGTGTTCCGCTGCGGCGTTCGGCTTTGTTGTCCACGGGGTGGGCGGGAGGAGGAGCCAGTCCTCCCATGCCTGCGGTCCGGCCAGGGCTTCGGTGGGGATGCCGAGGCGGGCGAGGGCGCCGGGGTAGGCGCGGTCATAGGCGACGTTGTAGGCGGTGGCAAGCGCGGGCCTGGTGACCATCCATGGGGCGGGGCAGTGGTCGATGCGCAGGGTGGCGATCGTGGTCTGCCGGTGGATCGTGCCGTGGAGCAGGCCCCGGTAGATGAGTCCCTGCCAGTGCGCGGCGGATTCGATGGGGCCGGTGATCTGGCGGGGCGGAATCAGGGCGGTCTGCCTGGCGAACAGCCAGGGCAGGCCGAGTATCCGGAAGAGGTGGGTGCGGTGTGCTCCTCCGCTGCCCAGGGTGTAGAGGGGCCCCTCAGGGCCGTTGATCGTCTCCAGTTCGACCGGGCCCTCGTTGTCCAGGAGGTGGTGGCGCAGGAAGGCCTCCAGGTTCTCCTGCGGCTCGGCGAGGAGCTCCGCGGCCGCGCGGGGGATCCAGGAGGAGCCGCGGCCGTAGCCTGAACGCGAGATCTTGCCCCAGATCCGGTCGCCGGCGTTGACGATCGCTTCGGTGCGGACCCAGCCGCAGCTGGCGGACAGGCACCAGGTCTTCTCGCCGTCATCCAGGGAGAGTTCGGGGACCTGGCGGGCGGTCTGCCGAAGGCGTTGGGTGGCCTCTTCGACCCGGTCAGCGACGCTCTCGCCGCTCCACTGGCTGCGCAGGGCGTTGATGGCTTCGGTGATGTCGGCGATTCGTGAGGGGGCGTCGAAGGCGTCGTCGAGTTGCTCGGTGTCGGGGTAGGGGAAGCGCGGCTTCGTCACGGCGGCTGTCCGGTCGGTGGCGCCGTGCAGGTCGACGAGCGGCTGCTGCACGGTGCCGGGCTCCCACGGGGCAACGAGTTCGGTCACCGCCTGGGGAGTGGCGGTCCAGCCCACGGCGACGGTTCCGTCCTCTGCGGTGGCGCGCACCGTGCCGTCGTCCTGGCGGTGCGCGGTCCAGCTCCGGCCGGGGGACAGGCGGGCGGCAGTGCGGCGGGCCATGTCGTCGGCCAGGACGAGGACTTGTTCCTCCGAGGATCGGTCTGGGGGCGTGCTGCCCAGGGCTTCAGCGAACGCGATCATGATGCGCTCGGGGTCCCACCCGTCGTTGTCCTGCTGGATTGGAGCGTTCATCGGCAGGCCCTTCTGCGTGGAGAGGTCGGTACCGGTTCGGTGGCTGGCCAACTGCGCCATAGGCGCGTGGCCGTTGCCCGTCCATGGCGTCTGGACCAGAAGCGCCCGTGGGCGCCTGCGCCTTGCTCTTCGTAGCGGCCGCCCTGCGCTGTGCGGGTGCGTGAGCAGGAGTGTCGGTGCACGCGGTTGGACGGGTGCGGGTGCTTGGTGGTCAGGTCTGGATGGTGATGTGGACCCTGTGCTCCGGGGGGTCCTCGGGGTGGCACAGGGTCCAGGCGGTTCCGCCGGGAGCAGCGATGAGGTAGGGCCTGCGCAGGTCGCCGCAGATCCAGAGGGTGCCGACGCCGTCGGTCATGGCGTTCCAGAGCGCGGTGGGGAGGTCGGCCTTTCCCGATCGGACGACAGCGCCGTTCCGCGCGAGAAGATCCACTCGGCACGCGGTGACGCCGGCCCTCCTGCGGCCCCGGAGTTTCTGAACGCGGCACGGCCAGACCTGCCAAGGGCGGGTGGCGAGGAGTCTCCGCTCGTCCTTGAGGCGGGCGTGCTGCTGCCACAGCCCGCCGACGAGGATCACGAGGAAGCCGAAGGCGAAGATAGCGATCGGGACGAGCAGGTCGACCCACTGGCCGATGAGGACGAGCAGACCGGTCACCCCGGCCAGCGCGGCAGCTGCATGAATCTGGCGCCGGTCGGGGGCTCTCTCGGCTCGCATTCGAAATGCCTTCGCCGTGGCGGGGGTCTCCAGGGCGGCCCCGTCCAGCACCCGGTGTCCCAGCCGCTCAGCTTCCACTGGTGATCCTCTCCGTGGACCGGTTCCGAGCAGTACGCCCGCCGCAGGGAAAGTCTTCCAGCCCCTGTGCTCGGCTGGGGTTGGTTCTTCGAGGTCGGCGAACCCGGTAGCCGCCCGGGCCCGTGCGCGCCCTGCGGGTGAGTTCGTGGCGGCCGGCTGCATCGGGCGGGCCGTGCGCGCCGGTACTGGGAGCAATCGGCGAGGCCGGCTCGGTGCCGTTCAGCGTGCGCCTGCCGCGTTGGTGCCCGCTTCCAGGCCGAGGTCGAAGTAGGCGCGGGCGAGGCGGCCTCGTGCGGCGCGGCGGGCGGGTCGGGGCGGTGGTAGGAGCGCAGGCTGCGAAGCCACCGCTGGACCTGTCGCAGCGCGTCGCGGGCCTGTTCGTCGTCCATCTGGTCCCGGGACCGGGTGCCGACGGAGTCATTGATCCGTGACAGTGTCCTTGGCCGGTGCCCTAGTTGGACCCAATAGGATCCCTGCGATCGGATTGATGGACCAACGGGGGGAGCCGCAGTGATCACACGGAATCGGGCACGGGGGTGGAGCGCAATGGGGGCTGCAGCTCTCCTCGCGATGGGCGTGGCCGGTTGTTCTTCCGGAAGCGGGTCCGGGGCGTCTGCGGGGTCGTCCGTCTCCGGCACCTCGGGCAGCGGCACGACCAGCGCGACACCGTCGTTCACCGAAGCGCAGGCCCAGGAGGTCTTCGAGCGGTACGTCAAAGAGAGGCAGGCGGCTACCGAGAAGGGCGATGCCGAGGCGCTCGCCCGGGTGGAGGACGGGCAGCTACTCAAGGAGAACCGGGCCACGGCACAGCTACACCAGGCCAACGGAACCAAGAACGAGCCGATCCGGCCTGTCCGCCCGGTGTACCTGATCCCGCAGACCGACTCCGGAGAGCCGCAGAGCTTCGCCGTCCTGAACAAGACGGAGGGACGCGAAACGGACCGCAGTTCCACCCTGACCTATTTCACGCGCGACCGGGCGGGCGGGGAGTGGAAGGCGGTCGTGGCCACCTGGGTAGTGACCGAGGCACCGCCGACGACGGCTCCGACCGAGGCCCCATCCTCGACACCGGTGCCGGGCCAACGATCCGTGCGGCCGAAGGTAATGCCGGCCCTGGCCCGCGGAACGTCCGGAGGCGTGGAGCTGTCGCCGACCGCGGAGACGGACACTGCTGTGTGCGGGCGCTACGCCCAGTACCTGAGCTTCACCGTGCCGGCCGGGAAGCCGGAGAGCGCCGACTTCGAACGAGGCGACTTCACCAACGGCCTGGTGGACTACTTCAACGGATGGGACCAGAAGGTGCTCGAGCGCAGCCTCTCGTTCCGTTCGCTGACGAACGCGCTGCCGACGTTCCGGCTGAAGGACGGCGGCTCCCTCGTCACCTGCACACTGGAAGGCACGTACCGGGACCGTGGCCGTACGCCGGCCGACTGGATCAAACCGGGCGACGACACCGACGCGCTGCTGGGACGAGGCCGCAAGTGGTCCAGCATCGAGGAGGTGTGGTCCGCGGAGGCCGTCGTGGAAGTGCCGCAAGGGGGCCGCCCCGCAACGGTGCTCTCCTCAGAGGCGTACGGAGCAACGACGCTGTCGGTGACGGGTGTGGAGTGGAAGTAATAGGTAGTGACGTAAAGAAACTTCCCTGCCTAGAGTGGGCGCCCGATCACGCTCTATCTGGGGAGGTTGTCGTGGCTGCTCGCGTGCGCAGGGACTCGGTGTGGGGTGCGGTGCCGGACACGGTCTGGGGCTGCGCGGCGGATTCCACGTGGGGCCTGACCGCTGACACGAACTGGGGCGGCGTCGACATCGACTCCTCGTGGGGTGGTGTCGACGCCGCCCGGGCGTAGCGTGCCGTAGTGCCGGGGGCGGTGGGCTCGTACCCGCCGACCCCGCCGCTGTTTCCGACGTCCCCGGGGCCACGACGGCATGCGTCGGGCTTGGCTCTCACAGCGGCGTCCCCGGCCCGGGGCGGGACGAGCCGCCCCGACACCGCCGGGCTACTCCGTGCAGGTGCCGGGGGGTAACCTCCGGCCGAGTAGCGCGTTGGGGGTGACGTGCCTGAGCTCGTGTTCCGTACCCCCAGCATCCCTGCCACCGTGGGCGGCGAACTCCCGCTGTCGGCCTTTCTCTTGACGCCGTCGCAGGGCGCTGCCGCCCGGGCGATGCTCGGGTACGTGGCGTCGCTTCCGCTGCCCGGGCCCGATCCGCAGCTTCTGGCCGTCGTGGTGGCCATCCGGGCGGCGCGCGGTGGAACCGGCAACGTCATCGGAGCGGACCTGTCGGCTCTTCGGCTCTGCGACGCCACCGCGGCGGTCGCCGCCCTGCGGCGCCTGGGCTGGCAAATCGCCGACACGATCTTCGACAACGCCCGCGACGCGCCGCCCACCGCCGTCACCGTTCCCGATCTAGCCCACGACGCCGACCCCCTGGCGATCGGTCGGCAGTCCCGCTCGCGCGTGTCCGGCTGGACGAAGCAGGTACTGTCCGCCAAGCCGGTGCGCAAGCTCCCGCCCGCCGCCCGGCTAGGAGCGTGGGTCGGTAACGGGCAAGCGGCCGAGCGGTCGTGATCGGCGGGCTCGGTCGTCGGCCGCTCGGCGCGTGCCTGCTGGCGTCGGAGGTGTCGTCCTGGGGGCTGTGAATCGGCGCCGAGGGTCGCCGGCTGGCGGCGGTCAGGCGAGCGCCGCGGTCAGTCCGGCGGCGCCGGTGTGGCGGAAGATCTTGCGGAGGTTGTGGCAGGCGGCCAGGAGGCGCCACTCGCCGCGGGCGCCGTCCTCGCCGCACAGGAGGAGCTGGCGGCCGTTCTGGCAGGTCATGATCTGTCCGAAGACGGGTTCGACGATGGCCTTGCGGCGGCTGTAGGCCTTCCGGCCGGGCTTGGTCCGCAGCTTGCGGGCCATCCGCTCTTTCAAGGTGGCATTCGTGGGGATGCGGCCGTGAGGTGCGGGCGGGACCTGCTCGTCGTGGCCAAGTCGGCCGGTGGCCATGAACGTGTCGGTGCCGCAGGCCAGTTGGCGCTCCTTCGCGGCTTCGAGGTTGGCATCGGAGCAGTACCCGGCGTCGACCAGGTCCTGCTTGGGGTGGATACCGGTGTTGCGTGCGGACTGGTCGAGCATGCTGGTGTAGTTCAGCGCGTCGGAGGCGTTGCAGGTCACGTCGGCGGCGGTGATGACCTGGTGCTGCTCGTCGACGACGGCTTGGGCGTTGTAGGCCTGGATGTAGGCGCCGTCGCTGTTCTTCATGATCCGCGAGTCGGGGTCGGTGAAGTTCGCCTGGGCCTTCGGCTTCGGCCGGGCCGTCTTCGCGGCCTTCTCGCCCGCGTCGGCGACCGCCTGCTCATCGCCGGCGCCTGCCCGCACCTGGCGGCGGCGTTCCTTGTCCTCGGCGTGGCGGCGGGCCTTGTCTGCGGCCTCGGCCTCGATCCGGGCGCGGGCGGCCTGCAACCGCGCGAGGCGCTTTTCGCGGCGGTCCAGCTCGGCGGGCAGGTCGGTGTCCTTCCCGTCGACGCCGTAGATCTGGTCCTCGGCGGCGTCGACGTGCTCGGCGTCGGCGAGCAGAGCGCGGGCCTTGGCCTCCAGTTCGGCGATCTCGGCCTCGACCTTCTCCTCCTTGTCGACGAGGCGGCCGTAGCTCATGGCCTTGTGCTTGGAGGCGTTCGCCTCCAGCTTCGTGCCGTCCAGGGCGACGCGGCCCATCTTGACCATGCTCAGCTTCTGGGCGAGGTGCAGCGACTGGAGGAACAGGTCGGCGAGTGCGTCCAGGTGGCGGCGGCGGAACCGGGCGATCGAGCGGTAGTCCGGGGCCTGGCCGGCGGCCAGGAACCGGAAGGCCACGTCGTCCACGCAACGGCGCTCGATCGCCCGGGACGAGCGTACGCCGGTGGTGTAGCCGTAGATCAGCAGCCGCACCATCAACCTGGGGTCGTACGGCGGGAACCCGCGCTTCTCGGTGTAGTCGGCCAGGACCGGCGACAAATCGAGGACCTCATCGACCAGGTCCGCGACGAACCGGGCCAGATGGTCCTCCGGCAGCCAGTCGTCCAGCGACGGCGGCAGCAGCAGGACCTGGTGCGGGTCGAACGCCCGGAATCGCTTGTCCACTGTCGCCGGACGTACCTGCGGCCGCTTCGGCTCAACCGGCTCGGCCTCGAACAGCCCCTCCTGATCACGCATACCGGGATCATCTCGTACGAATGATCACGAGACGCACGCGGGTTGCCGCTTACTGACCCACGCTCCTAGCCCTGCACCCTGCTGGCATGGCCCGGCGAGTCGTCAACCTCGCCGAGTGGGGCCGCCACATCATCGAGAACCAGCGTGCCCGGGCCCGCCAGCACCAGGATGCCCAACTGGCCGCACTCGCCGATGAGCTGGCTGGCTACCTCCCACCCGTTCAACCGGCCCAGGAGCACCTGGGATTCGCCGTTCCGCTCCGACTGCGCTGCCCCGAGGGCGAGCTGCGGCTGCTGACCACCCGGACTACGTTCGCCACCGCCGTCGACGTCACGGTGGCGGAGCTGCACCTGGAGGCATTCCTGCCCCTGGACGAGGAGTCGGCGTCGATCCTGCGAGCACGGTGAGCTGTAGCAATCCGTTGGTGGGACGGTAACGAAGTCCGCCCCACACCAGCCCCTACCCGGCCGCGCTCCCCACTCCCAGGCCGTTGACCAGCGGGCATGGAGAAGTCCTGCTGGAGTACTAAAGGCGGGCCTGGGAGCCGTTGAGTTCAACGAAGCCGAGGACCCGGCTCAGACCGACCAGGCTCGTCACCCACTGGCCCAGAATCCTGATCGACAGGGTCGGGTTGTTGCGGATGTTGTAGGCGAACTGGGAGATGCGGCCCCAGTCGTTCTCCAGCCCGGCGTAGTCGTCGGTCAGGGGCGTGTGGGTCCAGTTGTGGATGTTGCCTCGGATCCGGTCGAGAATCGGGCTGAAGCGCGACGCCTCGGAGAAGATCTGGATCGCGACCACCAGTGCGCGGCCGACGGCGTCGTTGTAGTCGTTCGGGGCCGCGTGACCGAGCTGGTACATGGCGTTGTAGATGGTCTCCGGCTCAAGTACCAGCCGGCCCCTGTCGTTGCCGCCCGGAAGACCGGTGTAGTTGCCGTTCGTCGGCAGGATGCGGGCGCTCGGGATGCCGAGCGCCGTCTGGAAGTCCTGGTACCGGTCGTTGAACGCGAAGTGCGTGTTGGTGGCCGGGGCGTAGAACCCGGCGACGTAGAGGTTGTCCGCCCACAGGTAGACCGAGGTGAGTTGGGTGTTGTTCGTGTCCAGCACCCTGACCTGGACCAGGCGGTCGTGGTCGGTCGAGGTCTGGGTGAGGCCTTCGTAGTGGGTCACATTGCCGTAGGTGTGCAGGTGGATGGCGCTGATCAACCTGTAGTAGTTCGACTCGTGCGTGGCGCCACGCTCGGTGATGTTCGAGATGTTCCAGTCGATGACGCTGAAGTTGGTGGCGGACGCGGTAGTGCTCAGGCCCGTCACCAGACCCATGGCCGTCGCCAGTGACAGCAGTAGAAGAGCGAGTTTCCTCAGCATGTTCCCTTTTCGTTCCTGATTTAGAGGCAAATGGAATTCAGGCGCCCTCGCGCGTACCGATGGGCGTCTCGTTAGTCGCGAGGCTATGGCGCGCTGCGGTCCCCGTTTTGTCCGTCAGTGCACGTCCGCTGGCCCCGGTGTGCACACGGCAGGGGCGTTTCAAAGTCCCAGTGATCATGGGAAGTTGCTGGTCACGACGGTGTGATGGGTGCTGGCCGGCCCGTTGCCAACGCAACGAGGCCCCGGTTGTAGGGGTGACCTTGCCAAACTCGCGTCACACAACACGTCTACCGGATCAGGCCCCGCCACGCGGGCGAAACCCGCAGATTGATCACGACCCATACGCACCCTAATCGCGTGGGCGCTTCAGGAGGAATACTTCTGTGCCCCAGGTAGCGGACTCTGCATCCACTTCGGCGGCGCGGAATTCATCGACTTCTACTTCCCGGCATCCGACTAACCCAACCGGAACATCCTCACTACCAGACTGCAGGTGTCCTAACCGGTGCGACAACCGGTGCACCAACCGGTGGCCGACCTTCCCGCCCGCCACGCCCGGATTCCGGACAAACATGCAGGTCAGCGGCCATGGTGAGTGGCCGTCAAGGTGAAACTCACCACCCCGACAACCCCTTCCTGTCCTTGGCTTTGTGGGTGGTGGTTGGCTGGTTGGGTGGGGCGGTGGCGGTGAGGGTCGCTGCGCCTGCGGCGGGCCTTTTCTTCTCTCGCGTCCGGCTGGTGCCGGCCGCTCGCGGTGGGGGCGGGGCAGGGACTCGTCGTTCTCGTCGAATGTCCGATTTGAACACGTGATGTTCAGGGTGGCGAGGGTTCAGGTGGCGCCTCGGGCGTGGTGACGGAGTCCGGCGTCGATGTTGTCGTGGCAGGCGAGCTGGGGGCAGCGTTCGAGACCGCGTCGCGCGCCGGACGCGGTCTCACCGGTGGTCTCGCCAGCGGTATGGTCGGAGCCGAGTGGGGGCGCCAGTGCCAGCGTGCTGGTCGGCGGCATCGGCAGCGGGATCGGCGAGAGCTTGGTGAAAAGGCGTTGGAGATCTTTTCGATTGGTAAGCGGAAGCCCCGTCAGGGGCCCGCAAAGCGCCCGGTTGCTCCGCGCGAGTACCGGCCCGGTGAGCAGGAAGATCTGCTGATCGGAATACTTCGCGGCACGGCCGCCGGTGTCCGGATGGACGAGCGATACGATGCGGCCTCGGAGTTGGAGAGCTTCCCCTGCGACGCGGTGGTGGCAGCCCTGGCCGAGATCGCCGGTGATCCGGCCCAGTCGGACGAGACCCTGGTGGCGCTGTGTGCCGAGTCGCTCGCGGGGATCTGGATCCACCGCGGCGCTGTCGACCGCGATCTGCTGGCTCGGCTGACCCCGTACGGCCGGCGCGAGGCGGAGCGCATGGTGGCCGCACTCGCACCGGAGCTGCTGACACGGTGATCCCACGCCGGTGCACCGGATAGCCGTCAGACTCGGTCTATTCGTGGCACGGCTTACGGTGATCACGAGGTGTCGAGTCCCTGACCACCACGACGGAAGATCGTGCCCGCCCGCTCATCATCACCCATCCCGGCCAGCCTGGACCAACTCGCTGACGCCCCGCCTCCTGGTCCCGACGACCATCCCGGCTTACTGGCCCGCCTCTCGGCCATCCCCGACCCGCGCCGACGCCGGGGCCGCAGCCACCCGCTCACCTTCCTCCTCGAACTGGCCGCCTGCGCCATCCTCGCCGGAGCGAAATCCCTCACCGCGGTCGCCGAATGGGCCGCCGATGCCCCGCCCCACCTGCTCATACGACTCGGAGCCACCATCCGGGACCCCGGCGTCCCCCCGCGCGCTCCCAGCGAGGCCACCGTCCGCCGCACCCTGCAACGCGTCGACAGCGACGCGCTGGACGAGGCCATCGGAGCCTGGCTCGCCGACCGCGCCGCTGTCGACGCCACCGAGCAGCCCGTACCCAGGCCCTCCGTGGCGGTGGACGGCAAGACGCTGCGCGGCGCGGTCCGCGCGGACGGCACCCGGATCCACGTACTTGCCGCGATGAACGGCGACGGCCTGGTCCTCGCCCAGCGCGAGGTGGACGCCAAGAGTAACGAGATCCCAGCCTTCCAGCCCCTCCTGACTGGTCTCGACCTGACCGGGATGGTGGTGACCTTTGACGCGATGCACACCCAGGCCGAGCACGCCCGCTTCCTCGTCAAAGACAAGACCGCCCACTACATCGCCCTGGTCAAGGGCAACCACCTCACCCTGCACGCCCGGCTCAAGGCTCTGCCCTGGAAGGACGTGCCGCTGATGGACAAGACCCGCGCCACCGCTCACGGCCGGGACGAGATCCGCCGGATGAAGGCAGCCACCGTCGCCGGCGGCCTTGCCCCTGCCGAGAACCTCATCCGGCCTGGTGGGAGGCAGGGTGTACGAGTGCCGGCCTCGTTGGTCGGGTAGGCGCTCTGGCAGGCCTGCGATCGTCCCGGGAGACGCTGTCACGTTGATGCGCGCGTGTCGGGCTGAGGGTGTGCCGGGGTGCGTGGGGTGCTGGGTGGGGCGCCTGGCTCAGGGTGCGGTGGGCAGGCCGGTGGTCTCGGTGACGTGATCCCAGATGGTGAAGCGGAGGGTCATCTCGAGGTGGTGCTGAGCGGCGGTCAGAAGATGGCGTCGGGGCCGGAAGTGGGCTGAGATGCCGCTGAACGCGGACAGGAACCGTTGGGCAGCGCCGGGTGAGCGGAAGCCCTTCATGGCCCGCTCGCGCTGGCGGGTGGGCTGGTGGGAGTTCTCGGCGCGGTTGTTCAAGCCCTTGTGCGAGCGGTGCTCGACCGAGGCCATGAGCTCGCGGTGGGCGACGCCGTAGCTCTTGAGCTTGTCCGTGACCAGCACCCGCGGCACACGGCTCTGCTTCTTCATGAGCCTGGCCGGGAACCGCTTGGCGGCCCTCGCGTCCC
>NZ_JBIRFA010000088.1:0-12483 GCF_044327205.1 Kitasatospora sp. NPDC018058 | reverse complement strand
AACCACCCTCGCCACCCTCCACACCCACGGCCACCCCACCACCCGACCCACCCCACCCACCACCCACCTCGACCTCCCCACCTACCCCTTCCAACACCAGCGCTACTGGCTCACACCCACCCAGGAACACCCGGCACCCACCAACGACACCACCGACTCGTTCTGGCAGCTGATCGAGAACGGCGATGCCCAGGCCTTCGCAGCGGCGCTCGACGTGGCCGCGGACACGCCGCTGGGCAGCGCGCTGCCGGCGCTCGCCGCCTGGCGCAGCCGCTCCCGCGAGGAGTCGGCCGCCGACGGGTGGCGTCACGGATTCGCCTGGCGGCCGCTGCCCCAGCCCGTCCAGCCGCCGGTGCTGGACGGCTCCTGGCTGGTCGTGTCGCCGGCGGGCGCCGCCACCAGGGAGCCGGGGGCCGCCGTGGTGCGGGCGCTCGCCGCCCACGGCGCCCGGCCGGTCGTACTGGAGCTGCCGACCGGGGAGCTGCGGCGCGAGGTGATCGCCCGTCGGGTGGCCGAGGCCCTGGACGGAGTGTCGGCTCCGACCGGTGTCGTGTCATTGCTGGCTGCGGCCGACGGCGTGTTCCCCGGCCTGTCGGCCGTTCCGGCCGGGCTCGGCGGGACGCTGTCGCTGACCCAGGCCCTCGGGGATGCGGACGTGTCCGCGCCGCTGTGGTGCCTGACCAGGGGTGCCGTGACCGCGGACGGGCCGGGCGACGAGGCCGGTGCCGACCCCGCCCAGGCCGCGGTCTGGGGCTTGGGGCGCGTGGCCGCGTTGGAGCACCCCTCCCGCTGGGGTGGTGTGATCGACCTGCCGGACGTCCTGGACGAGCGGGGCGCTGGGTGGCTGGCGGCCGTCCTGGCCGGCCCGGGCGCCGAGGACCAAGTGGCGCTGCGTTCCGGCGGGCCGCTCGCTCGCCGTCTCGTCCGGTTGCCCGCCGGTGGCGCGGTGTCGGCACGGCCGTGGCAGCCGCAGGGCACGGTCCTGATCACGGGCGGCACGGGGGCGGTCGGCGCGCACGCCGCCCGCTGGCTCGCCCGGGCGGGCGCGGAGCACCTGCTGCTGGTCGGCCGACGGGGCCTCGATGCGCCGGGCGCAACCGAGTTGAGGGCCGAACTGGAGGTGGCGGGCGTCTCGGTGACCATCGCGGCCTGCGACGTCACCGACCGGCAGGCACTCGCCGCGCTTCTGGACGGGATTCCCGAGGAGCGGCCGCTGACGGCCGTGCTCCATGCCGCGGGTGTGCTGGACGACGGTCTGCTGGACGAGCTGACGGCCGAACGTCTCGCCGACGTTCTCAGTGCGAAGACTCAATCCGCCCTCCTCCTCGATGAACTGACGAGAAGTCAGGGGCTGTCCGCCTTCGTGTTGTTCTCCTCTCTGGCCGGGGCCATCGGCAACGCGGGGCAGGGCAACTACGCGGCGGCCAACGCCTTCCTGGACGCGCTCGCCGAACGGCGCCGGGCCGAGGGCCTGCCCGCCACGGCGGTGGCCTGGGGCCCGTGGGCTGACGGTGGCATGGCCGCAGGACCACTCGCCGAGCGGCTGCGGCGGGAGGGCCTGCCCCCCATGGAGCCGCGGCTCGCGCTGGCGGCGCTTCGCCGCACGGTGGAGCGGGAGGAGACCGGGGTGCTGGTTGCCGACGCGGAGTGGGACCGGTTCGCCGCCGCCTTCGCGGCCGTCCGGCCGAGCCCGCTGCTCGCCGAACTGGCCCCGGTCCGGACGCGGACCCGGGAGGAGCGCGAAGTCGACGGCGCGCTCGCGGAACGGCTGGGCGCGCTGCCGCCGCAGGAGCGGGAGGCGGCGCTGCTCGATGTCGTACGTTCCCAGGTCGCCGCCGTGCTCGGCCACCGGACCCCGGGCACGGTCGAACCCGAACGGGCTTTCAAGGAGATGGGCTTCGACTCGCTCTCCGCAGTGGACCTGCGCAACCGGCTGGAGCGCGCCCTGGGTTCGCGCCTGCCGGCGACGCTGGTCTTCGACCACCCGACGCCCGCCGTGCTCGCCGCCCATCTGGCCGGTGGGTCGGGAGGCGTTGAGCGGGGGCCCGGTGGGGTCATCGCGGTGATCGACCGGTTGGAGGCCGCGCTGGCCGCCGCCGACGCGGAGGACGTGGACCACGGCGCGGTGTCGGCACGACTGAGGCGCCTCGCGGCCACCTGGTCCGAGCGTCGCCCCGAGGGCGCCGGGACCACGGTGAGCGAGCAGCTGGAGGAGGCGTCGCCGGACCAGGTCATCGCCTTCATCAACAGCCAACTCGGCTTGTCCTGAAGCGGCTTGACGAGAAACCGAACCAGCACTACCAGCCGGGGATCCGGCACGTCGAGAAGGCGGGAAGAAGCGGACAATGGTGACCGAGAACAAGCTGGTCGACTACCTGAAGCTGGTGACGGCCGAACTCCACGAGACGCGCGAGCGCCTCAAGGAGGTGGAGGGCGCGGCCGTCGAGCCGATCGCCATCGTGGCCATGGGGTGCCGACTGCCCGGCGGGGTGTCCTCACCGGAGGAGCTGTGGCAGCTGGTCACCGAGGGCAAGGACGCCGTCACCGGCTTCCCCACTGATCGCGGCTGGGACCTCGATGCCCTCCACGACCCGGACCCCGACCACCCGGGCACCTGCTACGTCCGGTCCGGCGGGTTCGTCGACGCCGCCGGGTTCGACGCGGAGTTCTTCGGGATCTCGCCGCGGGAGGCCCTGGCGATGGACCCGCAGCAGCGGCTGCTGCTGGAGACGGCGTGGGAGGTGCTGGAACGGACCGGCGCGTCCCCCGACACCTGGCGCGGCAGCCGTACCGGCGTGTTCGTCGGCACCGGCATGCAGGACTACACGGCGGGGCTGCGAACGCCTCCCGAGGAGGTCGAGGGCTTCCTGGCCACCGGGAATGCGATGTCGGTGGCCTCCGGCCGGATCTCCTACGTCCTCGGCCTAGAGGGGCCCGCGGTGACGGTGGACACCGCCTGTTCCTCGTCGCTCGTCGCGCTGCATCTGGCCTGCCAGGCGCTGCGTCGGGGTGAGTGCGACCTGGCACTGGCGGGCGGGGCGACCGTGATCTCCAGCCCGTTGATGTTCATCGAGTTCAGTCGGCAGCGGGGACTGGCCCCCGACGGCCGCTGCAAGCCGTTCGCGGCGGCGGCGGACGGCACCGGCTGGGGTGAGGGCGTCGGCCTGGTGGCGCTGGAGCGGCTGTCCGACGCGCGCCGCAACGGGCGCCGGGTGCTCGCCGTCGTCCGGGGCAGCGCGGTCAACCAGGACGGCGCGTCCAACGGCCTCACCGCCCCCAACGGCCCCGCCCAGCAGCGGGTGATCCGCCAGGCCCTGGCCGACGCCCGGCTTTCCGCCGCCCAGGTGCACGCGGTGGAGGCGCACGGCACCGGCACGACCCTGGGGGACCCGGTCGAGGCGCAGGCGCTGCTGGCGACGTACGGTCAGGACCGCTCTGCGGACCAGCCGTTGTGGCTGGGCTCGCTCAAGTCCAACCTGGGCCACACCCAGGCCGCGGCGGGCGTGGCGGGTGTCATCAAGACGGTACTGGCGATGCGGTACGGCACGTTGCCGAGGACGCTGCACGTGGACGAGCCCACGCCACACGTCGACTGGTCGTCCGGGGCTGTCCGGCTGGTCACGGAGGCCCGGCCGTGGCCGGAGGACGGGCAGCCGCGGAGGGCCGGCGTGTCGTCCTTCGGCATCAGCGGCACCAACGCCCACGTGGTGCTGGAGCACGACCCGCAGCTCGACCCGCAGCTTGACCCGCGCCTCGAACCGCAGCTCGACCCGCAGCTTGACCCGCGCCTCGAACCGCAGCTCGACCCGCAGGCGGCGCCGGCCCCGGACGTCGCGTCCGGCACCGGGGCCGACGGCTCCTGCACCGGGGCCGACGGCCGCGCTCTGCCGTGGGTGCTGTCGGCCCGCGCCACGGAGGCGCTGCGCGACCAGGCGGACCGGCTGCGCACCCACGTCGAGGCGGCCCCGCGGCTGCGTCCGGCCGATGTCGGACTGTCGCTGGCCGACACGCGTTCGGTGTTCGAGCACCGGGCGGTGGCGATCGGCACGGACGGCGGGCAGCTGGGGCAGGCGCTGGCCACGCTGACGGGAGCCGACCTGCGGCTTCCGGCCGGGGAGGTGACGGTCGGTGGGACGACCGCGCTCGGGGCCGCGGTCACCGGGCGGGCCGACACCGGGGGCAGGGCGGTGTTCGTCTTCCCCGGCCAGGGCGCGCAGTGGGGCGGCATGGCCACGTCGTTGCTGGCGTCGTCCCCCGTGTTCGCCGCCCGGCTCCGGGAGTGTGCCGAGGTCCTGGACGGTCTGACCGGCTGGTCGCTGCTGGCGGTGCTGGAGGGCGATCCGCAGGCGCCGTCGCTGGAGCGGGTGGACGTCGTCCAGCCCGCGCTGTTCGCGGTCATGGTGGCGCTCGCGGAGACGTGGCGGTCGTACGGGGTGCAGCCCGCGGCGGTGGTCGGCCACTCGCAGGGCGAGATCGCCGCCGCCTGTGTGGCGGGGGCGCTCTCGCTGCAGGACGCGGCGCGCGTGGTGGTCGCCCGCTCCCGGGTGCTGCGGGCCCTCTCCGGGACGGGCGGGATGGTCGCGGTGGAGGCTCCCGCGGCGGCGGTCCGGGAGTGGCTGGGCTCGGCCGGGCCGGGTCTGGCGGTGGCGGCGGTCAACGGGCCCGGCTCCACGGTGGTGTCGGGTGACAGCGCCGCGCTGGACGCGTTCGTGGCGGAACGCGAGCGGGCCGGGGTGCAGGTGCGGCGGATCGCGGTGGACTACGGGTCGCACGCCCCGCAGGTGGAGGCCGTCGAGGCCGAGCTGGCGCAGGCCCTGGCCGGGATCCGGCCGGTGCCCGGCCGGATCCCGGTGTTCTCCACGGTCGACGGCCGGCTCGTGGACGGCGGCGGCATGGACGCCGCGTACTGGTACCGCAACCTGCGGCAGACGGTCCGCTTCGCCCCGGCGATCGCCGAACTGGCCCGGCAGGGGCACGGCGCATTCATCGAGGTGAGCCCGCACCCCGTGCTCACCTCGGCGATGGACGAGACGCTGCACGCGGACGGGCCCGGCGAGCGGCCGACGGTCGTCGCGGGCACACTGCGGCGCCACCACGGCGGCCTGGACCGGTTCCTGCGCTCGCTCGCCGAGGTGTGGGTACGGGGCGTCCCGGTGGACTGGGCGGCGTCGTTCGCCGACACCGACGCCCGGCGGGTCGAGCTGCCGACCTACGCCTTCCAACACCGCCGCTACTGGCTGGACGCCGCGGCGGCGAGCGGGGACCCGACCGCCGCCGGCCTGGGCGCGGCCGGTCATCCGCTGCTCGGGGCGCTCGTCACCGTCCCGGAGGACGACTGCCTGCTCCTCACCGGCCGGCTCTCGGCGCACACCCAGCCGTGGCTCACCGAGCACCGCGTCAACGGCCCCTTGCTGCCGGGCACGGCGTTCGTCGAGCTCGCCCTGCACGCCGGCGCGACCGCGGGGTGCGACCGGGTGGAGGAGCTCACCCTGGAGAACCCCCTGCCGCTGCCCGAGGACGGCGCACTCCAGCTGGTCGTACGGCTCGACGCACCCGACGGGGCGGGCCGGCGCGCCGTGGCGGTCCACTCCCGCCCGGAGGGCGCGGCCCTCGACGAGCCGTGGCTGCGCCACGCGCACGGCGTCCTCGCTCCCGACCCCTCCGGTTCCGCGCCCGCCTCCGACGGCGACCCGACCGCGTGGCCGCCCGCCGGCGCGGTGCCCGTCGACGTCGGCGACGTGTACGACCGGTTCCTGACCGCCGGGCTCGACTACGGCCCGCTGTTCCGCGGTCTTCGGGCCGCCTGGGAGCACGGCGGCGAGCTCTACGCGGAAGTGGCCCTTCCCGAGGACGCCCACGCGGAAGCCCGGCGCTACGGGCTGCACCCCGCCCTGTTCGACGCCGCCCTGCACACCCTGCTCCTGACCGCGCCCGGCGACGACCCCGGGAGCACCGGACACCTGCCCTTCCACTGGGAGGGGGTGACGCTGAGCGCGGTGGGCGCCACCGCGCTGCGGGTCCGGCTCAGCGGCGGCCTCGGGCGCGGACCGGTGGCCCTGCGGCTCGCGGACGGCGCCGGCCACCCGGTGGCGTCGGTGGAGTCGCTGACCGTACGACCGCTGCCCGGCCGACTCGCACCCCCGACCGGCCCGGCACACCGCGACGCCCTGTTCCGGCTCGACTGGCCGGCCCTCGACGCCGCCCCGGCCGACGGGGCCTGGACGGTGCTCACCGATGGCGACGAGCCGGCCGGCCACCCGGCCCCCGGCGGGCACACCGTCGACACCCACCCGGACCTGGCCGCACTCGATACGGCGCTCGCCGCCGGACGCCCCGTCCCCGACGCCGTGCTCGTGCGGTGCGACGGCCGGTACGCGTCGGACACGCACGAGGCCACCGCCCGGGCCCTGGGCCTGCTGCAGGGCTGGCTCGCCGGGACCCGCTGGGACGCCGCCCGCCTGGTGTTCGTCACCCGCGGCGCGGTACGCGTCGCCCCGGGCGAGCGCCCGGCGGACCCGGTGCAGGCGGCCGTGTGGGGGCTGGTGCGCTCGGCCCAGTCCGAACACCCCGGGCGCTTCGTCCTCGTGGACCGCGACGGCGACGGCCCCGTCGCCCCGGCCGACGGCATCCGGGCCGCGCTGAGCAGCGGCGAGCCGCAGTGCGCCGTACGCGCCGGCGTCGTCCACGCGGCGCGCCTGGCCCGGCCGGGCGCCGACGCCCTGCTGCCGCCGACCGGTGAGCCGGCCTGGCGGCTCGACGCCGGGGCGGGCGGCACCGTCGAGAGCCTCGCGCTCGTCCCGGCCCCCGAGGCGCTGCGGCCGCTCGCACCGGGTGAGGTCCGGGTGGCGGTCCGGGCCGCCGGACTCAACTTCCGCGACGTGCTCGTCGCCCTGGGCATGTACCCGGGAGGCGGCACGCTCGGCAGCGAGGGCGCGGGCGTGGTCGTCGAGACCGCTCCCGACGTGACCGGCTTCGCCCCCGGCGACCGGGTGTTCGGCATGCTGGCGCACGCCTTCGGGCCCACCGCGGTCACCGACCACCGCACGCTGGCCAGGATGCCGGAGGGCTGGACCTTCGCCGAGGCCGCCGCCGTGCCCGTGGTCCATCTGACGGCGTACTACGCGCTCGTGGACCTGGCCGGCCTGCGGCCGGGCGAGTCCGTGCTGATCCACGCGGCAGCGGGCGGCGTGGGCCTGGCCGCCGTCCAGCTCGCCCGGTACCTGGGCGCGGAGGTGTACGGGACGGCGAGCCCCGCCAAGTGGGACGCGCTGCGCACCGCCGGCCTGGCGGAGAACCGGATCGCTTCCTCGCGCTCGCTCGACTTCGAGGAGCGCCTGCGTGCCGCCACCGGGGGGCGCGGGGTCGACGTGGTGCTCAACTCGCTCGCCGGGGAGTTCGTCGACGCCTCGCTGCGGCTGGTCGCGGACGGCGGCCGGTTCATCGAGATGGGCAAGACCGACATCCGCGAGAACGTCCCGACGGGCCTCCGGTACCGGGCCTTCGACCTGGTCGAGGCCGGCCCCGAGCGCATCCGGGAGATGCTCGGCGAGATCCTGCGGCTCTTCACGGCCGGGGCCCTGCGGCCCTTGCCGCTCACCGTGCGGGACGTGCGCGAGGCCCCGGAGGCGTTCCGGCAGCTGTCCCGTGCCGGCCACACCGGCAAGCTCGTCCTCACCGTGCCCGCCCCGCTCGACCCCGACGGCACCGTACTGATCACCGGCGGCACCGGCGCGCTCGGGGCCCTGCTCGCCCGCCACCTGGTCACCGCCCACGGCGTGCGGCACCTGCTGCTGGCCGGCCGCCGGGGCCCCGCCGCCGAGGGCGCCGCGCAGCTCGCGGACGAACTCTCCGCACTGGGCGCCCGGGTCGCCGTGGCGGCCTGCGACCTCACCGACTCGGAGGCCGTGACCGGGCTGCTCGACGCCGTCCCCGCCGACCGCCCGCTGACCGCCGTGGTGCACGCGGCCGGCGTGCTCGACGACGGCACGGTGGAGGCGCTGACGCCGCAGCGGCTCGGCGCGGTGCTGAGGCCCAAGGCGGACGCCGCCCGGCTGCTGCACGACGCCACCGCGGGCCTGGACCTCGCCGCGTTCATCACCTTCTCCTCCGCGGCCGGTGTCTTCGGCGCCCCCGGCCAGGGCAACTACGCCGCCGCCAACGCCTTCCTGGACGGCCTGGCCCAGCACCGCCGCGCCCGCGGCCTGCCCGCGCTCTCGCTGGCCTGGGGGCTCTGGGAGCGGTCGAGCGGGATGACCGGACACCTGACCGAGGCGGACTTGCGCCGCATGGCGCGCGGCGGTCTGAAGCCGCTCACCGCCGAACAGGGCCTGGAGCTGTTCGACGCGGCACTGGCCGCCCAGCACCACGCTGTGCTGGTGCCCGTGCCGCTCGACCTGGCCGCCTTGCGCGAGCGCGACCGCGCCGGTGGGTTGCCCACCGTGCTCCGCGGCCTGGTGGCGGCCCCGACCCGTCGGCGCCTGGCCGGCAACGGTCCGGACATCGGCACCGCGGACGCGGGCGAGGAACTGCGCCGCCGCGTCGGCGCGCTGCCGCCCGCCGACCGGGAGGCGGCACTGCTGGACCTCGTGCGCGGCCACGTCGCGGCCGTCCTCGGCCATGCGGACGCCGGCGCCGTCGTTCCCGACCGGGCCTTCCGGGAGGTGGGCTTCGACTCTCTCACCGCCGTCGAGCTGCGCAACCGGCTCAACGGCTCGACCGGCCGGCGGCTGCCCGCGACGCTCGTCTTCGACTTCCCCACACCGCGGGCACTCGCCCGTCACCTCCTGGAGACCGTCTTCCTCGAAGACGGCGACACCGGGGACCCGCTCCACCGCGAACTCGACCGACTGGAGGAGCTCCTGACGTCACGTCGGCCAGACGAGGCCGACAGGGACGGGATCACCGCCCGCCTCCAGACGCTGCTGTGGCGGTGGAAGGACCGGGGCACGGCTGCCCAGGCCGAGGTGTCACCGGCCGCACGCCACGTCCCGGACGACCTGACGTCGGCCAGCGACGACGAGATGTTCGCCCTCATCGACCGGGAGATCGGAAGGCCCTGAGCACGGCCCGCCCGACTCCCGCCCCCTCCCGAACCACCACGCGCCGACACACGGCCGGCGCAAGGAGCTGACGCATGTCCAACGAAGAGAAGTTCCGCGAGTACCTCAAGCGGGTCACCACCGACCTGCGGCACGCCCGGCAGCAGTTGCAGGACGTCGAGGACCGGGCGTCGGAGCCCCTTGCGATCGTCGCCCTCAGCTGCCGCTTCCCAGGCGGCGTGGACTCCCCCGAGCAGCTGTGGGAGCTCGTGTCGGGTGGCCGGGACGCCATCGGCCCGCTGCCGGCCGACCGGGGCTGGGACCTCGACGGGATCTACGACCCGGACCCCGACAGGGCCGGTCGCAGTTACGTGCGCGAGGGCGGATTCCTGCGCCGCGCAGCCGAGTTCGACGCCGGCTTCTTCGGTGTCTCGCCCCGTGAGGCCCTGGCGATGGACCCGCAGCAGCGGCTGCTGCTGGAGACCTCCTGGGAGGCCTTCGAACGGGCCGGACTCGACCCGCACTCCCTGCGCGGCAGCCGCACCGGCGTGTTCGTCGGCGTGGGCTCGCAGAACTACGGGCTCGGGATCGGTCCCGTGCCCGCGGAGGCCGAGGGGCACCTGGTCACCGGCACCGCCACCAGCGTGGCCTCGGGCCGCATCTCGTACACCTTCGGCCTGGAGGGCCCGGCGGTGTCGGTGGACACCGCCTGCTCCTCGTCGCTGGTGGCCCTGCACCTGGCCGGGCAAGCGCTGCGCCAGGGCGAGTGCGACCTCGCCCTGGCGGGCGGGGCCGCGATCCTGCCGGTGCCCGCCTCACTCGTGGAGTTCTCCCGTCAGCGCGGGCTCGCCCCCGACGGCCGCTGCAAGGCGTTCGCCGCCTCCGCCGACGGCTTCGGCCCGGCCGAGGGCGTGGGCATGCTGCTGGTGGAGCGGCTGTCGGAAGCGCAGCGTCTCGGGCACGAGGTGCTGGCCGTGATCCGGGGCAGCGCGCTCAACCAGGACGGCGCCTCCAACGGCCTCACCGCCCCCAACGGCCCTTCCCAGCAACGGGTGATCCGGGCCGCCCTGGCCAACGCCCGGCTCACCGCGGACCTCGTCGACGCCGTCGAGGCGCACGGCACCGGTACCCGGCTCGGTGACCCGATCGAGGCACAGGCCCTCATCGCGGTGTACGGGCAGCACCGGAGTGCCGAACAGCCCTTGTGGCTGGGCTCCTTGAAGTCCAACATCGGCCACACCCAGGCCGCGGCCGGCGTCGCGGGCGTCATCAAGACGGTGCAGGCGATCCGGCACGGCGTACTGCCACGCACCCTCCACGTCGACCGGCCCACCCCGGAGGTCGACTGGTCCGCCGGCACCGTCCGACTCCTCACCGAGGAACGCCCCTGGCCCGAGACCGGCCACCCCCGACGCGCCGGCATCTCCTCCTTCGGCATGAGCGGCACCAACGCCCACGTCATCCTCGAACAAGCCCCCGACCGCGCCGTGGAGCCGCAGCCGTCCGACCCGGCCACCCCGGCCGCCGAGGCAGCACCGTGGCTACTCTCGGCCCACAGCCCCGAGGCCCTACGCGCCCAGGCCGCCCGCCTCCACGACTGGGTGAACGACCACCCCGAACAGCGCCCGGCCGACATCGCACTCTCCCTCGCCACCACCCGCTCCCTGTTCGACCACCGCGCCGCCGTCACCGCCGACGACCGCGACTCCTACCTGCGGACCCTGAACGCGCTGGCCCGCGGCGAGACCGCGCCCGATGTGTTCACGGGAGCCGTCACCCCGGCGGCCGCGTCCCGGGTGGTGCTGATGTTCCCCGGCCAGGGCTCCCAGTGGCCCGGCATGGCCGTCGAACTCCTCGACACCAACGAGGTCTTCGCCGCCCACATGCACGCCTGCGAACAAGCCCTCACCCCCTGGGTCGACTGGTCCCTCGACGACGTCGTCCGCGGCCACGTCCCCGACGAACTCGCCCAACGCGTCGACGTCGTCCAACCCGTCCTCTTCGCCGTCATGGTCTCCCTCGCCCAACTCTGGCGCTCCTGGGGCCTCAAGCCCGCCGCCGTCCTCGGCCACTCCCAGGGCGAGATCGCCGCCGCCTGCGTCGCCGGCGCCCTCACCCTCCACGACGCCGCCCGCCTCATCGCCATCCGCTCCCGCCTCCTGCGCGACCTCGCCGGAACCGGCCGGATGCTCTCGGTGGGCCTGTCGGCGGACGAGACGCGCAGGATGCTCGCCGAACGGCCGGCCCTGTCCCTCGCCGCCGACAACGGGCCCGGTTCCGTGACGGTGTCCGGCCCCACCGCCGAACTGGAGGACTTCGCCGCCGCGTGCCTGCGCGAGCGGATCTGGGCCTGGTGGGTGGACGTCGACTTCGCCGCGCACTCGGCCGAGGTGGAGGCCGTGCGGGACCGCCTGCTCGACGCGCTCGGCGACCTGACCCCGCGCACCGGCGACGTCCCGCTCTACTCCACGGTGCTCGGCCGGCGCGTCGACGGCACCGAACTGGACGCCGCCTACTGGTACCGCAACCTGCGCCAGACCGTCCGGCTGCGCGAGACCGTCGAGACCCTCGCCGACGACGGCCACACCCACTTCCTGGAATGCAGCACCCATCCGGCGCTGGCCGTGGGGGTGCGGCAGACCCTCGATGCGCAGGACCACCCGGACACGCCCGTCCTCGGCTCACTGCGCCGCGACCACGGCGGCCTACGCCAGATGCTCACCGCCGCAGCCCACGCCCACGTCCACGGCATCGAACTCCACTGGCCCACCATCCTCCAGCACCACCACGCACACCGCGTCCACCTGCCCACCTACGCCTTCCAACACCAGCGCTACTGGCTCGAACCCACCAACACCACCACCACCGACACCACCGACACCCGGTTCTGGGAAGCCGTCCACAACCAGGACCTGAGCGCCCTCTCGGAGCTGCTCGACCTGCCGGGCGGATCGGCCCACGACGGGCTGGGCGAGGCGCTGCCCGCACTCGCCCAGTGGCGCACCCGACAGCGCACCCGGTCCCGGATCGACTCCTGGCGCCACCAGATCACCTGGCAACCCCTCCCGGAGGCCGGGACAGGGACCATCCCGTCCGGCACCTGGCTCGCCGTCGTGCCGCCCGGGTCGGACCACCTGGTCACGGCTCTGCTCGGCAACGGCCCCGAGACCGTGACGCTGGAGGCGAAGCCCGGGTCGAGCCGTGCGGACCTGACGGCCCGGCTGCGCGAGCTGCTGACGGAGGGCATCGAACCTGCGGGCGTGGTCTCACTCCTCGCCCTCGACGACAGCGGCCACCCCGGGCTCCTTCAGGTGTCCGCCGGCTTCACCGGAACGCTCACCCTCGTTCAGGCGCTGGGGGACGCGGGTGTCCGGGCCCCGCTGTGGCTGCTGACCCAGGGCGCCGTCGCCGTGACCCCCACCGACCCCCTCACCACCCCCGCCCA
>NZ_JBIRFA010000087.1:0-13524 GCF_044327205.1 Kitasatospora sp. NPDC018058 | reverse complement strand
TACGACCCCGACACCCACCAGGCCAACAGCAAGATCAAAACGACTCCCGAGACCACTCTGGCGGCATAGGGGTTGACTCAGGAAACTCATCGCCGCACCTCTCCGCGCCGTCCTGTCGGCCGCCGCCCGCCAGCTCGGCGAGCTCGGCTACGCCCGCATGTCGCTGGAATCCGTGGCGGCCGCCGCAGGCACCACCGTGCCCAGCCTCCGACGCCGGTACCGGAACAAGGCGGAGCTGGTCGCCGTAGTGATCGGCTCGCTACGGGTCGAGGAACCGCCCGTCGACGCCCCGACCACCCGCGCCCACGCCCTGGCGATCCTGGAGAACCTCCACAGCAACCTGCGGGCCATCCCCGCGCTGGCCGTCCTCGGCTCACTGCTCGCCGAAGAGGGACGCCACCCCGAACTGCTCCACCTCTTCAGGACCCGCATCGTCGAGCCGCGACGGGCGCTGCTCCGGCAAGAACTGGCGGCCGGCGACCTCCCGGACTCCGCCGACCTCGACGCGCTCACCAGCATGCTCATCGGCTCCTTCTACGGCCAGTACGTCACCATCGCCAGCATCCCCGACGACTGGCCGAACCGCGTGCTGAGCGCCGTATGGCCACACGACACCAGCCCCGCACCATCGCGCCGCGACCACAATCCGTGACCGAGACGGGCAAGCCCGAAAACCGCACGCAGAGGGAAAGGGGACGGAGGAACCGGGCCTGACAGGGCACCCGCCTCCGACCGCCGATGCACGGCCGGCACCACCGCACGGACCCCCACGGCTCGACGTCACGCCGGGGTCCTGACTTGGCGGGCCCGGCTCGTCCGGCTATACGCTTGAGACGAATCCGAGCGCCCGCCGGGGTTCCTCCTCCGGCGGTTCGACCGTTGCGGCCCGACGGGGATTCGGTGGGCGGTCCGCCGCACGGTGGTCGTCGTGAGGGAGAACGGTTCCCATGGACCTCAACACCATCACCGAAGTCGTCCGGCGCCCACCCGATCGGCCCGGGCTGGAATGGCGTGAAGGCGATGCCTGGCTCGCGGGCGGCACGTTCCTGTTCTCCACCGAGCAGCCGAGCCTGCGCCGCCTGATCGACCTGGCGTCCCTCGGCTGGGATCCGCTCGTTCCGAGCGACACAGGCCTGGAGATCGGTGCGACCTGCACCATCCGCGGCCTGTACGCCTTCGAGCCGCCGCGTGACTGGACCGCGGGCACCCTCTTCGCCACGGGCTGCGAGGCGTTCCTGTCCTCGTTCAAGGTGTGGAACGCGGCGACCGTCGGCGGCAACATCTGCCTGTCGTTGCCCGCCGGCCCGATGATCACGCTGACGGTCGCCCTCGAGGCCGGGTACGAGCTGTGGGCTCCCGACGGGTCGACCCGCGTCGTCGACGCCCTCGACTTCGTGACCGGTGACAACCGCAACATCCTCGCACCCGGCGAACTCCTGCGCCGCGTCATGATTCCGGCGGGCGCCCTGCGCAAACGCACCGCGCACCGCCGCTTCACGCTGACCCACCTCGGCCGTTCGACGGTCTTCCTCATCGGCACCCAGACGCCCGGGACGAACGACCTGCTGCTCACCGTCACCGCCGGCACCACCCGGCCGGTGCGGATCGCCTTCGACAGCATGCCCGACGCACGGACCCTTCAGCACAGCATCGATGTCATCCCCGCCGACGTCTGGTTCGCCGATCCGAACGGGACCCCCGAACACCGGCGCCACCTGACCAAGCACTTCACCGAGGAAATCCGTCACGAACTCGTGGCTGGGGGCCCGGCATGACCTTCATCGTGAACGGCAGGAGCTTCGACGAAGAGCCGGAACCCGGTCAGTGCCTACGCACCTTCCTCCGCTCGATCGGTCACTTCGGCGTCAAGAAGGGGTGCGACGCGGGCGATTGCGGCGCGTGCACGGTGTGGCTGGACGGCGATCCGGTGCACAGCTGCATCACCCCCGCGTTCCGCGCGGACGGTCACGTGGTGACGACGATCGAAGGTCTCGGAGCACCGGGTGACCTGCATCCGATGCAGCGACAGTTCCGTGACGCCCCGGGATTCCAGTGCGGCTTCTGCACGGCTGGGATGATCATGACGTCGGCGGCGCTCACCGAGGATCAGAAGGACGACCTGCCCCGGGCGTTGAAGGGCAACCTCTGCCGCTGCACCGGCTATCGGGCGATCGAGGACGCCGTGCGGGGCGTCACCGGCGTGGAGACGGCGGCCCCGGGGAAGGCCGTGGGGACGAGCGTCGCCACACCGGAGGCCGACGACGTGGTGACCGGCCGCGCCGAGTTCACCATGGACGTCCATCTCGAGGGCATGCTGCACCTCAAGGTGCTGCACTCACCGCACGCGCACGCCCGGATCGTCTCGATCGACAAGACCGCCGCACTCGCGGTTCCCGGCGTGCACCGGGTCTACACCTGGGAGGACGTGCCGCGCAAGCGCTTCACCACGGCGATCCACACCGACCATCTCGTCGATCCGGACGACACCTTCATCCTCGACGACACGGTGCGCTTCGTCGGCCAGCGTGTCGTAGCCGTCCTGGCCGACACCGTCGGGGCGGCGGAGGAAGGCTGCCGGAGGGTCGTCGTCGACTACGACGTCCTGCCGGCCGTCTTCGATCCCGAGGAGGCGATGACCGAGGGGGCGCCGCAGCTGCACGGCTCGCACGACCCCTTCGTCCGGGATCCGGTCCACAACATCCTGGTGGAGATCCATTCGCACATCGGTGACGTCGATGCCGGATTCGCCGACGCCGACGTGATCCACGAGGGCACGTACTCCTCCCCGCGCGTGCAGCAGGCGCACCTGGAGACCCACGGCTCGATCGCCTGGATGGAGGACGGCCGCCTGAACGTGCGTACCAGTTCGCAGTCGCCGTCGATCGCCAAGGTCAAACTCGCCTACCTGTTCGCGCTGCGGCCGGACCAGCTGCGCGTGTTCTGCAAACGCGTGGGCGGCGCCTTCGGCGGCAAACAGGAGGTGTTCTCGGAGGACCTGGCCGCGCTCGCCACGCTGGACACCGGGCGGCCGGTCTGCTTCGAGTACACCCGCGAGGAGGAGTTCACCACGGCCTCGCCCCGGCATCCGATGACGCTGACGGTCAAGCTCGGCGCGAAGGCGGACGGGACGCTGACGGCGTTCCAGGTCCGCAACGTGTCGAACACCGGCGCCTACGGCAACCACGGCGGCGAAACGCTGTACGGGGGTGGCGCGGCCGTCATGCTCTACCGCTGTCCCAACAAGAAGTACGACGCCTACGCCGTCTACACGAACACCGTTCCGAGCGGGGCACTGCGTGGATACGGGATGACACAGCCGGCGTTCGCCGTGGAATCGGCGATGGACGAACTGGCCCGTGCCCTGCACCTCGACCCGCTCGAACTGCGGCGCCGCAACATCGTCCGACCGGGCGATCCGCTCGTCGCCCTGCACGACGGACCCGACGACGTGATGTTCACCGAGGACGGACTCGCCACGTGCATCGACCTGGTGGACGCCGCGATGGCCCGGACGGCTCACGAGCCGTCACCGGGGCCCGACTGGCTCGTCGGGACCGGCGTGGCGAGCTCCCTGCACGAGACCGCGCCCCCGACCGAGCACATCTCGGAGGCCTGGGTCACGCTCGGGGACGACCTGGTGTACGAACTGGCCGTCGGGACGGTCGAGTTCGGCCAGGGCACCCCCACCGCCCATATCCAGATCGCGGCCCACCAGTTGGGCACGACACCGGAGCGGATCCGCCTGGTGCGGTCCGACACCGACCGCACGGGATTCGACACCGGCGCCTTCGCGAGCGCGGGACTCTTCGTGGCGGGCAACGCCGTCCTCCGCGCGGCCAACGCGGTGCGGGACCGGATCCTGGAGTTCGCCGCCGCCCACACGGGCGTCCACGTCGTGATGTGCTCGATGGACGACGACGGCGTCGTCTGCGGCGAGCAGCGCGTGTCCTTGGCGGACCTCGTCGCCCTGGCCCGCGCGCGCGGAATCCGCTTCACCGCCGCCCGCAAGGGCTACGGCTCGCCGCGAAGTGTCACCTCCAACACACAGGGCTTCCGGATCGCCGTCCACCGGGTGACGGGCGAGATCCGCATCCTCTACAGCGTGCAGGCCACCGACGCCGGCGACGTCATCAACCCCCTACAGGTCCGGGGACAGGTGGAGGGCGGTGTCGCCCAGGGAATCGGCTTCGCGCTGACCGAGAACCACCAGATCGACGCGAACGGTGTCATGGTCAACCCGAACCTCCGCAACTACCGCATCCCCACCTACGCCGACATCCCCCGTACCGACGTGCTCCTGGTGGCGTCCTCGGACTCGGTCGGGCCGATGCGCTCGAAGGGGGTCGCGGAGTGCTGCATCAATCCGGTGGCCCCCGCGTTGGCGAGCGCGCTCCACGACGCCACGGGCGTCCGCTACCGCGCGCTGCCGCTGACCCCGGAACGGATCTACAGTCGGCTGAACGAAGCCAGGCCGGTGTCGACGGCGCCCGGACCGAGATGAACACCGTGCAGCCCCGGGGCGGGGACGCCGCGGCGACGGCCATCATCGGCCTGAAGGTCCGGCCGGGGCTGGAACGTGAGTACGAGGCCTGGCAGCAGGACGTCAACGCCGCCGCCGCCGACTACGCCGGCTACCTCGGCGCGGAGGTCTCCCCGCCGACGCCCCTGCAGCCCGACTGGGTCGTCGTCTACCGGTTCGACTCGATAGTCCATCTGCAGGCATGGATCAACAGCGCGACCAGGCAGAACCTGCTCGACGCCGGCAGCAGGTACATCGACGGCCCGGGAACCCAGCAGGTCGTCAGAGGCGGCGCGCAGGAACCGGATCCGCTCGTGACCGTCGTGGTCGCCCACCGCGTCCACCCCGACCACGTCGACGAGTTCCTCGACTGGCAGCAGCGCATGAGTCAGGAGGAGCGGACATTCGAGGGCTTCCGCGGTACGGAGCTCTTCCGCCCGATCGAGGGGCTTCAGGACGAGTGGACCACGCTGTACCGCTTCGACAACGCCGAACACCTCGACGCCTGGCTGACGTCGGGCACACGGCGGAGGATCCTCGCCGAGGGCAAGAAGTTCGGTGAGTTCAGACTCCGGACGATCGACAACTCGTTCGGCAGCTGGTTCGCCTTCGAGGAGAACGGCAAACAGACGCCGCCGCCGTCGGAAACCAAGACCGCCATCGCGGTGTGGGTCGGCCTGTACCCGACCGTCGTGCTGCTGACGCTCGCCCTGTCACCGCTGAAGATGCCGCTCTGGATCGGACTGCTGGTGGGCAACCTGCTGTCGAGCTTCACCATGAGCTTCCTGACGATGCCCTACTACGTGAACCCGCTGCTCAAGCGATGGCTCCGGCCCTCACCGGGCGAGCCGGCAGCGAGGACCAACCGCATCGGTCTCGGCATCGTCGCCGGCGTGACCGCGTTCTGGGTCATCGCCTTCTACCTCGTCACGACCCGGTTCTGGACCCTGCCCTGACCCTCAGGAGGGAACCGGGCCGAAGCGTCCGGCACCGCCGGTCCGTCAGGGGGATATCCGTCAGGCCGTCGGCGCAGGGGTTGTGGTGGCCGGGACGCGCTCCGGAGCGCGGCTGATATGACCGCTGGTGCGAGCCGCCCCGGCAGGCAGGGCCTCTCGCACCTCATTGGCCAGGCCGCCGATGGAACGGAGGCACGATGAGGCTTGTCGTTGATCTCAACCGGTGCCAGGGGTACGCGCAGTGCGCGTTCCTGGCGCCGGACGTGTTCACCATGCACGGTGACGAGGCTTTGATGTACGACCCCATGCCCGACGACGCGCTGCGCGAGCACGTCCTGCGGGCCGCGGAGGCATGCCCCGTCCAGGCCATCACCGTGGAGGGCCTGGGCGCAGCACCGGCCGGCGGGAAGGCGGGGGTCCCCCATGTCGGTTGACGGTTTCCTGGAGAAGCTCAGACGGGAGGGGCGCATCGTCAACCGGCCCGACAACCAGCACCTGGGTTCAGCAGCGGCATCCACAACTGCTTCGGTTCCCCCCTCGCCCGGTTGGAGGCGCAGACCACGCTGAGCGAGCTGGTCCGCCGGCTCGACAACCCCCGCCTGGTCGAGGACCCGCCCCCGTACCGCCAGAACGCGGTCCTACGCGGCCCCCGGCACCTGGGCATCGCCTTCGACGGACTCAAGCCGTAACCCACGGTGCCCCGGCTCGCCGCCGCCGAACGCCCACGGCCTTCGGTACGGCCGCTGCAGCATGCTGCAGCGGCCGTACCGTTGGGTGTCCTCGATCCGCCCGCGGCCGGCATCGACCACGTCCTCCACCGCCACGCCGGCCGGATGCGGCACCGACGTCCGCAGACCACCACCGGCACAGCCGGCCACGATCCCAGTCAAGATGACCGACCGTCACCGGTTCCCGACATGTGGATCAGCGCCAGGCCAACCGACCGCCGTGGAGGAGTCCGCCGCGTCCGCTGACACGACGCGATCGCTCGGGAATCAGATCGATGGATCCGAGCTCAGGCCGATGTGCGTGGTCAACCCCCCCACCCGCCGTTGAACGCAACGGTGTTGGACGTGACCGGTGCGGGTGATCTTCGGGAGAACGGCGTTGCGCAGTGCGGTGGTCGGACGTTGCTTGGACGGTGTCCCAACTGCCTTCGTCAGGAGAGAACGTGAGTCAGCCCACTGTGAGCCGGTCCGGCGAGTCGAGCGCCGCCCTTGGGCAGCCCCGACTGGGGAGGCGCTCCCTCCTCGGGTCGGCCGCCGTGGCCGCGGCCGGCGCGGTCGGCCTCGGCACCCGGGCCGCGGCGGCCACGGTGCCCGCGTACGCGCCGAGCGTCGGCCCGGTGACCGACGAGGCGGTCAGCCGCGCGCTGGCCCGCGAGATGCTCATGGTCGGTGCGGACGAGCGGACCGACCTGACCCTCGAATACCTGCGCATCCTGATCGACGGCCAACTGCCGCCCCGCACCGGCCGGAAGCGGGTACTGGTGGTGGGTGCAGGCGTCGCCGGGCTGACCATTGCGACGCTGCTCAAGCAGGCCGGTCACGAGGTGACCGTCATCGAGGCCAACGCCAACCGGGTCGGCGGGCGGATCAAGACCTTCCGCGGCATCTTCGCCGACCCCCGGCTGCACGCGGAGGCCGGCGCCATGCGCCTGCCCGACTTCCACCCGCTCGTCCTGGCGCTCGCCGACAAGCTCGGCCTGAAGCGGCGCCTGTTCTACAACGCCGACATCGCGCCGGGCACCGGCCCGACCGGCGCCGTTCCGCCGGTGACGTACCACTCGTTCACGGGGGAGACCTGGAGCAACGGCCCGGACCGGACGTTCACCCCGCCCGCGGCCCGCTTCCGCAGTCTGATCGCCGTCAACGGCACCCGGACCACCCGCGCCGCGTACGCCCAGTCGCCGACCACGGTCAACCGCTCCTTCGGCGCCCGGTTCGACTCCACCACCGCCAGTGCCCTCGACAAGGCGTTCGAGCGGGTCTCGGTCCGGGACGGCGACATCCGCCACCGGCTGGACGCCTGGACCCGCATCTTCTCCACCTATGGCTACCACTCCACCCGCCGTTTCCTGCGCGAGGACGCCGGCTGGGACCCGGCGTCCGTCCAGGCCGCCGGCACCCTGGAGAACCTCACCTCCCGGCTGCACTACTCGTTGATCCCCACCCTGATCGACCACGCGGTGATCAGTCCGACCAACCGCTACTGGGAACTGGAGGGCGGCACCGCCATGCTCACCGACGCGCTGGCCGCCCCGCTCCGGGACGACCTGCGCCTCGGTCACCGGATGACCCGCCTGGTGCAGGACGCCGGCAAGGTCACCATCGAGACGGTCGCGGAGAGCGGCGACGAGGAGTCGTGCGACGGCGCCCCCGTCGCTCCCACCGAGACCTTCGAGGGCGACTACGCGATCGTCACTCTCCCGTTCAGCGCGCTGCGGTTCTGCCGGATCGAGCCCCTGATGTCCTACCCCAAGCGCCGGGCCGTCGCGGAGCTGCACTACGACTCGGCCACCAAGGTCCTGCTCGAGTTCCACCACCGGTTCTGGGAGGAGGGCCTGGACGGCTTCACCGGCGGCGGCTGCGTCAGCGACAGCCCCAGCCGCTTCACCTACTTCCCCTCACATGCGCCGCAGGGCTCCCCGGGGGGCGTGGTGCTCGCCTCGTACACCTGGTCGGACGACGCGGCGCGCTGGGACTCGCTCACCCCGGGCGAGCGGTACGCCTTCGCCCTCGACGACCTGGAGCGGCTCATGGGGCCGCGTGTGCGGAGGGAGTTCACCGGAGTCGGCGCCACCCAGTCCTGGGCACGCGCCCGGTACGCCCTCGGTGAGGCCGCCATCGTCACCCCCGGACAGCTGCACGAGCTCCACCCGGCCACCCAGACCCCGGAGGGCCGCGTCCACTTCGCCGGCGAGCACACCAGCCTCAAGCCGGCCTGGATCGAGGGCGCCCTCGAGTCGGCGGTCCGCACCTTCCTGGAGGTCCACCACCGCTGAGCGGAAACCGGCGCGGCGTCGCCGCCGTCCCCGCGCCCGCTGCTCCGGTCCGTGCCGTGGGGCCGCCGGCTCCGGCCCGGCCGGGCAGCGGCGGGCGCTGCCGGACATGGTCCGGCGAGCACCTGACGCCCGGTGGGACGGTCGACGGCGCGGCGCGTTCAGCGCCGAATCCACGCCCGGCTACCGTCGGCGGGTCCGTCCATCTCCATGTCGGGAGAGCGATGCCCGGTATCCGCGGATCCCGCTCACGGCGGCTGACCGCCGCTGCAGGCCTGTTCGTGCTCGCGTCGGGCCTGGCGGGCTGTGGGAGCAGCGGGCAGGCAGGGCCGGTCACGTTGCACTGGTACAACGTCCCGGATGATTCGGGCGCGCTCCAGCAGGCGGCCGACCGCTGTAGCCGGCAGTCCGGTGGCCGATACACCATCAAGTACGACAAGCTGCCGCGCGGCGCCGACGGGCAGCGCCAGCAACTGGTGCGGCGGATGGCCGCGCACGACGCAGACGTGGACATCCTCGGCCTGGACGTGACCTGGCCGGCGGAGTTCGCGGAGGCCGGCTGGATCCGCGAGTGGACCGGAACGATGAAGAAGCAGGCCACCGCGGACACCCTCGAGGCGGCGGTGCAGACCGCGACCTGGCAGGGGCGCCTGTTCGCGGCGCCGTACAACTCCAACACACAGCTGCTCTGGTACCGGGACGACCTGGTGACGAACGCACCGGGGACGTGGACGGAGATGCTCGGCCAGGCGGACGCGCTGGCCGAGCAGGGCAAGCCGCATCACGTGGAGATCCAGGGGGCCCAGTACGAGGGCCTGACGGTGTGGTTCAACACTCTGGTCACCAGCGCGGGCGGCTCGATCCTCACCCCGGACGCGCAGGCGCCCTCGCTCGGTCCGCCTGCGGTACTGGCCGCGCAGGTGATGCACGACACCGCCACGTCGGTGGCCGCCGACCCCTCGCTGCCCAACCAGATGGAGGACCAGAACCGGCTGGCGATGGAGTCGGGGACGGCCGTCTTCGAGCTCAACTACCCCTTCGTCTACCCGTCGATGAAGGCCAATCAGCCCGAATTGTTCAAGCATCTGCGCTGGGCGCCGTACCCGTCGGTGGTGCCCGGTCGTCCGGCGACCGTCACCATCGGTGGGATCGACCTGGCCGTGGGCGCGTACGGCCGGCACCCGGACCTCGCGTTCGAGGCCACCCTGTGCCTGCGGGACCGCGAGAACCAGCTGACCAACGCGCTGAAGGGCGGCCTGCCACCCTCGCTGCGCAGCCTGTACCAGGCGGCCGAGCTCACCGAGAGCTACCCGTTCGCCGCGGACGTGCTGGCCGCGCTGGACAACGCGAGCGTGCGGCCGCAGACCCCCGCCTATCAGAACGTGTCCATCGCCATCACGCACGCTCTCTCGCCGCCCGCCGACATCCGTCCGGAGAGCACCGTGGCGGACCTGCGCGGGCAGATCGAGGACGCCCTCGGCTCCAAGGGACTGATCCCGTGACACCTGCCACCACACTCGGCGACCCGGCCGGGAAGAAGACCGCGAAGCTCTCCGAGGGCGCCCGCCAGGAGCGTCGGCTGGGCCTGCTGCTGTGCGCGCCCGCGGCGATCGTGATGCTGGCCGTCACCGCCTACCCGATCGCGTACGCGATCTACCTGTCACTGCAGCGCTACGACCTGCGCTTCCCGCAGCAGGCGCACTGGGTGGGGCTGTCCAACTACGGCGCGGTGCTCAGCTCGCCGTTCTGGTGGCAGGCGCTGTGGGTGACCGTGCTGATCACCCTGGTGTCGGTGGCGATCGAGCTGCTGCTCGGCATGGCGCTCGCCCTGGTGATGCACCGCGCGGTGTTCGGCCGCGGCACCGTCCGTACCGCGGTGCTGATCCCGTACGGCATCGTCACCGTGGTCGCCGCCTACTCCTGGCAGTACGCCTGGACACCCGGTGTCGGTTACCTCGCCGCGCTCCTGCCGGAGGGCAGCGCCCCGCTGACCGGCCAGTGGCAGGCGATCGGCCTGATCATCCTGGCCGAGGTGTGGAAGACCACGCCGTTCATGGCCCTGCTGCTGCTCGCGGGCCTCGCGCTGGTGCCCGAGGAGACCGTCCGGGCGGCCATGGTGGACGGTGCGACGTTCTGGCAGCGGCTGCGCCTGGTGGTGCTGCCGCTGATGAAGCCGGCGATCCTGGTCGCCCTGCTGTTCCGCACCCTGGACGCCTTCCGCGTCTTCGACAACATCTACGTGCTGACCGGCGGCTCCAACGGCACCGGCTCGGTGTCGATCCTCGGCTACGACAACCTGTTCACCGCCCTGAACCTGGGCATCGGGTCGGCGATCTCGGTGCTGATCTTCCTCTGCGTGGCGGTCATCGCCTTCGTCTTCATCAAGGTCTTCGGCGCCGCCGCGCCGGGTGGCGAACCGGAGCGCCGATGAACAGCCGCACCCGCACCCTGACCAGCTGGGGCGTCGCCAACCTGATCGTGGTGCTGTACGCGCTGTTCCCGGTGTGGTGGATCGTCGCCCTCTCCTTCAAGGACCCGAGCACCCTCAGCGACGGCGACTTCATCCCACGCGAGTGGACCTGGGAGAACTACCGGGGCATCTTCCAGACCTCGGAGTTCACCCGCGCCCTGGCCAACTCGATCGGCATCTCGGTGATCGCCACCACCATCGCCGTCGTGCTGGGCACCATGGCCGCCTACGCGGTGGCCCGCCTGCGGTTCCCCGGCAAGCGGCCGCTGATCGGAGTCTCCCTGTTGATCGCCATGTTCCCGCCGATCTCCCTGGTCTCGCCGCTGTTCAACATCGAGCGCGTGCTCGGCATCTTCGACACCTGGGCCGGCCTGATCATCCCGTACATGACGTTCTCGCTGCCGCTGGCGATCTACACCCTCTCGGCGTTCTTCCGCGAGATCCCGTGGGACCTCGAGAAGGCGGCCAGGGTGGACGGCGCCACACCCTGGCAGGCCTTCCGGTTGGTCATCGCACCGCTGGCCGCCCCGGGAGTGTTCACCACCGGCATCCTCGTCTTCATCTTCTGCTGGAACGACTTCCTGTTCGCCATCTCGCTGACCTCGACCACCTCGGCCAGGACCGTGCCGGCGGCCATCGCCTTCTTCACCGGCAGCTCCCAGTTCCAGCAGCCGACCGGATCCATCGCCGCCGCCGCGGTGGTCATCACCATCCCGATCGTGATCTTCGTCCTGCTGTTCCAACGCCGCATCGTCGCCGGCCTCACCGCCGGCGCAGTCAAAGGATGAGACCGCCCCACCAGGCGGACCAGGAAGGCGAACCGTGGCCGAGATCGTCCTCGACGGCATCACCAAGCGCTACCCCGACGGCGCACTCGCCGTCAAAGACTTCAACCTCACCATCACCGACGGCGAATTCGTCATCCTCGTCGGCCCCTCCGGCTGCGGCAAGTCCACCACCCTCAACATGATCGCCGGACTCGAGGACATCACCGAAGGCACCCTCAGCATCGGCGGACGGATCGTCAACGACCGCGCCCCCAAGGACCGCGACATCGCCATGGTCTTCCAGAGCTACGCCCTCTACCCCCACATGAGCGTCCGCGACAACATGGGCTTCGCGCTCCGCCTCGCCAAGGTCGACAAGCCCACCATCGCGGCCAAGGTCGAGGAGGCCGCCCGCATCCTCGACCTGACCCAGCACCTCGACCGCCGCCCGGCCACCCTCTCCGGCGGCCAGCGCCAGCGGGTCGCGATGGGCCGCGCCATCGTCCGCGACCCCAAGGCGTTCCTGATGGACGAACCGCTGTCCAACCTCGACGCCAAACTCCGGGTCCAGATGCGCACCCAGATCGCCGCCCTCCAGCGACGCCTGGGCACCACCACCGTCTACGTCACGCACGACCAGGTCGAGGCGATGACCCTCGGTGACCGCGTGGTCGTCATGCGCTCCGGCGTCGTCCAGCAGGTCGGTTCGCCGCAGCACCTCTACGACGCACCCGTGAACCTCTTCGTCGCCGGCTTCATCGGCTCGCCCGGCATGAACTTCCTCGCCGCCACGCTGGAACAGAACACCGTGCGCACCTCGCTCGGCGACCTCCCCCTCGACGACTGCAAGCGCCGCGCCCTGGAACGGGCCAACGCGCCGCGCGAGGTGATCATGGGTATCCGTCCCGAGGACTTCGAGGACGCCGCCCTCGTCGACGACCACGGCGCGGGCCCCGTCTGCACCGTCACCGTCGACGTCCGCGAATCCGTCGGCTCCGACGTGTACGTGCACTTCACCGAGAGTGAGGGGCCCGCCCATTCCGAGGACCTCGCCGAGATCGCCGCCGACTCCGGCCGGGCCGACACCGGCGCCCAGGAGCACCGGGTGGTCGCCCGGCTCAACACCGCCACCCGTGCCACCGAGGGCGCCCACCTGGACCTGTGGATCAACACACCCCGAATTCACGTCTTCGACCCTCGCAACGGCACCAACCTCACCCGCCGCCCGGACCGGCCCATGAACTGACCCATCGAGGCCCCGGCCGCCGTCGTGCCGGCCGGGTGTGGTGGCGGTCTCCATGGCGGGCGCCTGGTGTTGACCCGGCGTGGTGGCGGTGGGGCGGTCGGTGATGTCGTCGGGGCCTGTGTGGTGAGTGCGCTCACACGCGAATGCGGGGCACGACGACGGATAGTAGTGTCCGTTTTGCACCATTTTGAGACTGTTTGGCGAGTGGCTGGAGGGTGTCCGCGCAGGCCGGGAGAGGTGCGCGAGGCTGGCCCGCCGCGCGGACCGTCCTGCGGGTCGGTGCCGTCCGCCGGTGATGTACGACGGTGGGTCGTGGTGAGGGGGTCTTGGCGGGGGTCGATCGGGTCTGGCACCTTGGCATTCGTCGTCAGTCGCACCGGTTGTTGTCCCGCCGGGTGCGGCTAACCGCCGAGTCACGTCCCGCGACCGTTCGGCCCCTGTCCGGCCATGGTCGAGGCGGGGTGTGACGTCGGCCCAACCCGATTGAGGTCTTGCTCTACATGCCCGCTTTCAAGCTCCGTATGCGTACCTCTGCCGCGATCCTCGCCGGTGCCGCCGGTGTGAC
>NZ_JBIRFA010000086.1:0-13805 GCF_044327205.1 Kitasatospora sp. NPDC018058 | reverse complement strand
CGGTGATCATGAAGCGTAGAGAACTCCATGATCGGGCGAACCGTGCCTGCCCTGCTACTACCAATTAGCTCGGCACCTACTGGCGGACGCCCTTACTCATGTTGCTCTTGGTTCCCACCTGAGACTGCTTCCTCCGGGCTCACATGTCCCAGTGTCCAGGTGTCCGAGCCAAGGGTGGAACTTCAGAGCGGTGCCGGGCCCTGGCCTCCCTGACTGCCATGATCCTTGCGACCAAGCAGATCTACAGCGACGTCCTGGCCCAGACGATGCGCACCCAGGCGATGACGTTGCAGGCGGAATTGCTGTGGGCGTTCGTGCCGCCGCGCACGATCGGCACTTCGTCGGTGACCTCCACCGCCGTCCTGGAACCGGCTTACGAGATCGGCGGTGACGCCTTCGACCACAGCGTGGACGGCACCCGCCTGCACCTGACCCTGCTGGACGCCATGGGCCACGACCTGGCTTCCGGCGGCTGCAGCGCCGTGGCGCTGGCGGCGTGCCGCTCCACCCGGCGGGCCGGCGGCGGCCTGGCGGACATCACCGAACGGATCGACCGCGCCCTGGCTCGCTGGATCCCCGAGCGCCTGCTGACCTGCGTGATCGCCGACCTCGACACCGCCACCGGCCGGTTCGACTGGATCAACTGCGGTCATCCGCCGCCCCTGCTGATCCGGGACCGCCACGTCCTGCCCGGCGCGCTCCAGCGCGCCGCGCACCTGCCCCTCGGCGTGACCGGCTACGCGGCGCCGCCGCCGCAGGTCCACACCGTCCACCTGCAGCCCGGTGACCGCGTGCTGATGTTCACCGACGGCGTCACCGAGGCCCGCTCGGCCAGCGGCGAACTGTTCGGCGAAAACCGCCTAACCGACACCGTCGTGCGCTCTATGACCGACGGGCTGCCCGCGCCGGAAGCCCTGCGCCGCCTCATCCAGCAGATCCTTCTGCACCAGGACCAGCGGCTTCGGGACGACGCCACCATCCTCCTCGCCGAGTGGCACCCCCACCGCTGACACCATGCGGCCGTCGGCGAGGAAGTCCTCACCGACACCTCCGCGCAACCGGGCCGTGCCGCAGACCACGGCAGCCCAGGGACCGCCGTGGTGACGGGTTCAGGGGTCGGCTCAGCGCGCCGCATGCTGGCCCGCGCGGTGCGCAGCCGTTCGAGGTCCTGCGGGGACTGGGGGCCGGGGGACAGCCCGGGTTGGGCGCAGGGCACTTCTTGGTCGTTCGCGGCGCACTGACGGTCGGAGGTCCGGGCTGCAGGGCCGAGAGCATGACAGCACGCGCCGGATGCGGGCCAGCGTCACGCAAGGCGCTTGACGTAGCGATGGGCGGGCACTCGTACGGGTCCCTGGTCGCTTGGCGCGTGGTGGTCGAAGAGCCCCGTATCCTCCCAGCCGTTGCGCGCGTAGAACTGGCGGGCGCGAAGGTTGCCGGCCACCACCGCTAGCCAGGCCTGCTCATGGCCGCCGGCTGCGACGAGACGCTCGGCTTCTGCGAGCAGAGCCACGGCCACACCGCTTCCCCGGTGGTGGCGGGCCACGTACACCTGCTCGACCTCGTCGTCGACCACCATCACGAAGCCCGCCACCGCACCACCGACGAGCGCGACGACCGCGTCACCGACGCGTTGCACGGCGCGTACGGCGAACGACTCCTGCGTCCGTATGGCGAGTAGGGCTTCGGGAACGTTCCCCAGGTGAGCGTCGCACCATCCTCGGTGCCAGATGTCTGCGATGGTCTCCGCGTCCCCGGGCCGAGCCGGACGTATTTCCACAACTCCGCTTGGGACTATTGTCATGTCACCTCCATTAAGGTGATGGGAGGTTGAGTACCGCCGGACATCGTCGGCCGCAGGCTTCCGCGACGCGCTGCTGATGAGGTGGTCCCCGGCACCTGGCTACTGCCTGTGGAGGGGATGTTCCCAGGGCCCCGGGCTGGTGGTGCTGGAACAGCTTTCGAAGCTTGTCGGTGCCTGCCGGCCTACGAGACGTGAGCGCGATCGGCGAGCTGCCGATGGCTCAAACCCCTCACATCCTCGTAGGCCGCGATCCGCTGGCCGATGCTGATTCCGTCTGGAGGTGCCATGCTGGTCCCCATCCCGTGCACGCCTTGAACCCGTGTGCACGGGACCGTACCCCCGGAGTCGCCCGCCCACAGATCGTTTCGGTAACTGGCGTTGACGCCGGATCGAACTGGCGTAGCGAAGCGGGCGTGGCACGGCGGATCGGCCGAAGGCCGCGGCTAGGTGTCGCCTAGCGTCGATGTACTGGTCCGCGGCTCAGCGTCAGCGTCCCGTCCGTGGCCGGGGCCCGTCACACCAGGGCGGGGCCCGGCGCGTGGGTGGGCTGCTCCTCCTCCGTCGGCGGCTCGACCGTCAGGTGCGGCAGACGGCGGTCCAGCCAGGCGGGCAACCACCAGTTGGCGCGTCCGCACAGGTGCATGACCGCCGGGACGACCACCGTCCGCAGCACGAAGGCGTCCAGCGCCACGGCGGCGGCCAGCCCGACTCCGAACTCCGCGATGCCGCGCTGCCCCATGAACACGAAGGCCGTGAACACCGCGATCATGATCAGCGCGGCGGCGGTGATCACCCGGGCCGTGCGGGTCACCCCGGCCAGCACCGCGCGGGCGTTGTCGCGGGTGCGCGACCACTCCTCGACCATCGCGCTGACCAGGAACACCTGGTAGTCCATGGACAGCCCGAAGAGCACGGCCAGCACCAACTCGGGCAGGTAACCCTCGACCGGACTCGGCGAGCCGAGGCCGAACAGGCTGGTGCCCCAACCCCATTGGAAGAACGCGGTCAGCACGCCGAACGAGACCGCCGCCGACAGCAGGTTGAGCACCGCTGTGACGGCCGGGATCAGCAGGCTGCGGAAGGCGAGCACGAGCAGCAGGAAGCTGAAGCCGACGATGGTGACGAGCAGCCAGGGCAGCTTGGCGCGGGTCACCGAGGCGAAGTCGATGAACGTGGCCGTCAGGCCGCCGACATGGACCTGCAGCGTGGTGCCCTGGGTGTAGTGCGGGATGACCGTGTTCCGAAGGTGGTCGATCAGGGCGGAGGTGGCCGGGTCCTCGGGCGAGGTGGCGGGCACGACCTGGGTCACCTGGACGGCCTGATCCGTGACCGGGGGTGACTCCACGGCGGCCACCCCGGGCACGGTGGCGAGCGCGTGGTCGAGCCGGCCCAGCGCGGCGCGGTCGGCCGGGGACCGCGTCTCGGCGACCAGGAACAGCGGACCGTTGAAGCCCGGCCCGAACCCCTTGGCGAGCAGCTCGTAGGACTGGTGGGTGTGGGTCGACGCGGGGTCGTTCGACGCGTCGGCGAAGCCCAGGCGCAGGTGCAGCACGGGCGCGGCCACCGCGAGCGTCACCACGAGTCCGAGGGCCGTCAGCACGGCGGGGAACCGGGGCACCAGGCGCGACCAGCGCGCCCACAGGCCCGTGTCCGCGTCCGCGTCCGCCGTCTGCGGTGTGTTCGTCCGGGCCGCGCGGCGCTGCTTGCGGCTCAGCACGCGGGCACCGAGCACGCCGAGCAGCGCGGGCAGCAGCGTGACGGCCGCGAGGACCGTGCACACCACCGTGATCGCCGCTGGGACGGCCAGTCCGTCAATGAAGCTCAGGTTCACCGAGAGCAGCCCGAGCAGGGCGATGCACACCGTGCCACCGGCGAACAGCACCGCGCGCCCGGAGGTGTTGAGCGCCTGCACCGCCGACTGCTCCGGTTCCAGCCCGGACTGCAGACCGCGGCGGTGCCGGGTCACGATGAACAGCGCGTAGTCGACGCCGACGCCGAGACCGATGAGCGCGCCGAGGATCGGTGCGATGCCGTTCACGGACATCACGTGGCTGAGAGGCGCCATCAGCAGCATGCCGCCGCCGACTCCGGCCACGGCGGTGACGATCGGCAGCGCCATCGCGAGCAGTGAGCCGAACGCGATCAGCAGGATGACGGCGGCGGCGACAATCCCGATCAACGAGGCGTTCGAGGCCGGCGTCTCCTCGGCGGCCGCGATCCCCTTGCCGCCGAGCTCGACCGCGAGGCCGGGTTCGCGGGCGGCGACCGCGGTGGAGATCACCCGGTTCACATCGCCGTGGTCGAGGTTGTCCGCCTGGTCGGTGAAGGTCACCGTCGCGTAGGCGGTGCGCCCGTCCCGGCTCACCTGGACGCCGCCGCCGGGCTGGTAGGGGCCCGCGACCGAGGCCACCTCGGGCAGGTGCTGGACCTGCGTGACCATCGCTGACATCCGCTGCTCGACGGCCGGATCGGTGACGCTGCCCCGGCTCACCTGCCAGACGATCTGGTCGACGTCGCCCGCCTGGGCTGGCGCCGACCGCTGCAGCAGCTCCTGAGCGCTGCCCGAGCCGGTCCCCGGCAGCGTGAGCGAGTTGTCGTACTTGGTCCCCACCGCCTGCGACACCGCCGTCAGGCCGATGAGCAGGCCCACCCAGGCGGCGATCACGACGAAGCGGTGCTGATAACACCAGCGTGCAAGGGCTGACATGATCCTCCGTTCCTTTTCGGTTCGGCTTCTCATGGTCCGTACGGAGGCCGCCCGGGTCGCCAGCCCGCCGCAGTGATCGCCGCCCCTGCGACCGCTCCGTCCGGAGCGGTTCGGAGCGCCGGTTACTGCGTTCGCAGTATCCGCCGTCGCGGGTCGGCCAGGCCGGAGCGGTAGGCGAGGACGACTAGTTGGGCGCGGTCGCGGGCGTCGAGCTTGGTCATGGCGTGGTTCGCGTGGGTCTTGACGGTGAGCGGACTGAGGGTGAGCTGGTCGGCGATCTCGGCGTTGGACATGCCGTCCGCGATCAGCGCCACCACCTCGCGCTCGCGGTCGGTGAGCGCGGAGAGCAGCGGCGAGGGGCGGACCGGTTCGCTGTCGGGAAGCGTCAGGAACCGCGCGATCAGGCCCTGGGTGGCGGTGGGCGAGAGCGTCGAACCGCCACGGGCGACTGTTCGGATCGCGTCGATCAGGGCCTCCGGGCGTGCGCCCTTGCCCAGGAACCCGCTGGCTCCGGACCGCAACGCCTCGAAGACGTACTCGTCGACCTCGAACGTCGTCAGGATCAGCACCCGCACGGCGGCGAGCCCGTCGTCCGCGGCGATCCGCCGGGTCGCGGCGAGGCCGTCCAGGCCGGGCATCCGGATGTCCATCAGCACGACGTCGGCACGGGTCTCCCGGACCACCCGGACCGCGTCGTGGCCGTTGGCCGCCTCGCCCACGACGCTCAGGCCGGGCGCACGGTCGATCACCAGCCGCAGGCCGGTGCGGACGAGGTCCTGGTCGTCGGCGATGACGACGCGGGTCATCGGATCCCACCTCCGCCCACGTGCCGCAGCGTCAGCGGCAGTTCGGCCGCGACGCGGTAGCCGCCCTCGGGGCGTGGACCGACCGCGAGACGTCCGCCCAGCGCAGCCACCCGCTCCCGCATGCCGACGAGGCCGTGGCCGCCGGGCGCGCGTCCTTGCTTTCCGCTGATCGCTCCGCCCGCGTCCTCGACCGCCAGGCTGAGAGCCTCGGGCGCGTAGCCGAGCCGCACCACTGCCGTGTCGCAGCGGGCGTGCTTACGGGTGTTGGTCAGCGACTCCTGGATGACACGGTAGGCGGTCAGCTCCACCACCTCCGGCAACGGTCGGGCCTGGCCGGTCACCTCGCCGGTGACCCGCAGGCCCGAACCGGCGAACGCGCGGAACAGCTCCCCGAGCCGGTCCAGGCCCGGCACCGGCTCGGGCGGATCCGTCGGATCGTTCGCGCCGGGCTTGCGCAGCAGGCCGACGGTCAGCCGCAGTTCACCCAACGCCTCTTCACCCGCCCGTTGGATGTGCGTGACCGACTCCCTGGCAAGCTCCTGCTCCGGAGACTGCCCTTCGCCGTCGAGCAGACAGGCGAGCGCGCCTGCCTGCACGTTGATGAGCGCGACATGGTGGCCGACGGCGTCGTGCAACTCCCGGGCGATCCGCAGCCGTTCCTCCGTGACGCGCCGGTTCGCCTCGTCCTCTCTGGCCTGCTCGGCCTCGGCGACGTAGGCGCGGTGACTACGAAGAGCACTGCCGGTGGTGACCGCCAGAGTGGCCCACAGCACGGTGATCACGCCCGCGATGCCGGGGTGCGTGAACAGCGAGACGGCGAGCAGCGCCGCCTTGACCGGGATCCCGACCGCGAGGGTGCGGCCCTGGGACGAAACCAGCGTCACCTGGAACAGTGCAACGAAGACCGCCAACAGGGTCAACGGATAGGCCATCCCGTCGGCCGTCAACACGACCGTCCCGAGCCCGGCCGCTGCCGCCGTGACAACCGGGCAACGCCGACGCAGCGGCAGGACCGCGTACACAGCGACAGTCACCAGCCAGCTCACCGACTGGTGTGAACTCAGCGCCTGACGGACGGCCGGGGGGACCGTCGCGACTGTGAACAGCGCGACGGACGCGAGCGAGGACAGGAGCAGCAACCAATGCTGCGGTCGCGCGGTCAGCACGGCTCCTCACCCGTCGGGGCCGACTCCTTCACGACACGGAACAGCGTGACGGCGAACCACGGCCCGCCGTACCAGTACCCGGGCCCGAGCGGGCGCAGCGTGCCCTGTCCGAGGTGCGCTGTGTAGTCCTTGAGCGCCCACCACAAGTCCACGACGACCAGCTGCCCGCCGGGGCGCAGCACCCGCATCGCCTCGTCCACGGCACTGCGGCGCGCCTCGCGCGAGGGGATGTTGTGGATGGCCATCGCGCTCGTCACTACGTCGAAGGACGCGTCCTCGAACGGCAGCTCGGTCATGTCGGCCGTGTGCACCTCGACCCGGCCGGCGACCCCGGCCGCCGCGCCGTTGGCCAGGGTGGCCTCGGGGTTGTTGCCGCTCTGGTCGCCGGTCCACAGATCGACGCCGTGGGCACGTCCCTTCGGCAGCCGCTTCGCTGCCTCGATCAGCACCATGCCGCGACCGCAGCCGAGGTCGAGCAGCTGCTCGCCGCCCTTCAGGCCGATCCGGTCCAGCTCCCGCTCCCAGAAGCGGAGTTTGCCGCGCAGCGTGGTGTGCACGTACACCCCGGTGGACGCGAGCACCGCCGCGCCGACGGCGGCCGTGGTGGCTCGTCCACGTCGACTCGGCCGCCACCGGGTGGCGGCGAGGCAGCAGGCGACGCCAACGGCGCCGGTCAGGGCGGGGAACGCCGGAGCGTCGACACCGTAGCGGGGGCGGGGGAGAAGATCGTGTGGGTTCGACATACGCGCAGCATCACAAGTGCGGCGGCCGGTGTCTTGAAGAAATGTTCCGTCAGTCGCTCCAGGCCACGTCGTCGACCTCCAGCCAGGGGTCACCCACCACGGTCACCGGGGTCGCCCCGGTCCGCGCCACGATGTCGCGGTGCAGGTGGGACTGGTCGGCGTAGCCGCTCTCCGCCGCGACCAGAGTGGCGGGTTCACCGGCGGTCAGACGGTGCACGGCGTGGTCGAACCGGACCAGATCCGCGGCGCGCTTGGGCGGCAGACCGATCTGCGCCTGGAACCGGGCCCACAGGCGCTTCCGGCTCCAGCCGACCTCAGTCGCCAGGCCCTCGACCTTCACCACACCCTGACTCGCGACGATCCGCCGCCACGCCCACCCCACCTCGGCGTCCACAGCCGGCCCCTCGGCGATCCGCCGGGCCAGCAGCGCGTCCGTCAGCGCGAAGCGCTGCTCCCAGGTGGAGGCGTCGTCCAGCCCCTCCCGGATCCGCGAGGCCTCCCGACCCCACAGCTCCTCCAGCCCGAACACGGCCCCGTCCAACTCGGCGGGCGAAACCCCCAGCGCCGCACGCGCGACCAGCGGTGACAGCCTCACCTGCACACCCTCGTAACTCCCACCCCGCACCCGCACCGCGCCGGACGCCCCGGCCCCGAGCCCGGCAACGATACTTCCCCGCAACTGCCACCCACCGTCCTGTTCCACGAACGGCATCCCCGAACCGAACTCCAGCGCCAGACTCACCGCGGGCTGCGGAATCACCCTCAGATCGATCGGCACCACCCCCCGGTCCCGAAAGCCGGCCATCTGGACCCCAGGCACCTGCAGCGGCCGCTCCGGAAGAGCGACCTCCCACATGTCCGTACCGTCACGTTCCCCCGCGCCGGATCGCATACGTCCATGCTAGGTGCGGCTAGGTGTTCCCGAAAGGCGACCCACGGCTTGCCTCACGGGGGCGTTACTTGAGGGCGTCTTCAGACACTTTGCGGTGCTCGGCAGTGTGTTCGTGCTCACGCCGGGACCAGGTGATGCGATCCGAGATCTGCTGGGCAGTGGCTTCGACGGCCAGGAAACCGGCCTGCACCTCTGCCCAGAAGTGGACATTACGGGCCTGCCGTTCCAGCATCGCGTCGACGAGCACAGCACGCTCAGGACCAGCCAGGCCATAGGCGTCGGCCAACACACGCACCTGAGTGGCCTGAACATCCACAGGAGGAGCCTCTGCCTTCGAGGACAGACACCACAGCCAGGACATGTACCCGACGTCCTCCAGCGGACTGCCCGGCGCAGCCATGTCGAAGTCGATGAAGGCGACCGGCATCTCGTCCTGAAAGACGGCGTTGTTCGGCCCCAGGTCATGGTGGCATACGACCTGGTGCTGGCCGGCAAGTTCGCTGCCCCGGGTGGCATCGTGCATGGCGCGTGCCAGGGCGCCAGCCGCGGCGACCTGCGCGTCGGTCCATGGCCGGAACTTGGGCGGAACCCAGCCCGGCAGATAGCTGAAGGTGTCCCGGCCTTCCTGATCCCGACCGAGATATCGCGGGGCCCCTGCGAATCCTCGGCCCTCCAGCAGGTCAAGCAGGGAGGCGACGAACGGCGACGCAGCCGAGGCGGGCCGCCGGACCGTGTCACCGATGCGGACGACGCCGGAAGTGATGCGGCCTCCACGCAGAGGGACGACCTCGTCAACAGTCTCAGACATGCCACCGGTTCCTTTCCATCGCCACTGTCCATGATGCGGCGGCCACACCGGGGTTGCTGCCTGCGGCAGGCCGCCCACGCGAGATGTGGACTCGCGACCTGAAGCGTCGCTCCAGCTGTGTCAGGCAGCTGTCAAGGCGCGCTGTTCTCTGGGGCTTCGCGAGCGACAGTGTTTCCCAGGCCCAGCGCTTGGCTCATGATCGACACCATGTCTCATGAGACATGGTGAGCACGAAGAACACGAGCAGTTCGAGCACGCCAACGAGGTGCGCACCGCCCACGGCGCCACCCCGTTCGCCAACCCGCGCAACGGCGCCGCCGGCACCCTGCGCGGCAAGGACCGCCCCTACCGCATCGAGCTGACCTTCTTCGGCTACGGCGCCGTCGGCCTCGACACCGACCTCACCCACAGCGCCCTGCTGGAGCGCCTGGCCGCCCTGGCCGCCCTGGGCGCCAACACCGCCGCCACCACCGCCGCCCGCCCGTTGTGCTGCGCCACGCTGGAGGAGGCCCAGCAGCGGATCGACGAGATCGCCGCGCTGCGCCCCCAGCTGCCGTTCGGCATCGACGGCGTCGTGGTCAAGGCCGACTCTGCGGCCGACCAGCGAGAGGCCGGGGCCGGTTCGCGCGCACCGCGCTGGGCGGTCGCCCGCAAGCTGGCCGCCGAGCACAAGGTCACCCGGCTGCTGGACGTCGAGTGGAACGTCGGGCGCACCGGCATCATTGCCCCGCGCGCCGTCCTGGAGCCGGTCGTCATCGACGGCGTCACCGTCACCTACGCGACCGTCGGTGAAGCGCAACTGCGCTCCGGGGTGCGGGCGTTCTTTGCGCACGATCAGCCGTATACCTCTCGGCCAGCCGCGCAGGACATCGCCAGCGAGCTCGGCGACCCAGGCGCCGTCGCGGATGGCGCCGTCGGGTTCGACGGCCGGAGTCCAAGCCGAGGCGGGCACCAGCAGCACCGCCTGGTGGACGCTCTCGGTGATGGTCATCCCGACCGAGTAGGACAGCCACCTGCCGCGAGTTGTGAGCCAGTTGAGGAACTCGTGGGTGCCGCCGCCGGAGTCGGTGCGGATGAGGGTGCGCCGTCCGCGCCGGTACTTCTTCGGCAGCTGGGCCAGGGCCAGGCGGGCGGCGGCGATGTGGTCGGCGGCGGTGTTGCTGCCTGCGTTCCCCGGCCGCAGCAGGCCGGCGACCGGCTCTCCGGCGCCCTCCCTGCCGTGGTCGACGAACGCGAACAGCGGGTGGTGGCCGAAGGTCCTCTTCCAGGTCGCGGCCGCGTCCTGCTTCTCGGAGTGAGCCAGGACGAGGACCCCCTCGATATCCACGACCACTTCGCCGCCCGCGTCCGGTGCGGCTTGGCCGGCCAACCGCCAGACACGCTCACGAACTTCGGCCCGCGCCCGCCGGACGGCCGCCAGTGCCCGTGGGCCGGCCGCAGCCAGGGTGTCGACCAGCCGGGAGACCGTCGGGTCCGAGGCCACCGGCCCGAACACGCCGGGTTCCGACCGGAGCGCGGCCACGTCCGCCAGGCAGTCCCCGCCCAGCGCCACCGCCAGCGCGACGTCCAGGAGGATCTTGCCGGGGTCGTGCACCGCTCTGGGCTTGCGCCACGGTGCGAGCGCCGCAGACAGCCCGGAGGCCAGGCCCGTGCGGCGCGCTGTCTCAACCAGCAGGACCCCGCCGGCCTGCGAGACGACCCCGTGGCCGCCACCCGATACCCGCACACGCGGGTAGGACCCGATACGCTTGCTCACCTGGGAAGTGCCTCCGATGCGTGCGGGAACAGGGACCTCGACAATCCTTATTCTCGCTGGTCAGAGCAATGCCGGTGAGTTAAGACGTTTCCGCAGGTGAGGAAGGGTTCCGAGGCTTCCGGGTAACTCTGAGTGAGTAGCTGACCTGACTGGGTGGACGGGGTTGATCCCGTCGTTTCGCCTCGAAGGTGTTCCTTGGCGGCTTCTTCACCCGTTGGCAGCGGCGGTCGCGGCGTGACGGCAGGATGTCGTCCAGGAGTTCCTGGACGACCTCAAGTCGGGCTTCGTGCAAGGCTGACGGGCTCGCCGCGGCCTGACCGGTGGTCTTGAGTCGGGCCAGCTGCACCGTGCTGGTGAACGAGATCCGGTCGGGATCGACATCGCCCTGCTCGGCGGCGTGGGCCTTGAGTGCGCACAGGGCCTGGTAGATGGTGAGGTGCGCGTAGACCTCCTGGCAGATGAGCTCAGGAGTCTTCGAGCGCAGGATGAAGCCGGCACCCCGCAGGCGGTTCTTGAGTTCGGCGAAGCCGTTCTCGATCTCCCAGCGTTGGTGGTAAAGCTGGGCCAACTGCTGTGCGGGTGCGAGTCGGTGGTCCAGCAGGCTGGTCGCCAGGCGGAAGCTCTCGACCTGGGTCGGGCCCCCGCGAGACTGGATGGTGACGGTGTAGTCGATGACGCGCACCAGGTGTCCTTCAGGCAGTCGCTTCGGGGTTCGGCCGTGGAAGCGGGCGTCGCCCAGGCGCTGGCCCTCGGCCGGGGTGGGCATGACGGACACGTGCGAGCCGTCGGGCAGGACCCACAGAGGTGGGAGGACGAGGTTCTTCTTGATCCGCCAGGCAAGGTGGCAGCCGGTCGCCTCGACCAGGCCCCACAGTTCGTGTCCGGCGAAGTTGCGGTCCGCCAGCAGCAGCATTCCCGGCTTCAGGGAGGCGAGCAGACGTCGGGCGAGCTTGTGCTCGCTGAACCTGGCGACGGAGTCGAATGCGGCGTCGATGACGGCGTGAGTGCCGCACTCGATCAGGGACATCAGCCTGACCTGGGGGTTGCCGCTCTTGTTGGTGCCCTCGCGGCCGGTGAATCCGAACTCGCGGGCGTTCTCCGGCGTGTCCGGCACGTCGAGGGCGCTGCCGTCCCACGCGACCAGTCGCAGGCCGAAGGCGAACGCGCCCGGGCAGGCGGGTGTGGCCAGGATGCCGCACCGGCGCTCGAACAGTGCCTGCAGCGGTTTGTCGCCCAGGCGCTGGCGGGCACGGGTGAGCGCCGAACTCGTGGGCAGACGCTGCGCGAACCCGCCCGGCAGGTGCCGCAGCTTCTCGGTCAACGCTCGCAGGACCAGTCGATACCCCGGCGGTCCGGCGCTGTCCGAGCTGCTGAACAGGCACAGTGCAAGAACGAAGTACACCACAGCCCGGGCCGGCAGCAGCCGTCGCCGGCGCTCAGCACGTCCGGTCAACTCCAGTAGTTCATCTACTACTTCGGGGGTGATCTCCTCGGTCAGCACGCCGAGCCGGATCTCATCCCCAAAGCGCGCCCCCACCGGCAATCGAGGACCTTGTCCGGGACGCGAATGCCCCGTCTTCGTGGCAGAGGCGGTGCGGACGGTGGCAGACTGAACACCCTACGGAGCTCCAGTGCGGACATTCGGATCTTGGTCGATCTCCTGTCCCACCGGGAGCTCCGTTGCTGTGTCCCGAGATCAACTGCCGAATCATCAGATCGTGCGAACTGCCCGGCCACGCCAGGGGTCATTCCACCCAAAACGGGCCGCGGCATACCCTCTACCTGCGGAAACGCCTTAACTCACCGGCATTGCTGGTCAGAGGCACTTTCTGCTTTGCTGATCACCTGCCGGACAGCCCGCTTCGTGAAAGCGCGAGGCTAGGTCCTACCGGCCGGGCTGGGCGTCAGGGTGCCGGCCCGCGAAAATCGCTGTTCCGTCGCCGCCGCACAGTGATAGAAAACCCGGGTGACCAAGACCTTGGACTTCCCCGAGTTGCTGCGCCTGATCGACGAGCGGTCGGCCGCCTTCCGGGCCGCGATCGCCTCCGCGCCCAGCCTCGATGTGCAGGTGCCGACCTGCCCCGAGTGGACGCTGCTCGACCTGGTGCACCACCTGGGCGGGGGGCGTCGCGCCTGGGCCGCTACGGTCGCGGCTGGGCCGGATGCCTCGGGCAAGTTGGCGGGGGAGGGCCTGGCCGCACCGCAGGAGCGCGAGGCCCTGCTCGCCTGGCTGGCCGAGTCGACGCAGCAGATGCTGGACGCGTTGCGGGAGGCCGGCCCGGAGCGCGGTTGCTGGACGTGGTGGGGCTCGTCGCAGTCGCCGCGGACCTGCGGCGCCGTCGCCCGGCACCAGCTCCAGGAGATCGCGATGCACACCTATGACGCCCAGCTCACCGTGGGCGCCCCGGAGCCGTTGCCGGAGGAGGTGGCGCTTGATGGTGTCGAGGAGTTCCTGTTCACCTGCTGCACCACGACGGTCGCTTGGCCGCACAAGCCCGCCGTCGTCGACTATCACGTCACCGAGGGCGGCTCCTGGCGCCAATCGCTCTCCGCCGATGGTTCGCGGGCCTTCCGTCTGCCCGAATCCGGCGGTGTGCCCGCCGCCGGCGAGGACTCGGCGTCGGTCGACACCTCCGCCCGGGGTACGGCGAGTGACCTGGTCCTGGCCTTCTACGGTCGCATCCCGCTGGACTCCCTGAAGCTCGAAGGCGACCGGCACCTCTTCGACCTGCTGGAGGAGTGGGACATGGAGTAGGACTGCCTGGAGTAGGACCGCGCACCTAGTGTCCTGCGCCGGAGATCCGTCGGCAGAACCGGGCGAGGGAGTCGAGGATCTCGTCGGCGGTTTTGGTCCAAGTGAACGGTGTGGGGTCTTCGTTCCAGTTCTTAGCTTGGCGTTTAACCTCGCAGGTCACCCGACCTGCTGATCTGCGGTTCTTTCCGGGACAGCGGAGGCGGCCGTTCTCCACGCTTCGAGATGTCTGGTCACGAAGCACGAGAGAACGGCCGCTGCCTATGAGTCTCCCGGTCGATGTGCCCGAAAGTGCGGCATTGGACGTCTTGTCCCGCTTTCGGGTCGAGTTCTACGACTGCCTTTACGCCCGCCAGGACGCGCTCTTCGAGCTC
>NZ_JBIRFA010000085.1:0-14049 GCF_044327205.1 Kitasatospora sp. NPDC018058 | reverse complement strand
TTGCGATGAACTCGAAACCGCACGTCCTCGTGGCCGGCGGCGGATTCGCCGGACTGGAGACGGCCTTCGGGCTGCGCCACCTGCTCGGCGACCGCCGGCTCCGAGCCGTTCGACGCCGACGACGAGGCCGTGGTGAACGCTCTCGCCGGGGCCGCCGGTGTCGCGATCGAGAACGCCCGCCTCTTCGGCCAGCTGCGCGGTCAGCGGCGAGCGCGAGCAGGCTGGTGAGGCGAGGCCGAGGCGCGGGTCGGTGGCGTAGGTGGCCATGTTGAGACCGATGGTCCCGAGGACGAGCAGGAAGCGCGGGGCCGACCGCTACCGGCCGGTGCTACTTGGAGGGCGGCTCAGGAAAATGGTCCGTCTCCGGGTGCGAACGACACCGGTCGGCCGCCGTCGAAGTCCTCGACGGCGGCCGGTGCCGGATGCCGGCGGGTGGGTGCGGCGGTGGGTCAGCCGGCCGGGTGCAGGGCGCGGGTGGCATCCGTGTGGTGGCCGAGGTGGCTGGTGACGTCGACGACGCCGTCCACGCCGCGGCACAGGCGCTCGACCATCGCCGCCTGGCCGCCGTGGCCGAGCGCGCCGGTGAGGGTCACGCGGCCGTCCTGCACCCGGACGTCCACGATGTCCGGGGCGATGCCCAGGACGCGGCGCAGGACCTCCGCGCGGATCTCCTCGCGGATCGCCGCGTCGCGGCGCAGGAACACGCGGAGCAGGTCGCTGCGGCTGACGATGCCCACCAGGCGGCCGGCCTCGTCGACGACGGGCAGGCGCTTGACGCGCTTACTCTGTATCAGGCGGGCCGCTTCGACGACCGTCCACTCCGGGCGCGCGCACACGGCCGGGGCGGTCATGAGGCCCACGGCGGTGGTCGCCCGGCTGCGGGCGCGCTCGCGGGGCGGCAGGTCCGGGGTGAGCAGCAGTCCGGCGGGGTCCTCCTGGGCGGCCTCGTTGAGCAGCAGGTCGGCTTCGGAGACCAGGCCGAGCGGCCGGTCCTCGTGATCCAGGACGGGCACGGCGGTGATGTCGTGCTCGGCGAGCAGCCGGACGATCTCCTTGAAGCCGGTGTCGGGCTGTACGTGCACGACGGCCGGGGTCATCAGTTCTCCCACGATCCGGTGTCGCATGGTCGGTTCACTCCTTTCCGATCGGCGGCACGGCCGCGCGTCGGGTGCTGGGTGTGCGGGTCAGTCGTTCCGGTGGCGGACCACGACGACGGGGCAGGGCGCGTGCTGGACGCAGTGCTGGCCTACCGAGCCGAGCAGGGCTCCGGTGAAGCCTCCGTGGCCCCTGCTGCCGACGACCAGGAGTTCGGCTCCGCCGGCCGCGTCCAGCAGGCACGCGGCGGCGCCGCCCTCCTGCACCCGGGTCCTGATCCCGGCCGGGGCACCGGAACCGGTCACCTCCCTGACGCTGTCGTCGAGGACCTTCCGCGCGATGCCCGGAAGGTCCTCGTAGGCCTCGATCGGCACCGTCCATCCGGTGGCCACCGGGTGCTGCCAAGCGATCAGGGCCTCCACCACGGCGCCCTGCATGCGGGCCTGGCCGACGGCCCACCGGAGTGCGTCAACCGATGCCGGCGATCCGTCGACACCGACCACGATCCGCTGCTCCGGTCCGGTCTTCTCGCTCACGTGCCTTCTCCTTCGCGTTCTCGTTGGTCTCAACCATCGGCACTGCCGGCGAAGTTGCGAAGGACCGAACGGGTCCCGAAGGCCGGGACCTTCAGCCCGGCCCCTGCCGCTTGGGACTCGGCCGCCGTAGCGTGCCGTGGTTCGAGCCGTTCCCAGGGCCACCTCTTGATCAGCCGGAGCCTTGGAGCTCTTCACGAGAGCGAGGACCCTGAGAACAGCTGGCGCCACGGACGGCTGATGGGGCGGTGCGCCTGCCTCAGCCCAGCGCTACCCTCCAGCTCCCCGATGAACCTTCAACGCTCGCGACACAGATGTGCGGGCCAAGACAGTCGGAGCCACTGACACCACGCCGCCTCGCGCACAGTCCGGAACACAGACCCGGGTAGCCACGCCGTGATCTGTAGCCAGCGGCGTCCCGCGAGGCCACCAATTCCGCCTCCCCCAACCCGCGCCCGAGCGGTCGCGGGTGCGCAGTGAGCGCAGCCGCCAGAGCAGGACGAGGCCGTCAGCAGGTAGCCCGAGTCTCGGCCACTCCCCCCGTTCCAATCACCGCAAGATGCAGACTACTTCTGCGTGCGGCCGAGCAGCCGGGCCAGGGTGGCGGCCAGCTCGCACAGTAGTCCGATGGGGGCCGCGTCCCTGCAAAACCGCTTTGGATGACCAATCGCCAATCCCAGGTGAGTTCGCAGCCAATCTACACGCCCGGACCACCAGGGCCGTGGCCCGACCTGCAAATTCAGCAGCGGCCAACACGCGCCACATCAGGATGCACTGCACGCCACGACCAGGCCGCAGGCACTCCGATCTCGACCGGTCAACATCCCGCCAAGCTGACCCGCCCGCACCATCACGCTCATGCAGGTCTAGACCTAAAGGTCTAGACCTGCATGAGCGTGGGGTGTGAACGAGTGAGGGGCCTGCTCTCACGACAGACCCCTCACTACCGTCACAGGCTCACTCACCAGACAGCCGCTGCTGCCTCACCCGCGCCTGCACCTCCGACACCTTGAACTGAAGCTTCGCGTTCCTCCCACTGCCGAACCGGTAAGGAACAAGCCCCACCCGAGGCGCATCCCGATACACCCCCGCCGTGGACATGTTCAGGTACTCGGCAGCCTGTTTGACACTCATGAACTGGTCAGGCACGGGCTCCTCCTGTGTGACCAACCGGATTTGACGGAGCCCAAATATCGGTGGAGCGGGTGACTTGGTCGCGCCGCCACCGCGTGATACGGAGCACGCAGAAGCCCGTCGTCATCTGACCCGGTCACCGAGCGTGCCCGAACGAGGCGCGCACTTCGACCTCATCGATCCGCAGTCGGCGGAGTGGCCGCTGATCACGAACGCCGTGCGACGACTGCTTGCCTCGGGCGCGTCGCCGAAGCGATTGATCTCCAACTTCCGGAGGGCTCCTAGCCGTGCCAGGGCGTTGCCCGGATCTCGAAGCCCGTCAGGCCCTCGGGTTGTTCTTCCCAGACCAGGACCCGGTCCACGATGGCCAGTGGCGGCCCCTGCCTGGTCCACTCGACCAGCCGCTGGACGGCGGCCGGGCTCCCCTCGAACACGGCCTCGACGGTGCCGTCCGGCAGGTTCCGCACCCAGCCTCGCACGCCCTGCGCGGTTGCTTCGTGACGGCAGGTGTCGCGGTAGAAGACCCCCTGCACCTCGCCGGAGACGATCACTCGGCTGCGGATCATCGCCCACTCCCTACGGTGTCCGGGTCACGGTACGGCCCGCCCGCGCGGCGGCGGCCGCGAACGCCCTCGCGTCGAGCACCGCCGCACCGCCCAGGTCGTTGTTAAAGTACACGTAAACCTCGGCCGAGTCCGCCCAGCTGTCGGCGATTCGGCCCACCCAGCCGGCCAGCGCCTGCCGCCCGTACCGGGGCCAGGGCCGGGCCCGACCGGCGTGGCAGCGCAGATAACCCCATTCGCAGGTCCGCCACAGCGGGGTGACCGGGCGTGACTCCCGGTCCGCCCAGCACAGTGCGGCCGCCCGGCCGGTCAGCACCGCACGGATCTCCGGCGTCCACCAGGACGGATGCCGCGGCTCGACGGCGACCCGCACGCCCGCCGGGAAGGCGGCCAGACAGCCGTCCAGCAGCTCGGCATCCGCGTGCAGCGTGGGCGGCAGCTGGAGCAGCACCGGGCCGAGCCGCTCCCCGAGCCCCTGCGCCGCCGCAAGCAGCCGCTGGACCGGCTCGGCCGGCTCGTGCAGGCGCTTGATGTGGGTGAGGTAGCGGCTGGCCTTCACCGCGAACACGAAACCCTCTGGGGTACGGGCGCGCCAGTCGGCGAAGGTGTCCGGCGAGGGCAAACGGTAGAAGGCGGCATTGCTCTCCACCGTGGCGAACCGCTCGGCATACTCCTCCAGCCAGCGTCGCTTGGGTGTCCCTTCCCGATAGAGCACCCCGCGCCAGTCGTCGTACTGCCAACCCGAGGTACCGACGATCACCGACATATCTCCAGCAAACACCCATCTGCCGGACCAGGCCCTTGATGAAGATCACAAGCCGTCGCGTCCGGGCACAGGACGGGGAGAACTCCCGACGGCCGGCGACCACCCGATCAGGACTTCCGTTCAACGCACTGCGCTCCAGATCGGAACCACAACAGCTTCTATGCCCATCCAGGCTCAGTGGAGGTCGGCGCGGTTGCCGCGTGCTGTCCATCCGTAGTGCGGCAAACCGGTATTGCGGGTGAGGATCGCTCCGACGCCCCGCTCATCACGGCGAGGCGAGTGAGACGTCTCCGACGCCTGCGCCCGTGACGGGGCGAACGTCCAGCAGTGGACCTCCAACGGCACCTACGCCCAGAAGTGGTGGCTCGAACGGGTCTGACACGACAGCAGCGACCCGAACCTCGCCGATCGTGTCCGGCGGAGCACCAACGGCGAGACTTCTTGCCCGCCGGACACCACACTCGCCATAAAGCCCAAGAACCCGGCAGACCGTTGTGGCCCGGTCGTATCGGGTCGTATCGGGATGCGCCCCGATCAACCGCTTGCGCGGGTCGCGGTGGACTGACGGCAGGACGTTCCACGCGGCAGGGCAGAGGCCGGGTACCGACATCTGGGCTTCAAACGGGGATTCCGCAGGCTGCACGGCCTGTTCGGCCCAGATCGTCTTGCCGGTCGCGGTGTAACGGGTGCCCCAGGCGTTTGCCACTGAGGCGATCGAGCTCGGCCGAATCGCCATGAGGGGCGTCCGGGCCGCGGCCGACCCGCGCGTGCACCTGCCGGGTTACCAGAGCGGGGTCGTTCGAGCGACCTTCCCGGCCTGATCACGTGATACCGAAGGCGGCGAGCGGGGGCGGGGGCGCCCGTCGGGGCCGCCGAGTCCCGCCCCCGTATCTGTGGCGCCGTGCGATTCCCCCAGGACCGGTTCAGGCGGTGGGACGGGCCCGGGTCTGTCGGCGGAGAGCGCGTGACAATCGATTGCCGTGGTGCACCTCGGTGCATATGGTCTACGCATGTCGCAGCCGGATCAGTCGCCTCCCGGGACCGTGTGGGCCGAAGGGCTGTTGCGGGAGGTGTTCCCCGACGCCGAGGTGATCGAAGTGGTGCCGCGTACGGGCGGCCAGTTGAGCGCGGTGTACGAGATGCGCTGTGCCGACCCTGCCCACTGCGCGATCTTCAAGGTGTATGCGCCCGAGTGGGCGTGGAAGCAGGCAAAGGAGGTTCGCGTCTATCGGATGCTCGCGAGCCTTGGATCCCTGCCGGTGCCGAGCGTGCTGCACCACACGCCGGGCGGAGGGCCTGGAGGCCGGGCCGTCACGGTCCTGAGCCTGCTTGAGGGGCGTCCGTTGTCTGAGGCGTCGAAGGATCTGGACCCGGCACGAATCCGGTCGTTCTACCGGGAGATGGGCGCCGCCTTGGCCACGATTCATCAGATCGGCCAGGAGGCCTACGGGTATGTGACCGACCGCATCCTCGATCCGCGCTTCGACAACGGGAGCTACATGCGGCGCCAGTTCGCCAAGAAGCTCACGGAGTTCAAGGTGCTGGGCGGCGACGGCCGGCTGCACGACGCGGTCGCGCGGCGGGTCGAGCGTGACGGGGCGCTGTTCGACAACTGCGAGACCGCCGTGCTCTGCCACAACGACCTGCATGAGGGCAACGTGCTCGTCGCACGGCGTCCGGGCGGCTGGGAGGTGACCGGCGTGATCGACGTCGAAAACGCGATCGCCGCAGACCCGCTGATCGACCTGGCCAAGACCGACTACTACTCCCTCGGCCGCGGCGAGCCGGAACGCAGCGCGCTGTTCGAAGGCTACGGGCCGCTTCCCGCCGACGCCGTCGAGCGGCTCGAACTCTACCGGCTTTACCACGCGGTCGAGTTGTGGGACTGGTTCCGTTCGATCGGCACGGTCGGGCCCTTGGGTGGTATCGCCGATGACATCGCCCGGCTGGCGGGCTAGGCAGCCCGGTGCACCGGGGCGGCGGCGTTCGAGCGGTCCGGTTCGATCACGTGATGCCGAAGGTGACGCGTGGGCGACGGGGGTCGCGGGCGGTCTTGCCGTTGACGGCCAGAACGCGCAGGGTTGCCGGTCCGGATCCCGTACCGGTTCGTACACGCGGTCGGCGAGTCAGCCGCCGACCGCGGCGTCCGGGGTCCGCCTGTTCGGGGCCAGGTTCGGCTATGACTTCGGGTTCACCCAGCACGAGAGCGTCACCGCTGACGCCACGCTGCGCCGCGTCGCCCGGCAGATCCCGGCCATGCTGGTCCTTGCCTGGCGCCTGGCCTGGCGGGCCGATCGGCGGGCCCTGGTCGGCGTGGTGTGCGCCGAGGTCGGCCGCGCCGCCTTCGCCGCGGTCGCGCTGGTGGCGACCAACCGGGTGCTGGCCGAGCTGCTGGCCGGCGGTAGCGCCACGCGGAGTCTGCACCGCGCGCTGGTTCCGCTGCTGGTCGCGGGTGCGGCGACCGGCGCGGCGAGCTGGCTGTCGTCGGCCTCCACGTGGGCGGCGGCGGTCCTGGAGCCCCAGGTCGAGCGGATCACCACCCGACGCTGCTGCGGCACGCCGACTCGGTCGAGCTCGCCGCCCTGGAGGACGCGGAGTTCGCGCGGACCCTGGAGAGTGCGCGGTTCGGAGCGGACTCGGTCCGGCGCCTGATCAGCGAGGCCGTTTCCGTGTTGGGTGCCGTGCTGACCATGACGGCGACCGCCGGGGTGATCCTGTCGCTGAACGTGGCACTGCTGCCGATGCTGGTGCTGATCGCGCTGCCCCGGGCCTGGGGCGCGGTGCGCACCGCCCGGCGCCGGCACGCCTCGGTGATGGCCTGGCTTCAGCACGCCCGCGCCTCCAACTTGATCTGTCAGCAGGTCACTGCCCCGCAGAACGCGGCCGAGTTGCGGGTGCACGGGGTGGGCCGGTGGCTGCTGGAGTGCTACGAGGAGATGGCGCGCACCTCCGAGCGGGAGCGCCGGCGCCTGGCCGGGGCGGCGGCCGCGACCTCGGCCGGCGCCTCCGCGGCGTCCGGCGCCGCCTCGCTGGCCACCTTCGCGCTCCTGGGCTGGCTCGTGCTCGCCCACCGGCTGCCGATGGCCGGTGCGGTCACCGTCATCGTCGGCATCCGCAGCGGCGCGGCGACCGTCGGGACCCTGTTGACCGGCGTGAACCGCATGTTCGAGGAGTCGCTGTACGTGCGGGACCTCGAGCGGCTCGGTACGGCCGCCGGCGAGCGGGCCATCCCCGCCGGGGGTGCGGACCTGCCGCAGCGGCCCGCCGAGATCCGCCTGGAGAAGGTGACGTTCACCTACCCCGGCCGCACCTCGCCGTCCCTGAGCGGCGTGTCCCTGGTGATCCCCCGCGGCAAGGTCGTGGCCCTGGTCGGCGTCAACGGCGCCGGCAAGAGCACCCTCGCCAAGCTCCTCGTCGGCCTCTACCAGCCCGACGAGGGCCGGATCCTGTGGGACGACGTGGACACCCGCACCGCCGACCGCCGCCGGCTGTTCGCCTCCTGCGTCCTGTTCGCCCAGGACTTCGTCCGCTGGCCCTTCACCATCCGGGCCAACACCACGGCCGGGCGCCCCGAACACGCCGAGGACGGCCAGGCCCTCCAGGGCGCGGCCGACTTCGCCGGTCTCCAACCCCTGCTGAGCGAGCAGCCGAACGGCTGGGACACCATGGCGGCCAAGGGCTTCACCGGAGGCGTCGAGCTGTCCGGCGGCCAGTGGCAGAGGATCGGAACCGCCCGCTCCGCCTTCAGGTTCTCCACCATCGGCCCCGGCGCGAGGCCCCCGCACCTGGTGATCGCCGACGAGCCGACCTCCGCGCTCGACCCGGCCGCCGAGATCGCCGCCTTCGACCGCATCCGCTCACTGGCCGCACAGGGCATGACGGTGGTCCTGATCACCCACCGCTTGGCCGCCAGCGCCGCCGCCGACCTGATCTACGTCCTCGACGGCGGCGAGCTCGTCGAACAAGGCACCCACGACCAGCTCATGGACAACAAGCCGGACCCGGACCGGCCCGGGAGCGGCAGCTACCGCACCGCCTACCTGCTCCAGGCCCGCCAGTACGGCAACACCCCACTGCCCGGACAGCGCCACCCCCGCACCCCCGACGCCGACCGGACGTGATTGCCCGACAGGGTCGGCCGCCCGACGACGATGCCCTGGACGACCAGGGCCGGATCGCCATGGTCCGCTACCGCAGCTACGTCCACGGCGAGGTCCTCACCCCGCCCGGCGGCAGCCTCGACCCGGGCGAGGACCCGCTCGACGCCGCGCAGCGCGAGCTCAAGGAGGAGACGGGCATCGCGGCCACCACGTGGAGCAGACTCGGCGAGATCGCCCTGATGACCACGTGCACCGCCCGCCTCCTTCCCGCCGCTCTCGGGCAGCTCGCGCACTGGCGGCACCGACGGACCTGCCCTCTGGCCGTGTCTCCAGCGTGCTCCCGCCTGCTCGACCAGGCCCAGGCCGCCGAAAGCCATCCCGGTCTGCGGAAAGTCTGGATCGACGGCGGGTACCCGCCCGTACGCGATGGACACGCGGCAAGGCTGGGACCCACGGGCCCGCCGTGGCGGTCCGCGGAGGATGCGCGGAGTCGAGACTCGGCCTGGCAGCACGTCGATCCGCTCACCTGTCGCGGCGTCGATCAGGACGGTCGCGTAGCGGTGTCGGCGACGCAGGTGAAGTCGTTCGCCCCAGGACCGTACCGACGCGCTGTCCAGTAGACCCGGTGATCTATCGGCAGCCACACCGTCCGCCGCGCGCCGCGGAGACGCCTGGATACGGGCACTCCCAGAAGTACGTATGAGAGGACAATGCGACCTGCCGCGCGCAGGACGGGGAACAACCCGTCACCGGCGGCTCCGTCTCCGGGCCGGCGGCAGGCTGGGCGGCCAAGGTCGCCGAGGAACCGAAGGCCGGCAGCCGGAGGTGGTTGAAGAGCAGGTTGAGGGTGAACGCGAGGATCGCCGTCAAAGTGATCGGGCTGCCGAGGACGGTCTGCGCCCACGCGGGGAAGTCCTTGAAGAACACCTCGTTGCCGTGCGGGTCGGTGGCAACGGCCGGCAGCAGGCCCACACCGAGCGAGACCGCGACGATCAGGAGGTTGTGGTTGCCGTTGAACTCGACCTTCCTCAACGTCTGTACTCCGACCGCGGTAACCATCGCGAACATCACCACGGCAGCCCCGCCGACCACCGGCTCGGGGACGGCCGCGACCAGCGCACCGACTTTGGGTACCAGGCCCATCACCAGCAGGAAGCAGCCCGCCACCGCCACCACCCACCGGCTGCGCACCCCCGTCATCTGCACCAGGCCGACGTTCTCCGCGTACGCGGTGTCGGGGAAGGAGTTCATGCAGCCGCCGAGCACGGCGGACAGGCCGTCGGTGGCGAGGCCGCGCGCGATGTCGGCGTCAGTCAGCTCCTTGCCGGTCATCTCGGCCACCGCGAGCATGTCCGCAGTGGACTCGGCATAGGTCACCAGCATCACGATGCACATCGAGACGATCGCCGCCACATCGAACCGGGGCGCACCGAAGTGGAACGGCGAGGCGATGCCGAACCAGCCCGCAGAGCGAACCCCGCCCAGGTCGAACAGGTGCAGCGGGATCGAGGCCAGCGCACCCAAGACCAGCGCCAGCAGCGGCGCGAGCTGACCCAGGAAGCCGCGCAGCAGCCGGCTGAACAGCACGATCAGCGCGATCACGCCCAAGCCGAGCGCGAGGTGCGACAGCTTCCCGTAGCCGTCGGCCGAGGTGTCGTGCCCGGCGATCATGCCCGCCCCCGGGCCGATCAGCGAGAGCCCGATGATCATGATGACCGTGCCCGCCACCAGCGGCGGGAAGAACTTGATCATCTTGGCGAACGGTTTCGCGATGAGCAGACCGAACACGCCGGACACGAGCATCGCGCCGTACACCGTGGGCAGTCCGTGCCCGGCAGCGATGGTGATCATCGGACTGACCACCGTGAAGGTGGCGCCGGCCACCACCGGCAGCCGGACACCGAGGACGCGGGAGACGCCCACCGCCTGAATGACCGTCGCGATGCCGGCGACCAGCAGGTCCGCGTTGACCAGCAGCGCGATCGTGCGCAGGTCGAGTTTGAGGGCGCTGCCCACGATGAACGGGACGGCGACAGCGCCTGCGTACATGATGACGACGTGCTGGAGACCGAGGAGCGCCAGCCGCGGTACGGGCGGCACCTCGTCGACGGGATGGGCCCGCGCGGGGCCGGGGTTGGCGTTCTCTGACTCGCTCTGCGAGTGCATCGGAACCTCCGTTGTACGCGGACAGCGTCGCACCGAGTCAGGCGCGACGACGGGAAGCTCCCGGCGGCAGCAGCGGCGCCAGGATGAAGAAGGGAGACGAATGTCGCCGGGGGCGTTGATCCCGCCTGGTGCACGGGTGCCGACATCCGGATGTGGAGACTTTAGAGGCCGAGCCAGTGATCCGGGCCACTGTACGATCCACCACTTGGTCGGACCACACGGCCACGTCGAGATGTACCTTCCACCACACCTGACAGCCGCTCCATCAGCTGTGACAATCAGTCAAACTCGCCGAAACAAACCACTGCTCTCATGAGCAGGCGATTCCGGAGAGCCGCGACCCCACCCGCCCACCGGGCACAAGGCGCAGCCAACGAGCACTGTCGCAAACAGTCGACGCCCGAAGGACTCTGTCGACTCACCCCCGGCGAGCCCCGAGCTCCACGTCCGTGCGGCATGCGATTTCCGCATGTACAGAAACCATTGAGGACGGTCCGATGAACCCCACCCCACGAGAGATCGACAAGCCGTACGCCTACGTGGTGGCCGCCCCCCCGGGGGGGCGATCGCGACCGCCCGCCCCAGGTGACTCACCGACCAGCCGCGCGCCCTGGCCGAGGGTCGTCAGCGCCCCATCTCAACCTCGGCTACGGGAGCGCCTGCGACAGCCCAGCGCCACGTGACTCGGCCGCCGTCCGGACGTCCCGTGCACGGTTCTCCCGGCCCGACCGCCTGTCCGGCCGCGCCGCTTTGCGAGGGTCGACAACGTCCACTTCACCCGGGACAACCCGAACGTGCCCTCCGACCTTGAGCAGATGCCCCACCTGCTCGACTTCCTGGAGCACAACGGCACTCTCGACACCGCACACCACAGCCCGCTGATCGCCCACACCGGCAACGACATCCTCACCCAGCTGACCGGCCTGTACGGCGGCAACCACGGGCAACCGGTGTCCAACTCCTACCGGTACTACAAGCCTGACGGACAAGGCCGGCAACCCCGGCTTCCCCGGCTTCGACTCGACGTCCGCCGCCAACACCCTCGGCTACCTCGCCACCATGCAGGAAGCCGGCGTGCCGGTCACCTACGGCTACATCTCCGACGCCCACGACCGCTACCCCGGCGGCAGCGCCTTCGGCCCCGGCGAAGCCGGATACGTCGCCCAACTCAAGGCCTACGACCAGGCCTTCGACGGGTTCTTCCAGCGCCTGGCCAAGGACGGCATCACCCCCGCCAACAGCCTCTTCGTCGTCACCTCCGACGAGAACGACCACTTCGTGGGCGGCAAGCCCAGCCCGGCCGACTGCGACGGCGTCACCACCCCGTGCAGCTACCGGCAGATCGGCGAGATCACCGCCAACGTCCACGGACTGCTCGCCACCCAGCAGCACCTCACCACCCCCTTCCAGCTGAAGTCCGAGTCCGCCCCGAGCTTCTACCTCGACGGCGACCCCGCCCCCGACACCGCCACCACCCGCGAATTCGAACGCGCCGTCTCCAAGCTGACCGCGGTCAACCCGATCACCGGCACCACCGAACCGAGCAGCCACCAACTCGCCGACCGCACCGAGATGAAGATCCTCCACATGGTCACCGGCGACCCCCTGCGCACCGCCACCTTCACCGACTTCCTCGACCCGAACTACCTCGCCGTCGCCGGCGCCGCGAACTGCGCGACCCCCTGCGTGGGCCTGAACGCGGAGGAGGCGTGGAACCACGGCGACTTCGCGCCCGACATCAACACCACCTGGCTCGGCCTGGCCGGCCCCGGTGTCAAGCGCCTCGGCGCCACCGGCACGGTCTGGTCCCACGACACCGACATCCGCCCCACCATGCTCGCCCTGCTCGGCCTGCACGACGTCTACGCCCACGACGGCCGCGCCCTGACCGAGTTCCTCACCCCCTGCGCACTCCCGAAGGGCCTGCACGCTGCCGACCAGGACGACAACCGGCGACTGGCCACCGCCTACAAGCAACTCAACGGCGGAGTAGGAGAGTTCGCCTCGGCCACGCTGTCCGGCGCCACCCGCGCCACTGCCTCCGACACCCCGGGCTACACCGCCTACCGCGACACCGGCGCCCGGCTCGCCGCCCTCGGCGACCAGCGCGACCGGCTCGCCCGCCGGATCGGCATCCTCCTGGACGACGCCGCCTCCGGCACCGGCCGCATTCCCCCGGCCACCGCCCGCGACCTCGCCCGGCAGGCCGAGGACCTCATCCACCAGGCCGACAGGCTCGCCCGCGGCGGACCCCACCACGCAGCGGTGGGCGGGACTTCCCCGCCCACCGCCGCGGCATCTCCACCAGCCGCCCGACCCGCAAGGTCCCGGGCGGTTCCTCCCATCCTCTCCCCGCTTCCGGAGACAGCACCCATGCCCCGAACCCCCGCCGGCCGTGCGGCCCTGGCCGCCACCGGCCTCTGCGGCCTGCTGGCCAGCAGCTGCGCCGCCGCCCCGGCTCCCGACAACTCACCGACCGCCCTGCGGGCCCGACTGCCGCAGTCGATCCGTACCAGCGGCGAACTGCGCATCGGCTCGCACCTGACCTACGTCCCGTACGTCATGGTGGCGGCGCCGCCGATGCCGCCGGGCAAGGCACCCGCGCCGGTCAGCACCAGCGAACAGCGAACCACCAGCGACGCTCGCTGAGGCCGTCCTGGCAGTGGCACTGCCGCAGGACGCCGGGCCGGGTGAGTGTGGTCGGCGAGTCGGTGGTGCCGGTGAGGGGGTTGACCGCGGTCAGCTCGGAGACTGCGCGTTCGAAGTCGCGGGTGGCAGCGGCCTCGGGGGTGGGGTTGCCTGCGCGGGTATGGACGGACACCACCGCACCCGCCATACTCCGCTACTGACCAGTAGCAGAGGGGGGCGGTAGTGACCGAGCATGCCCATGAGGCGTTGACACACCTGCGTGATCCCAGCCAGTTCCAGTGGTACGTGATCCCCCTGCTCCTTGTGGTGATCTACGTCTATGCATCGGAGATCCAGCGACGGGACTGGAACGTCCTCCTCGCCGGGCTGGCGTTCTGGGGCATGGACTGGTTCAACGAGATCTGGAACTCGCTGGTGTTCCACCTCACCGGCCGCGCGCCCGTATGGGGAGCCGTCGGGCGGACGGCCTATCAGATCCTGATCGGGCTGAACATCGAGATCTGCTTCATGTTCGCGATCATGGGAGTCGCGGCCGCGAAGATGCTCCCGCGCGATCCCGCCCTGCGCATCCTGGGGATACCCAACCGCTGGCTGCTCGCGGGAGTCAACTCCGCGCTCTGCGTCGCAGTAGAGCTTCTCCTACACCAGGCAGGCGCGCTGACTTGGGACTGGAGCTGGTGGCAGGCTGCCTGCCCCTGGCTCATCTGGCTGCTGGGCTACCTTCCCTTCTTCGTCGTCGGCTTCCGGGTCCACGACATGAAGCGCCTCCGCAGCAAGGTGATCACCGTCGGCGTGATCCTGGGTGTGGACGCGGCCGCGCTCACGCTGTTCGGCGCACTGGGATACCTCTGACGCATCGTCGTCCCCGACGCGACCGCGTCCCGGAGCGAAACTCACTCGCGACCGCCCGCAGCCGACCGTTGCCGCCGTCTCTTCCCGCTCATCTGGTGTCAGACATCCCATGCCGTAGCGGTGTCAAGCTGTGGCTGGGAGGGTTGCGTGGTGTGACCAGGCGGTGGCCTCGTCGTAGAGGGTGCGGGTCT
>NZ_JBIRFA010000084.1:0-14306 GCF_044327205.1 Kitasatospora sp. NPDC018058 | reverse complement strand
CCTTCGGACCGCCTTCCAGCGGGCCCTCCGGGCGCTTCGTTCTTTCGTGTTTCCAGCTTATCAGACGTTTTCCGCTCCGTTTCCGGGGCTTCGTTTATCCAACTCGCCGCTGTCTTCTAGGGCTTGACACCCCGTCCGACGTTTCAGACTCTAGCCGACCCCCGCTCCGAAAAGCGAATCCGACCGCAACCCGATAAAACGCACACGCCGAATAATCACCAGGCCTCAACGCAAGCATGCGAAAACGACCGGCGAGAACCGGAAGTGGTGCTTCAGAGGATTGGCCGCCCCGGGACCGTCCGCGCAGATGCGTGTCCGGTGCTCCCTGCCGGGCGACTGGGAGACAGTACCCCTACCCAGCGCCCGAGACAAATTGCAGGAGCATCCACCAGACCCGTCTCAGTGTCAGGCGGGAGGCCGCTGAGCCGGTGGTCGGTCGGTGCGATCGCGTCGGCAGGTCCTTGGACGAGCGGGGTGTCAACGGAAGGTCGGCTACACCGGCATCGCACCTCCTCGGCCTGGCCGGATGGAGAACGCGGAGGCGATCGACGGGGTCGAGGTCCTGAAGCCCCGGGCTTCCTCGGCGGAATCAGGTGGAGAGACGCCCCTCCCCGCCGGCGTGCAGTGGCGTGGATCACAGCGGGTTTCGCATGGCCGGCGAAATGCGCAGGCTGCCGAGGTGGTTGGCACGGGCAACCGTTTCCGCCTGGCGCACACCACCGCTATCCCCGAGGAATCCCCATGACCGTCACCGAGCCCTCCACCTCCCGCGCGGCCGAGATCCTGTCCCGGCCCGTCACGATCAACGGGCTGACCGTGCCCAACCGCATCGTGATGGCCCCGATGACGCGCAGGTTCTCCCCGGGTGGCGTGCCCGGCGAGGACGTGCGCTCGTACTACGCCCGCCGCGCCGCCGCAGGCGTCGGCCTGATCGTCACCGAGGGAACGTACGTCGGCCACGAGTCCGCCGGCCAGAGCGACGACATCCCGCGCTTCCATGGCGAAGAACAGCTGGCCGGGTGGGCCCGCGTCGCCGAAGACGTCCACGCGGCGGGCGGCACCATCGTGCCGCAGCTCTGGCACATCGGCATGGTGCGCAAGCAGGGCGACCCGCCGTTCGCCGACGCCCCCGCCGTCGGCCCGTCCGGCGTCCGGCTGGACGGCACCGAGGGAACCGGGCGAGCGATGACCCGGACCGACCTGGACGCCGTCATCGGCGCGTTCGCCGAGGCCGCCGCGGCCGCGGAGCGGATCGGCTTCGACGGCGTCGAGCTGCATGGCGCCCATGGCTACCTCCTCGACCAGTTCCTGTGGGCGGGCACCAACCGTCGCACCGACGCCTACGGTGGCGACCCGGTCGCCCGGACGAAGTTCACGGCCGAGCTCGTCGCCGCGGTGCGTGAGGCCGTCTCCGCGGAATTCCCCGTGATCTTCCGCTACTCGCAGTGGAAGTCGGAGAACTACGACGCCCGCCTGGCCGAGACCCCTCAGGAACTGGAGGCGATCCTCGCCCCGCTCGCCGAAGCCGGCGTCGATGCCTTCCACGCCTCGACCCGCCGCTACTGGGTGCCGGAGTTCGACGGCTCGGACCTCAACCTGGCCGGCTGGACCAGGAAGCTCACCGGCCGCCCCGCCATCACCGTCGGCTCGGTCGGCCTCGACGGCGACTTCGTCCGCGCCTTCATGGGCGAGGGCGCCCCGGTCCAGGGCATCGACAACCTGCTCGACCGGCTGGAACGCGACGAGTTCGACCTGGTCGCCGTCGGCCGCGCCCTCCTCCAGGACCCGCAGTGGGCCGTCAAGGTCCTCTCCGGCCGCTTCACCGACCTGCGTCCTTACGACGCCGCCGCGGTCCGCACCCTGAGCTGACCACCACACCCCGCGGACCCGGCCGCACGGCGAGGGCAGCAGGACCGGTCAAGGGCCAGGTCGCCGGCGAGCAGATCCTCGACGGCCTCCTGGCCCGACTCGACGACCAGGCCGGGTGACGGTCATCCGGCGGCGGGACGCCAGAAACCCGTGTCCCGATAGCGCCACCAGTACAGAACCGTTCGATCGACCGGCCACGCGGCCAGCTGGACGCCCTGGGGCTCGAAGTGGTCGCGCTCGGCGTCGATGGGCCGCCAACTCCGGTCCTGCGGCTCGTCGTCCAGGGGCGGGCGGACATGCTCCACGGACCGCTCTTCGCAAGCTCCGAAGGCCTGGTAATTCTCCTGGGCCTCGATCAGCGAAGGTCGGTTTGCTCCGCCTGGGTAGGCCGGCCAGCGAAGCTGAACAGCGTCGTCTTCCCAGAAACACACCGGGCAGATCTCATACGAGCCGGGCGGCTCGCCCATGGTCAGACGGCCACAGCACACACAGGGGAATTTCACCGTCACCCCCGTCATCCTGTCCCATCTCACCGCGAAGGGCGTTTGGTTTCCAAGGAGTTGACCGCGGGACCCGCATATGACTGCCCTACCGGCCGGCGCGACGGCCAGGCGCTCCCCCTCAGGCCTGTACGGGTGGCGCGCCCCGGAACGGCTTCCCCGTGTGATGTGTCGCAGCGCCCTCGACGCCCACAGGGCCGGCCCGGATTCGGCACGGTGGTGGGGGCGTGGCCTGATCCAGGAAGCTAGTGGCATGCGAAACGATCTCGTCAACGCCGAGCCGGACGAGCCGGACGAGCCGGAGCAGACTGCCGCGCGCCGGGGCTACCGCCGTTCGGCCCGCACCCCGCGCGGGCGGGCGCGCCACCAAGGGTTGTTGGAGCTGGTCACGGCCGACATCGCCGAGCACGGCTTGGTCGGCTTCTCGCTGCGGCGCGCAGCGAAGGCGGCGGGCACGACCCACAAGGTACTGCTTTACCACTTCGCAAGAAGCTGCTGGCCCCCGGGGTCGCCGATGCCGCGCTCATGCTCCAACTACCGAGCTACGAAACCCTGTTCAACCAGCTGGACGAGATCGACCCGGTACAGCTGGCGGACGTGCTCCGGACCACCCGCAGAGAGCTGGCGAACAGCCTGTACGAGCCCCTGCTGACCTGTTACCGCCGGCTCGGCGACCACGACTACCGCTTCAACGCCGAGCAGATCGCCCGACGGAGCCTACGCAACACGTGTCTCGACTACCTGGCCGCCCTGGGGACCGACGAAGTGCGGGAGCTGGCCCTGCGCCAGTACCGGGACGCGGACAACATGACCGACCGGTTGGCGGCCCTCACCGCCCTGGCCGACGGCCCGGACGGCCGCCAGGTCATGGCGGAGTTCGCCGCGGAGTGGGGTGAGCACCCGCTGGTGATGGACAAGTGGTTCGCCACGGTGGCCAGGAGCTCCACCGCCGACACCCTGGCCCGGGTGCGGGAGCTGACCGGGCATCCGGCGTTCTCCTGGGCGACTCCCAATCGGGTGGCCGCCCTCGTCCTCACCTTCTGCTTCGAGAACCCCCGGCACTTCCATGCCGCCGACGGCTCCGGCTACCGATTCGCCGCTGAACAGATCCTCCGCGTGGATGAGGTCAACCCGCAGGTATCGGCCCGGCTGGCCGGATCTCTCGGCTCCTGGCGGAAAGTCGACCAGGCCCGACGGGAACTGATGCGGGAGGCCCTGCAGAAAGTCGCCCAGCATTCCGGCCTTTCACTGGAAGCATCCGAGGTTGTGACGGCATTGCGGCTGCCGGAGTAGCCCTCGACCCTCCGCTCGAACTCTCGATCGTGATACCATGCAAAGGCTTGGAAAAGATTTGACCAATAGCGCGATAAGACACTTTCAAGTGGCAGCAGATTAGTTGTGGGGGATGCATGGCCAACATCGAGGAGTCCGGGCGGCTCTCCGACGAAGACCTGGAACTACTCGCCCTGCTGGCAACCCGTCCCAGCGACGAGGCGATCGCCCGCCACCTCGACATCAGCGTTCGGACGGTCAGACGTCGGGTGGCGCGGATCATGGAAGCCCTGAACGCGCCAAACCGCGTCAATCTCGGCGCCTGATCGACAGAACGGCGCCATTGTCCGTGCATTCACATCCGACAGATCGCCGATATCTCCCGCAGGACAATTCCGTTGAACATCCTGCCCGAGCACGGCTTATCCAGCCGCACGGGATTTCCCGATAACCCGTCCGACGCGGCGACGACCTTCCGCGAAGGCCGCGGCGGGTGGGACCCGGCCACAGCGCGGCCGGGTCCCACCCGCCGGCGCCGGAGCCACTCCCCCACACGGCTCCGGCGCCGGCGCATCCCGGCAGATGAGGACCTGATCACCCCGGCGCCGGAGGAAACCGCCACCCACCACCGAGACCGTATGCCTCGGGCAGCGTGCCGGTGTTCTCGGACGTCGCCCGCCGCCTCGTCGCGATGGACCGACGCCCTGTGACCGTGAGCAATCACGTCGTGCGCAGGTCAAATGCAGGTCATGCGACAGATGCCGACGAGTCGTCCCGCGCCGGACACTGACGTGACATCACCGTCCCGATCCGCGGAGGCCCCGGCCAGCCCCATGGACGGGTCGTCAGCCTGCACCGGTGCCGGGGGCCCACGTGCAGGCTCCGGGGAACCCTCATGCACCTTCTAGGAAGTCGATGACGCACGCATCGCCGCACGACCGCACGACCGCACAGTCCTCCGGGCCCTCCGGACCGCCCCCGGATGCCGGTGGCGGGGGCGGGAGGGATCCTGGCACCCTCCACGCCGTCGAGGCGCTGGCCGCCCTCCGTGGCGCGGACGCGCCGCTCCTCTCCGCGGCGGCCCGTGCCCTGGCCGTGCTCGGCGTGCACGGCCAGGACGCCCCGGCGGAGCTGCTCGCCAGGGTGCTGGGCGTCGACGTGGCCGCAGCCCGGCGGGCGGCCGAGGGACTGCACGGCCTCGGTGTGCTCCGCGACGGCCGGTTCGCCGGCCCCGACGTCCGGCAGGCCGTCCTCGACGATCCCGAGTTCGACACGCGCCCCGACGTCCACCTGAGCGCCAGCCGCACCCTGTGGGCGACCGGCGCCGCGGCGACCGATGTCGCCCACCACCTGCTGGCCGCCGGCGCGGCCCCCGAGCCCTGGGCGGTGTCCGTGCTCCGCGAGGCCGCGGCGCGGGCCCTGTCGGAGTACCAGGAGGCCACGGCCCGGTCCTTCCTGGAGCTGGCCCACCGGGGCCGCGGCTGCCACCAGGAGAGCGCGGTGGTCGACGCCTACCTGGTGGACCTCAAGTGGTGGGCCGGCCCTTCCCTGGCCAGCCGTCATCTCGACGGCCTGGTCACCGCCGTCCGCGACGGGCGTCTCCCCCACCGCGTCGCCAGCGTCCTCGCCCGGCGGCTGGCATGGCACGGACGCGTCGAGGACGTCCACGACGTCCTGCGCGCACTGGAGGGCGCCACCGGGGAGGACCGCAACGCCACCATGGAGCGGACCGTCACGGACCTGTGGCTCGCCCACCTCTACCCGCGAATGTTCAACCAGGGGGATCCCGGAGCGGACTCCCCCTCGGCCGTCGAGACCGTCGCCGGCACCCACCCGTGGGTGCACGCCTGCGCCGACCTCCGCGCCCTGCCCGCCGACGCCGACCCGGCGGCCGCGGCCTCGGCCGCCGAGCGCATCCTGCAGGGCCTGCGACTGGACGGCACCGCGCTGGAACCCATGCACATCGCCCTGCTCGCCCTGCGCAGCACGGACCGGCTCGACACCGGCGCCCCGTGGTTCACGGCGCTCGCCCAGGAGGCCGAGTCCCAGCCCACCCCCCTCTGGCGGGCGCAGCTCTGCGCGGCACGGGCGCACGCCGCCCTGCGCCGTGGCGACATACCGGGGGCCGAACGCCACGCGACCTGGGCGCTCGACCATCTGCCCCCGGAGAGCTGGGGCGTGACGGTCGGCGATCCGCTGGGCACCCTGGTACTCGCCCTGACCGAGATGAACCGCCACGACGCGGCGGCCGAATGGCTCCGGCTGCCGCTGCCGACCGCCCTCACGCAGACTCCCTACGGCCTGTTCTACCTGCGTGCGCGCGGCCACCACTACCTGGCGACAGGACGTCAGCAGGCCGCCCTCGGGGACTTCGTGGCCTGCGGCGAGATCACGCGCGGCTGGGGGGTCGAACTGCCCGGCCTCCTGCCGTGGCGGCTGGACGCCGCCGAGGCCCACCTCGCGCTCGGCCGGCCCGAGGCGGCGCGGGCGCTGGTCGACGAGCAGCTGGCCCTGCCGGGACCGTCGACGTCGCGCGCCCGCGGCACCGCCCTGCGGCTGAAGGCGGCGACCGCGGAGGCACACCGGCGCACCGAACTGCTGCGCACCGCCGCCTCCCTACTGGAGACCGAGGGCGACCGGCTCGAACTGGCCCGCGTACTGGCCGATCTCGGCGACGCCTACCAGGCCCTCGACGAACCCGCCCTCGCCCGCACCGTCCGCAGCCGGGCCCGACAGCTCGCGCGCATCTGCGGGACCGAGCGGCTGCGACGCAGGCTCGCCGCCCCGGCCGTCGAGCCCGCTCCGCCGCGGCGCGGCCGATCGGGCGCCGACCCGCTCGCCACGCTCACCGACGCCGAGCGCCGCGTCGCCGGACTCGCCGCCCAGGGATACACCAACCGGGAGATCGCCCATTGCCTGTGCGTCACCCCGAGCACGGTCGAGCAGCACCTGACCCGCATCTTCCGCAAGCTGCGCATCGACCGGCGCACGGACCTGGCGGCGCTTCCGGGCGGGATCCGCGGCCTGGACCCGGCCGCCGGGCCGACCGCCCGGGATCTCAGCACACCCAGCCACCACCCCGTCCCCGACAGGAGCCTCACCCGATGACCCAGGCGCCCCCGCGAGAAGACCTCTGGATACGCCGCTACCACCCCTCCTCCGCGAGCGAGGTCCGGGTGGTGTGCTTCCCGCACGCCGGAGGTTCCGCCTCCAGCTACTACTGGCTGTCCGCGGCACTGCCCTCCACCGTGGAGATGCTCGGCATCCAATACCCGGGCAGGCAGGACCGGCGCTTCGAGCCCCCGGTCGAGGACGCCGAGGCCCTCGTCGGCCTCGTCCTCGACGAGCTCCGGGCGTGGTCGGACCGGCCGCTGGTGCTCTTCGGGCACAGTATGGGCGCGCTGCTCGCCTTCGAGGTGGCGCGCCGCCTGGAGGCGCTGCCCGGCCGCGAACCGCTCGGCCTCGTCGTCTCGGGCCGCGCCGCGCCGGCGGCGCGGCGCGGCGACCGCTCGCTGCCCATGACCGATGACGCGATCCTCGCGGAGCTGCGCACCCTCAGCGGCACCGATCCGAGCGTGCTGGACGACGCGGAGCTCCGGGAGCTCGTGGTGTCCGTGATGCGCACCGACTACCGCGTGGTCTCCGGTTACACCTACCGGCCGGGCCCCGCGCTGCGCTGCCCGGTGGCGGTCCTCACCGGCGAGGACGACCCCCGGGTGACCGAGGAGGAGGCCGCCGCCTGGCAGGTCCACACGAGCGGGGAGTTCTCCCTGCGAAGCTTCCCGGGGGGCCACTTCTACTTCGGCGACCGCCCGCGCGAGGTCGCCGCCGCGCTCCTCGACCGGGTGGCGTCCTTCACCCCGCAGGCCCCGCCCGCCGTGGCCGGGCCGCAGGGCTCGCCGCTGCACGGACGGACGGACCCGCACACCGCGGAGCCGCTCGGCGCCGCGACCGCAGAGGGGAGCTGACCCGTGTCCATGACCCAGCGAGTCCGCGCCGTCGTCGCCATCCCGTTCGCCAAACCCCTGCTGGCGCTGTCGCTCCTCGGCCGACTTCATCTCAGCGGGCTGCCGGTGGCCCTGTCCTTCCTCGTCGTGGAGTGGACCGGCTCGTACGCGGAGGTCGGCGTGATCACCGGCGCACTGGCCGTCGGCCAGGCGATCGCCGGACCGGTCCGCGGCAAGGTCGCGGACCGCAGCTCCGCCTCCCGTCTGCTGGTGGTCACCGGGCTCGGCTTCGGCCTGGGCCTGGTGGCGCTGATCGCGCTCTCGGCCGTGCTGCCGCCCCGGGCCTGGCCGCTGATCGCCGCGCTGGCCACTCTCACCGGGCTCCTGCTGCCGCCCGTCTCGCAGCTCAGCCGTGCCACCTGGCCGCGCATCGCCGAGGGGTCCCGGCTGGAATCCCTGTACGCGCTGGAGGCCACCGGCCAGGACATCGTGGCCATGGGAGGGCCGCTGCTCGCCTCGGTCGTCGTCTCGGTGGCCGGCCCCGAGGCGGCCGTGGGCCTCAGCGCCCTGCTGGCGGTGCTGGGAGCACTGGGCTTCGCCCTGGCCGTCCGGCACGCGGGGCTGAGCAGCGCCCCGGCACGGGCCACGGCCGAGTCCGGCAGGGAGCGGACCCTGCTCGCGGACCCGGTGCTCGCCCGCGCCCTGCTGGTGGCCTTCCTGATCATGGCCTCGCTGTTCTCCGTCAACCTCTCCCTGGTCGCCTGGGGCCGGGCCGCGGGTCGGCCCGAACTCGCCGGGGCGCTCATCGCGGTCTGGACCCTCGGATCGGCGGTGGGCGGCTTCGTCGTGGCCGGGCGGGGCGGTCGGCCGCGCTTCGGTCTGCGGCTCGCGGGTCTCGCCGCGGGGACGGCCGCGGTGGCCCTGCTCCTGCCTCCGGTGCTCGACTCGACGCCGTGGTGGCTGGTCGCGCTCGTGCTGCTGATCGGCGGCACGGCGATCTCCCCCACCCTCGCGGTGAGCAACTCCCGCGTCGGCGCGCTGTCCCCGGAGCACCGCAGGGCGGAGGCGTTCGGCTGGCTCGCCACCGCCACCACCGGCGGAGCGGCCGTCATGCTGCCCGTCGCCGGCGGGCTGCTGGACCTCGCCGGGCCCGCGTCGGCCGTCGGTGTCGGAGCCGTGTTCGCGGCCCTGGCCGGCCTCCTCGGCGCCACCCTGCCCACGACCCGCCCCACCGCCCGTCCCGGACGCGACGGCGCGGCGGCCCCCGTGCCGAGCGAAGCATGAGGGCCGTCACCGGACTCCCCCCGGCCGTGGCGCCGGGGGAAGTCGTCATCCTCGGGGCCACCACGCCGCTCGGCCTGGCCCTGGCCGCCCGGCTGGTCGCGGGCGGCAGCCGGGCCGTCGGGCTGATCCGCGATCCGCGGGACCGGCGGCCGGTCGAGGCGGCCGGGGCCGAAGCCGCCCTGTTCGTCCCCGACCGCGGTGCCGAGGCCCTGGAGGCCGAACTCGCGGCCGTCGCCCGCGGCGCCGACGCACTCGTCCTGGCCGCCGGGACCGGCACCGGTCCGGGCTCACTGGGTCGCGCCAGCGCGACCCGTTCCCCCGCCGCCCTCTTCGCGGCCGCGGGCCTGCGGGCGGGAGTGCGTCGCTGCGTCATGGTCAGCTCGCTCCGCCCGCCGGACGGCGCCGACCGGGAGACCGGCGACGCCTACCTGCGGGCGAAGCTCGACGCGGAGGAGCACCTGCGGGGCTGCGGCCTGGAGGTGACGATCCTGCGGCCCGGACGCCTGACCGACGCGCCGGCCACCGGGCGCGTCCGGCTGGCTCCGGCCGGGCCGGACGCGCCGCCGGGCGACACCAGCCGCGCCGACGCGGCCGCGACGGTCTGCGCGCTCCTGGCCGAGCCGCGGTCCGCCGGCCTCACCCTGGAGCTGCGTCCCGTCGCGGCCGGGCACGGAAGCGGCATCGCCCGTGCCGTGACGGCCTGCGTGACACGGCGGGACCGGTCACCCGGGCACGATGAGGAGGGCGCCCACGGCGGTCACGGCAGATAGGACGTACGGTCCTTGAGCTCCGCCGCGGCGATGTTCGTACGCGCCCGCTCGATGAGGGTCGCGTTCGTGTGTTCCCCCTGCTGTCCGAGGTCGACCCCGAAATGCAGCCGCCTGGCGTAGATCCAGGCCTCGATACCGGCCCGGAGTTTCAGCGCCGCGGGAATGTACGCGAGTTCCTCGGCGGATATCACGGATTCGGTCAGATATCCGCTGAGGAACGGCTTGGAATCGACGTCGTCGTCGAGGAAGCTCAGCGTCGTCGCGAGGTCGAAGACGTGCGGGGCGTACATGGCCTCGCCCCAGTCGAATATCCCCGCGCGCCCCTGATCGATACGGAACTCGGTCACCCGCGGATCGCAGTGGATCATGCCCACGGTCAACTCGTCGGGCAGCGCGGCGAGGGACTCCCGGATGGCCTGCTGGATCCACGGCCGTCCTTCCAGGAACGGCTCCTCGACCAGCAGCCAGTCCAGTCGGCCCCACGTCATCACCCCGGGCAGCGGCGGCAGTTCGCGCAGTCCGGTGTGGATGCGGCCGAGGGTCCGGCCCACGAGAGCGAGCTGCTCCGGGTCGGCGGGGTCGGCCGGGGTGCCCCCCACGTAGTCGAGCAGTGCCCAGCACCACTCGCCGGCGTACCCCGCGACCGCCCCGTCCACCGTGCGGAGCGGCGCACCGGAGGGCACGCCCTGGCCGTCGATGAGCAGTGCGGCCTCCAACCCCGAAGCGAACTTCACGCCCTGATCGCGCGGTACCGCCTTGAGCACGTGGCGCCCGGAGTCGAGCTGCAGCAGCCAGGTGTGGGAGTTGTAGCCGATCTGCCAGGTGTCGCCCCACGGCTCGACCTCGTACGCCTCCCGCCCCCACAGGTGGAGCGGGAGTTCGGTCGCGGACGGAGCCGACGGGAGCGGGTCGAAAACGGGCATGCGAGGGGTCCTTTCGTCAGGGATCCGACTCCGCTGCACACGGCCCGGAACGACGGGACGGCGAATGTCCGGCACCGGCCGCGGCACGGCGCGACCGCGCTCCCGACAGGAGCCCCGGGACGCCCCGGAAAGCCGCGGGAAGCACGTGCGGACCGGCGTCTGCGGATTCCGGGGCACCTTACCCGAGTAATTGGTCCGGGCCCAGGGTCCTAGGGGGAATCGACCGGACCCCCAGGGCGGGAGGCGGAACACTGGGGGGTCTAGGGGGGCCATAGGGGGTTGCTGGGGCATTCCGCCGATGAATTTCATAAGTGGTGAATCCGGGGTTGCCGCCAGGAGAACCTCGTACACCCGGTCCCGACGCCGTTCTACGGAAGTGCGAGGAGTTTCTCGATGACCCACGGTTCTGGCTCCGGCACCGCCGGGCAGCAGTCCGCCCCGCACCAGCCGTCCACGGCCCCGCTGCCCTGGGTCCTCTCCGCGGCCGACACAGCCGGCGTGCGGGAACAGGCCGACCGGCTGCGGGCGCACGTGACGGCCCGACCGGAGCTCCGCGTCGCCGACATCGGCCTCTCGCTCGCCCTGGCGGACTGCGACGGGCCGTACCGGGCCGTCGTGGTGGGGACCGACCGGGACGAGTTCCTGGACCGGCTCGACACCCTGGCCCGCGGCGAGTCCCACCCCGGCATCACCACGGGCACGCCGGGCGAGGACCGGCGCCCGGTGTTCGTCTTTCCCGGGCACGGCAGCCAGTGGGTCGGCATGGCCCGGGAACTGCGGACGTCCTCACCGGTGTTCCGGGACACCCTGCGCGCCTGCGTCGAGGCGGTCGAACCCCTGGTGGACTGGTCGCTGGAGGACGTGCTCGCCGATGCGCCCGGCGCCCCCTCCCTGGACCGGGTCGACGTGGCCCAGCCCGCCCTCTTCGCGGTGATGGTGTCGCTGGCCGCGCAGTGGCGTTCGTACGGCATCGAGCCGGCGGCCGTCGTCGGTCAGAGCCTCGGCGAGATCGCGGCCGTGACCGTCGCGGGCGGCCTGTCCCTCCAGGACGGCGCCCGGCTCGTGGTGACGTGGAGCCAGGCGGAGGCGATGCTCCAGGGCAGGGGCGACACGGCGGCCGTCTCGCTCCCGGCCGACGAGGTCCGCGACCGCCTGACCCCCTGGGCGGGACGGATCGACCTCGCGGGGATCAACAGCCCCCGCTCCACCCTCGTGTCCGGCGACTGCGACGCCGTGGACGCGCTGCTGGCCGGCCTGGCCGCCCAGGGCGTCCGCGCCCGCAAGGTCCCCATGGGCGTGGCGACGCACTCCGCGCAGGTCGAAGCGGTCGAGGACTTCCTGGTGGGTTCCCTGACCGCCCTGGCCGCGCGCCCGGCACAGATCCCCTTCCACTCCTCCACCACCGGCGGCCCGCTGGACACCGACGGCCTCGACGGCACGTACTGGTACCGCAACCTCAGGGACACCGTGCGGTTCGAGTCCGCCGTCCGGGGCCTCCTGGACGCCGGGCACCGCCTCTTCGTCGAGGTGAGCCCGCACCCGGTGCTAACGCTCGCCGTCCAGGAGACCGCCGCCGACGCCCGGTGCGACGCCCGGGTCCTCGACACGCTGCGCCGCGACCAGGGCGGCCCCGGGCGCTTCGTGCTGTCCCTCGCCCGGCTCCACGCCAACGGCGCCCGCCCCGACTGGGAGACCGTCTTCTCCGGCCTCGGCGCCCACCCGGTCGAGCTGCCCGCCGCCCCCTCCGACGAATCGCGACCCGCCGGCGACACTCCCGAACTCGCCGACCGGGTAAGGGCGATGACCGGCCGCAACGAACGGGACCGCTTTCTGCTGCACCTGGTGCGCACGCAGGTCGCCGCGGTCCTCGGCCCCGACCGGGCCCACCAGGCCGACCGGGGGCCCGCCTTCCCCGGACTCGCCTTCAAGACGCTGGGGCTCGACTCGGCCGGGGCCGTGGAACTGCGCACCCGGCTCTGCGAGGCCACCGGTCTGCCGCTGCCGCCGACCGTCGTCTTCGACCACCCCACCCCGGCCTCACTCGCCGGCCGGCTGCGCGCGGACCTCCTCGGCGAACACACCGGGGAGGAGCGGCCCGAACCGGCCGGCACCGACCAGGACGAGCCGATCGCCATCGTGGGGATGAGCTGCCGGTTCCCCGGCGGGGTGAGCACGCCCGAGCGGCTGTGGGAGATCGTCACCCGCGGCGAGGACGCGGTCGGCGACCTCCCCACCGACCGCGGCTGGGACCTCGGCCGAACCCACGCCTCGGACCCCGCGGCTCCGGGCACGTTCTACCAGCGACAGGGCGGATTCCTGCACGGCGCCGGGGACTTCGACGCGGACTTCTTCGGCGTCTCGCCGCGCGAGGCCCTCGCCATGGACCCGCAGCAACGGCTGCTGCTGGAGACGGCCTGGGAGGCCGTCGAACGGGCCGGCATCGACCCGCACTCCCTGCGCGGCAGCCGGACCGGGGTCTTCGTCGGCTCGATGAAGCTCGACTACGGTCCCCAGATGCACCGGGCCCCCGAGGAGTTGGAGGGCTACGTCCTCACGGGCACCACGTCGAGCGTCGCCTCGGGCCGGATCGCCTACGTGCTGGGACTCGAGGGGCCCGCGGTGTCCGTCGACACCGCCTGCTCGTCCTCGCTCGTGGCCCTGCACCTGGCCGTTCGGGCCATCCGATCGGGCGAGTGCACCCTCGCCCTGGCCGGTGGGGCAACCGTCCTCGCCGAACCCGGCATGCTCATCGAGTTCAGCCGTCAGCGCGCCCTGGCGCCCGACGGCCGCTCCAAGGCCTTCGCGGCCGCGGCCGACGGCTTCGGCATGGCCGAGGGCGTAGGTGTGCTGCTGGTGGAGCGGCTGTCGGACGCCCGACGGCTCGGGCACCGGGTGCTCGCGGTCGTCCGCGGCTCGGCGGTGAACCAGGACGGCGCGTCCAACGGCCTCACCGCCCCCAGCGGCCCGGCCCAGCAGCGGGTGATCCGGCAGGCCCTGGCCAACGCACGCGTGTCGGCGGACGAGGTGGACGTCGTGGAGGCGCACGGCACCGGCACCCGACTCGGTGACCCGATCGAGGCACAGGCCCTCATCGCGGTGTACGGGCAGCACCGGAGTGCCGAACAGCCCTTGTGGCTGGGCTCCTTGAAGTCCAACATCGGCCACACCCAGGCCGCGGCCGGCGTCGGCGGCGTGATCAAGATGGTGCAGGCGATGCGCCACGGCGTACTGCCACGCACCCTCCACGTCGACCAGCCGACCCCCGAGGTCGACTGGTCCACCGGCACCGTCCAACTCCTCACCGAGGAACACCCCTGGCCCGAAACCGACCACCCCCGACGCGCCGGCGTCTCCTCCTTCGGCATCAGCGGCACCAACGCCCACGTCATCCTCGAACAAGCCCCCACCCTCGACGAACAGCCGTCGAACCCGAGCCCCGAGAACACCCAACCGTTCCCGCTCGTGCTCTCAGGCCGCACCGAGGCAGCCCTGCGCGACCAGGCCGCCCGCCTGCGCGACTGGGTGGCCGACCACCCCGACGTACAGCCCGCCGACCTCGCCGCCTCCCTCACCACCACCCGCACCCTCTTCGACCACCGCGCCGCCATCACCGCCGACGACCACAACACCCTCCTACGCGACCTCAACGCCCTCGCGACCGGAACCGACACCCCCGGCCTGATCACCGCCACCCCCACCACACCCGGCAAACTCGCCTTCCTCTTCACCGGACAAGGCGCA
>NZ_JBIRFA010000083.1:0-14674 GCF_044327205.1 Kitasatospora sp. NPDC018058 | reverse complement strand
ACCCGCACCCTCTACGACGAGGCCACCGCCTGGTCACACCACGCAACCCTCCCAGCCACAGCTTGACACCGCTACGGCATGGGATGTCTGACAACCGCGCCGACAGGCGCGGAAGGACGAGTTGAGTACGCGTACCCACGTGACGGCCGGACGACTACTCATGCGGCAGCCATCCGGCCCGGGCACGTCAGGGCCATGGAAGACGGTTCTCAGCGCCTCAGTCGCCGCCGCAAGGCGGCCATCCTGCTCACCGGCCTGGTCCTATCGGACACGGTGGTACTCGGCGCGGTGGCGCTCGGCGGGGCCTTCGAGAGGGAGCCGTTCCCGGTGGCCGATCCGGCCGCTGCCGCCGAACACCTCAACGCCCGGGCACTGGCCGCCTACGACGCCCTCAGCCTGCTGGAGGCACCGGTGCTGAACCTGCAGCGCAGCCTCGGAGTCAAGGCCGACGTGTACCGCTGCCACAGGCGCGGGCTCGGAGGCTTCCTCGACAACCTGTCTGACAGCCCTCCGTCCGTGCCCGGAACCGCCGCGATCGGCGCGGGCTTCATGGTCACCGGACTCACACACCCGCAAGCGGTGGAGTCGGCACTGCGAGCGCGCCAGACTTTGACCGGGCAGGGCTGGGAGGTCGTCTCCTATGAGGAGTTCGACGGCCTCCGGCTGAAGCTCAAGCCGCCGAACGTCGGCCCCGGCTCGGTCTCCGGCACCGTCCTCGTCGCATAACACGACGGGAGCGGCTTCCTCGAAGTCAGCGCGTTCTCGGAGTGTGCCCGCTACCTCAGCGACACCCCTGTGGACTTCGAAGGGAAGCCGGAGCACCTGCCCTCCCGCTCCCTACCGGCGCAGGTCCGGCGCCCGTGACCGCGACCTCAAGGCGCCCGGGCAGCGGATCCGGTCCAGGGATCGGAGTCGTCGATTTTCCGCGGAAAATCCGGTTCCGTCGAAGAGCTGCCTTCGAGCACCGGAACCGAGGACAAAGCGATGCCCCGGAGAGCCGGCGCCACAACAACTGCTGGGGCCACAGAATTTTCCGCAGAAAATCGGCGGGTCTCGGCCAGTTCTGACGGGGCACGAAGGCCGACTCTTGAGCGCGTCGCTCGGCCCGCCCTGGCATGGTTGTGGCCGTCCAACGCCATCACACAACCTACGTGCCCGGCGCGGGATCGCTCATGGCATTCGACCTCTGGTGCCGTTGGAAGCCCCACTGTCGCCTTCACCGGGCCAGCGCCCTTCGATGTGCAGCTGGATGAGCGCGGCGTGGGAGAGCGGGCTGGCGGGGTCGGTGACGTCGCCGTTGGTGGTGTAGTCCAGGAGCACGACGTCGTCCTTGTTCCTGAGCTGCTCGACCAGGTCGGCGACTCGGTGCTCGAGCATCCAGCGGTAAGCCGGCAGGTAGATCCGGCGTCGAGCCGTTTCGTAGGGCAGCAGCCGGTCGCCGTCCAGACCGGTTCGGTGGCCTTGGACGGGGCCGTACCGACGGACCGTCCGCTTCAGCCCTTTCATCGTGGTGACCCCGAGCTTCGCGGGGTCGACGTCGGAGTCCTGGAAGACCTTGAGGGCTTGCCAGATCCCTTCCACGGACTGGCTGGTCACTCCGTCGCTGTAGGGGACCGGGATACCGCCGTGCGGGTAGAACGGGCTCAACCGCACCCACGGCTCCGGTGCCTTGGAGGTCACGTCGATGATCTCGGCACCGGGGAACGCGGCGGTCAGTGACGCCATCGTGCGGCGACGGCTGGCGATATGGATCGGCATCTGGAGGCCCCCTGGTTTGAATGACAGCAGCCATAGAGCATCCCCGATGCCACTGACATCCCACCCGCTCGTGGAACCGGACAGCGCTCACGAGCAGCCGGCGTACGCGTTCCTGTGGCCGTCGTCGGCAGAGAGGAAGCAACCGACTCATCGGGGGCCACGGCACCGCCGGGGGAGTGGGTACGGGACCCGGAGTTGAGTACGGGCACTCATGAAGCGGCCGGGCCGCGCCGTCCACGATACGAACCATGGGGAATGGCTTTCGGCGACGTGGTCGGGGACGCAGGGCAGCGCACGCAGTTGCGGTGGCGGGTGCGGTGGTGCTCGGCGGGGTGAAGGTCACCGGAGCCTGGGAAGGGGATCCGTTCCCGGTGGCCGATCCGGCCGCCACCGCCGAGCACCTGAGCGAGCAGACCATGGCCGTCTACGACGCACTCGGCGTGCTGGACGGGCTGGTGCTCGATCTAAGGGACGGCCTCGGGGTCAAGGCCGGCATTTACGACCGACTGCCATGGACGGGGGCTCGCCCACGTCCTCGACAATCTGGAGGAGGCACCGCTCCGTATGAGCCCCGCACGACGGCGATCAGCGCGGGCTTCACTCTCACCGGGCTCACGCACCCCCAGGCCGCAGAGGCGATGGAGTGAGCCCGCCGAGACCTGACCGGGCAGGGATGGGCGGCCAGCTCCCGCGAGCGGCCCGACAGCATCCAGCTGAAGCTGACGCCCCCGAGCACCGGCCCCGGCGGCGTCTCCGGCACCGTCTTCGTTGACTTCTACGACCCGAGCGGCTTCCTCACCATCGAGGCGCACGCGGAGTGCGCCCGTTACCTCGACGACACGTGCGTGGACATCGAAGGGAAGCCGGAGCATCTGGCGTATCTCTCGGTACCGGCCCGGGTTCGCCGGAAGTGATCGCGATCCACTCGGAGGATTTTCCGCAGAAAATTTCGGAGGCCGGAGACGGCCCCTACGGCCGGTGGCTGTCCTGTGGCGTTGTCGGTGGGGGCGAGCGGACAGGGCTCGGGCTATCCGCAGCCTGCCTGCGTCGGGGTGGCAGGTCTATCGCCCCGGCAGGCCTCGGCTTCCCCGGCTTCGATTTTCCGCGGAAAATCCTGACCCGCCGGAAGCAGCCTTCGAAGGCGGGCGTCCGACGGCGAGACGGCACGCTGTGAAGGGCCCGTGGCGCTGAGCCGTCTGCGGATCAGGGAACCACGGAATTTTCTGCGGAAAATCCGGGGCCCGTCGACGGAGCCCGTCGACGGAGTCCAGCGTATGCGGTCTGCCAGGGTCAGCGGTGCAACACGTCCCCTGCCACCAGCCCGCTCCGATGATCCCGAATCAGGACATGCCCCGTCCCCGGAGACACGGAGCAGTCCGGGTCGTGCAGGTTCAGCTCTGCGAGGTCTGTGGGGAAGACGAAGTCGGTCCCGACGTACGCCGGGTCGAGGATGAGGCTCACGCGCAGACCGCTACCGGCGTCCGACGGCCGGAACTCCTCGACGTCGGCAAGTGGTCGAAGTCCTGCCGGGCGCTGCCTGGATCCTTGTCCCCCGCACCACCGCTCGACGGTCACCTCGGCAGACAACGCCGCCGCCGCGCACAGGGACCACCACTCGTGTCCCAGCAAGGCAGTGGCCCATCCCCTGGGCGCGGGCAGACCCGGGGGCTCCCATGCGTGGGGCTGGTTCACGGTGACAGTGGTCCCCCTGTCACCGGTGACCTCCAGTCGGGCCTGCAACGCATGGGCCGGGGCGACGGACGATGGCGGATGGAGCAGATCCTTCCGATGGCGGACAGGATGTGCGCCGCAAGCTCCGGTCCCCCGGGTCGGCCCCGAAGAACATCCTCGGATGTCTCCGGACCGTCGCGCCGAGGTCGGGTCGCTCGATCGTGATGTTCTCGTACGAGTGTTCCGGCATGGCCCCGACGCTATCGGCATGACCGACCGGTCGAACCGGGAACCGTGCGATGGCCCGGACTGCGGGCACCACCCCACGGTCAGGCCCGGGATATACCGGACGCGTTCCCGGCCCTCCGGTTCGACGGCCTGGACACCGTCAATGCCGAGCGTCCGAAGCCGTGGAAATTTTCCGCGGAAAACCGTCCGACCGAATCCTCGCAACAGTCTCGGCAGTCGGCAGGGGAGAGGGCGCTAGGAGGCGCTCCGGGCCGAGTCCGCCGCCGAGCGTGGCACGGGGCACGCCGCTGCCCTGACGGCGAAGGCACCGCAGGGAAACCCACTGGGCCTGTGGCCGACCGACCGGTACCGTACGGGGACGATCTCTGGGGGTGACCTGATGCGGCCGGCGCTACTGGTGGACGTGGACGACCGTTGAATCCATCCACAACGAAGCCGTACCGGCGTCCCGAGGGCTATGAGACGCACCGGCTGATGACACCGCGGTGGGAGGCGGCCGAACGCCGCCGACTCAATGCGTGGGGCCTTCCGCACAAGCCGGCGAAGCCGCTGCGGGTCTGGCTCAACCCGACTCACGGGCCGGCGCTCGCCGCCTTGCCGTCCGACCTGGTGTGGGCGACGACGTGGGAGGAGGAGGCCAACACCTTCCTCGCACCCCTCCTCGGGCTGCCCGCCTTGCCGGTCATCGTTTGGCCCGACCCGCGTCCCCAGCCCGACGACGGCGTGTTCTGGAAGACGTCGGAGATCGTCGCCTGGGCGCGGGGCCGTCCGTTCGCCTGGGTCGACGACCGGATCACCGACGCGGACCGCGCCTGGGTCCAGGCCCACCACCAGGGGCCGGCGCTCCTTCATCGCGTCGATCCGAAGACCGGACTGACGGCGGACGACTTCGCGGTTCTGACGGACTGGGCGAGACGGATGGGCTGACAGGCCACTCCCGCCCGCAGAACAGCCGGATGTCTTCCGGCACCGGCGACCTTCTTGCGACGGGTCGCACGGCGACGGTCTCGAAAGGTGGTCCGATGGGTTTCCCGGAGTGGCTCGACATCTACCAGGAGGCGTGGATCGACGGCTCCACGCTGGCGGGCCGGGTCTGCCCGGAGTGCGGCCGGGCTGACCTCCACCTGGACTTCACCCGGCCGAGGTCGTCCTCCGTGAACGTCATGGCCGCGCTCCGGTGCGGTGCGTGCCTGCGTGGGATCCATCTCGGGAACTGTCCCCGGCCCGAGACCAGGAAGATCTGGACCTGGGACGACGCGCAGCGCGAGAGGCCGGTGCCCAACTACACACTGATCCCGCCCGAGTAGCCCCCGCCGCCGGCTTCCGCACACAACCCCGCCTCGCCCCACCGGGGCGCCCGACCACGGCCAGACCGGCTCTAGTCGGAGTTCTCCCAGACCAGTACGCCGGGGCCGTCGGGGGTGACGACCGGGATCCAGGCCTCGGCCGCCTCCGAGAGCCGGGACTCATCGAGGATCAGGGACGTCGGGTAGAGGTCGTCGTGGCGACCGGAGCGGTACATACCCAAGGAGTCGACGGCTGCCCGCAGCCGGTCGAGCACCCCGGCCGGCCATTCCCGGCCCCGGTAGCCGTGCCCCTTCAGCTCACCGACAAAGATCGCCTTCATGTCCTCGTCCAGGTCCGTTCCGTAGAGCGGGACGAGGTAGCCCTCCTGCTCGTACTGCGCGTAGGAGTAGCCGCCGCACTGGCTCTGGTAGACGACCCCTGTGGGCGCTGCCACGATGACGAACATCCAGCCTCCGCCGCACCCGTCCGGGTCGAGGTAGACATGCCGCTTTGTCGTCGTCGCGTCATGAGGCTGGTCCGTCATCAGGGTCGGTCTCCGGCGTGAGTCGGGGTGGTCGGTGGTCTGAAGGAGCTCGCGTGACTGCCGTCCTTGTCGGCAGGGACATCGAACCTCGGCCGAGTCCGCGGGACCACTGGATTTTGGCGGGCGCCCGGCATGCCGAATCCGGCTGCCGGTGGGCTCCGGAATTTTCCGCGGAAAATCCGGGGGACCATGACCCCGGCCGACGCCGCGTCTCGATCACTGCGACGATGTTCCGATGTCGTCCTCGTCCCTCCCCGAGCTGTGGTTGCGCGGCGTCGCCGCCAACCCGGCCGCTCCGTCCGAGGTCCTGCTGCGTCTTCTGGCCCCGCAGGCGCGCGCCGCCTGGACGGTTCTCTGTGGGGAGAGGGCGCTTCCCCCAGAGGTCGTCGAGGCGGTGCTCGCCCACCCGGAGCGGCCGGTTCGCCGTGCCTTCGCCCGCAACCGGCACGCCGCACCCGCTCAGCGCGGACGGTTGGCCGACGACCCGGATTCGCTCGTCCGCGCGGACCTGGCCGCGGGACCGCGCCCGCGCCTGGGGGTGGCCGAGCCCCTCCCCGACGACGTCCTGGAAGCGCTGCTGACCGCGCGGGACGACGACTGGCCGGAACAGCGGCTCACCGCCGACGAGATCAAGCAGGAGCTGGCGTCTTCCGGGCAGATCCCGCAGTCGTTCCGCCGCGCGATGGTCCAGCACCCGAATCCGGAGCTGCGGGCCCAGGCCACCAGTCTTTGGCTATGGCTCACCCCCGCGCAGCACGAGACACTCCTGGCCGACCCGGCTCCCGCGGTGTCGGAGGCGGCCCGTAAGAGCAGCCGGAACCTGGATCCGGCAGCGATGGAAGCGGACCTGCCGGAGCGCGACTGCCACTACCGGGCCCTGCTGCTCGTCAACTACGCCGTCTCCCAGGCGGTGGCCGAGCGGTGCCTCGCTCAGGGGCGCGGCCTGTGGGCGCTCGCCGCCAACCGCCACACGCCCGGCAACGTCGTCGCCCGGCTGGCGCGCGACCCCGATCCGAAGGTACGCGAGCGGGTGGCCGCCAGGGCCGATCTGGATCCGGCGCTGCTGGCGGTTCTCGCCGAGGACACGGACGAGACCGTACGAACCCGGGCCCGGCTGCAGCCGCTCCCGCGGACCTGGCCGCAGCGCGCCGCCCTCGACCGGGTCGTCGGGCACACGTCCGAATGCGTCGGTCCGGTCGGCGAGATGTTCCTGGAGCCGGAGACGAGCTGGTACGAGGCGTGCGCGGTATCCGAAGAGCCCCTGTTGCGCCGGGTCGCCGCGACGTGCGCGTGGCTATCGGGGGAGTTGGTGCGGGGCTTGGCGTCCGACCTCGATCCGCAGGTACGGCACCTGCTGGCTCTCAACCATCCGTTGGCGCCGTCGGCGATCGTCCTCGACGCCTTCGTCTCCGTGCCGCGCCATCGTCCGTACCTGCTGACGCTGACCCGGCTTCCGCGCACCGGGCTGGGGCACCTCCTCGACCACGCCGACGCGGATGTCCGCGCCCTGGCCGCCGCCGACAGCAGCCTCGCCGAGCCGCCCGTCCGACTGCTGGCCGACCCCGAGCCCGGTGTCCGCCGGGCCGCGGCCGCCAATCCGCTGCTCCCCCTTGCGCTGGTCTCGTCCCTTTTGGAGGACCCGGAGCTGGCCGAGGCTGCTGCGGCCAATCCGTCGCTGCCCGTCGCACGGCTCCACGAGTTGCTCGACCGCGGCGGGCTGCCGGCCACTGCTCCGTAGCGTGCGTGGAAACCGGCGGCGGACCGACCGGGTCCCGCACGAGGCTGCCACCCCATGTTCGAGTACCACGGGTGGTTGACTTCCTCCCCGTGCTAAGGCACGGGGATTCCGGCCGCGCTGCTGCCGCGCGGGGGGGTCGCCCAAGTGCATGTTCGCTTGTCTCCTCGATCTGCGCTGGAGGAACGGCGCGCCGTTCCTCCACTTCAGGGGCTGGCGGAATCACCGCGATGCGGAGGTCCTCGACTTCTTCCGCGAGGTCGGCCGCCGGGCGCCGGGTTCGTACGGCCTGCTGCATGTGCGCGATGACGAGGACCTCGCCCACGAGAACGGAGTCCGCGTCCTCCGGATGGCCCGGGACGAGGTCAGTGAGCACCAGGAGCCGTTGCTGTCCCCCTGCATCCCGGTCCTCGAGGATCCCTTGCATGACGCCAGCCCCGGTGCATGGGCCGGATTGGAAGCCGAGGTCGGCATCGAATTCCCTGAGGGCTGCAAGGCAGTCGTCGACACCTACACCCCGATGCAGATCAACGGACACCTGTGTCTCCGACATCCGGCCACCGAGCGCTGGAACCTCGGGAAGAACATCCGCGAGACCTCCCAGGCCTAAATCCGACCAGTTCGGTGTGTTGTCCGCTCCCCAGTTGGTTGAGGTGTCGCTGAAGTATCGCCGTGGCGATGGTGGTCGAGTCGGTCGCCTGCCCGGCGATCCGCAAGGTCCGGGCCGAGTGCCTCACAGCGAGAGCCCAGCTGAAGGAGGCGTTGATGGCCGGGCGCCGGCCCTACCGGCCGGTACCCCCGATGGCCGGACCGCCGCGATCGGGGCGGTTGTGCAGCTGCCGGCCACCGCCATCGAGGAGGGCCGGGGCATGTCCTCGATGGCGGCGTGCTGGCCGGCACCGCCTACCGTCTACTGGCCTGGCGGCGGGGCCGACCCGCGGCTAGCGCAAATGCCGCGCGAAGAACCCGGCCGCGTCCTCCCCTGCGAACTGCGGGACGCCGGTGTGCCCGCCCATATTGGCGTGCAGCGTCTTCTCCTTCGTGCCGAAGGCATCGAACAGGTCCAGGGCCGCCTGCCGGTCGTTCCCTTCGTCGTCCCACTGCAGCAGGACGTGCAGCGGAATGGTGATCCGGCGGGCCTCCTCGACCATGGCGCGAGGCACGAGACTCCCGGCGAAGAAGCCGGCGGCCACGATGCGCGGCTCGACCACCGCCAACCGGATGCCGATGGAGATCACTCCCCCCGAGTACCCGACCGGGCCGCCGATCTCGGGCAACAACAGGAGGGCGTTCAAGGCCGCCTGCCATTCCGGGACCGACTTTTCGACGAGCGGGAGGATGAGGGCGTCGATGATCTCATCGCCGACCGGCTTGCCGGCCTCCATGGCCCGGCGCAGGTCGGCGCGGGCCTGCTCGGCGGCGGCCCAACGGGGCCGGTCACCGCTCCCGGGGAGCTCGATGGTGGCCGCGGCGAGGCCATCCGCCGCAGCCCGCCGGGCCCGCCCCGCCAGCCGGGGGTACATCTTGCGCAGTCCGAGCGGTGGGTGGCCGAGCAGGATCAGCGGCACCGGTGCGGCCGCGGATGCGGATTCAGGCGTCCACAGGATGCCGGGGATCTCGCCAAGAGTGAATTCGCGCTCGAGAACACCGCCGTCGAGACGCTGTTCAGAAGTGAATCGCATGGTCGTGCCTTTCGGGAGTGCACAGAACGGCGCTCCCGGACGACCTATCGTCCGACCGTGACCCCGGAGGGGAGCACCCATGTCGATACTGCGTTCACGGGTACCACCTCCTCGTTCTCTCGCACGGCCTCCGGGAATGTAGCAGTGGTCGCCGTGGTCCGCCAACGGGTTTTGCGGAGGCTCCGTGGCCGGATGCCACGGAGTCGGAACACTACGCAGAGCTACTTGGGGTCTCATTGCAGCTTCCCGAGTTGAGTGCCTGGAGAGCCAGGCGGCCGCTGGGGAACCAAAACCAGCAGGTCCGTCCCCCCACTCAGCGCGGGGTGGGGAAATATCCGCGCATCCTCATCACGACCTGCGGGCGGGTCTCCGGAAGTAGCCGCGCCGGTGGCAACCCGGCAGGAACGCGGTGGTGGGGGGGGGGGGGGGGGGGGGGGGGGGGCCCCCCCCGCCGCGGGGGGGGGGGGGGGGGGCCCCCCCCCGGGGCCCCCCCCCCCCACCACCGTTTTCGTCCTGGAGCCGTCAGGCCTTCGGCAGCGTTATCCCCAGCTCGAGCATCGCCGGCGAGGCCGGGCCGCCCTCGGAGCGCTCGGTCTTGTAGCCCTTGACGCCCGGGGCGACGGTGCGCGGGTCCACGGCCTCGGAGGGGGCTCCGGTGGTGTAGAGGCCTTCCGGGTCCTGGTCGCGGTCGTGGGGGAGGAGCCAGAAGACGCGGCGGCGGAAGGTGCCGGAGGCTCGGGAGGACTTGGCGTCGGGGCCGAGGATCGCGTAGCCGACCATGCGTCCGTCGCGGTGGTAGGCCGGGCGGCCGCGCCGAGTGGTGAGGCGGTCCAGCGACTGGCGGACGTAGTCGAGCTCGGTGGTGTCCTCAAGCCAGACGAGGTCGGTTTCGTGGGCGAGCTCGGCCGGGTCGATCAGCGCGCTCACGCGTTCTGCTCCTCTGTGTCGTCGGTGATCAGGCCGATGCCCGGGTAGTACTTGCGGCTGTTGGACAGGACCATCTCCTTGGGAGAGGTCATACCCAGTGTCTCGCGAACTCGTGCAGCGAACGCGCGGCCGGATACGGGATTGGCTCCTTCGAAGCCGCACCAACGGGTGTAGGCGCCGAAGAGCTGGGACTGCTCGGCGCGCATGCCCTCGCCGGTGATGCAGGCCTCCTTGAGGAAGCGGCCGACGTGGTCCTCCGTCTCGGCGTACGCGGTGGTGGCGGTCTGGACGGCCTGGGGGCCGGCCAGATCCTTCTCACCGGCGAAGTAACGACGGGCACCGTCGATGAGCCAGGCGAGGATACCCGGGCCCTCCTCGGCGACGAGGACGTGGGCCAGGTTGTCGATCTTGCGTTCCTCGGGGACGACCCGTTCGAACGGGATCAGGCGCATGCGCCGCCAGAAGGCGAAGCCGCCGGTGCCGACCTCGGGGCGGTGGTTGCCGAGCAGCCAGAGCTTGTGGGTGGGCTCGAAGGAGAAGAAGTCCTGGCGCATCCGACGGGCCTTGATCTTGTCGCCGCCGGTGAGCAGCTTGACCCGGGCCTCGTCGAAGCGGTCGCCGGGCTTGAGCTCGGAGCAGACGATGATGCGGCGCCCGTGGAGTTCGGCGAGGTCGGTGGGGTGGCCGTCGAAGGTCTTGGCCATCAGGAAGCCGGGCGGGGCCGCGTCGGCGTAGTCGCCGAGCAGCTGGATCATGACGTCCAGCAGGACGGACTTACCGTTCTTGCCCTGTCCGTAGAGGAAGGGCATGACCTGGGCGCCGACGTCGCCGCTGATCGAGTAGCCGAGCAGCAGGTGGAGGAAGTCGCGGGTCTGGCGGCCTTCCCGGTCGTCGCCGAAGGTGTCGGTGAGGAAGCGGTCCCAGCGCGGTGTGGGCATCCGGGCGGGAGCCAGGGTGGTGGAGCGGGAGTGGTGGTGGACCTTGGGGTCCGGCGGGACGATGGCGCCGGTGCGCAGGTCGACGACGCCGCCGGGGGTGCACAGGGCGTAGGCGTCGGCGTCCAGGAGGGCGGCGTTGAGGACCATGCCGGGGGCGGACTTGGCCTGGGCGAGCATGGCGTTCATGCCCGAGGTTGACAGGGCACGGCGGCGGTGCCGGCGCAGGTCGGTGTTGGTGTAGAGGCCGCGGGGGTCGTGGATGGCGATGCTCTCGGCCATCTCGCCGGCGGCCCACAGGACGGTGTCGTCCTCGTCGAGCTGCCAGCGGTGGGTGGCCCAGCGGTACCAGCCGATGCCGGGGACGTGGCGGTAGTCGCGTCCGTACAGGTGGACGAAGAGCTTGGCGTTGCCGCGGTCCGACAGGGAATCGGGCAGCAGGCCGTCGGGGCTCGCCTGCGGGCCCGCCTGGGCCTGGGCGGGCTGGGCCTGGGCGGGCTGGGGGACCTGGGCCATCGGGAGGGCCTGGAGGGGGGCCTGCGGGGCCGCGACGGGGGCGGGGGTATCGAGGAGGCTCTCCTGGACGGCGGTGCCGTGCCAGGGGGCCTGTGAGGGTCCGGGGACCGGCGGGTACTCCAGGATCTGCTGGGCGGCGGCCACGGGGTCGAAGACCGTCCTCTTGCGGGGGCTGTCGCTCATCCGCGGGCCTTCCCGATGTGCAGGGGCTGCCGGGCGCCGGCGGTGAGACCGGAGCGGATGACGGCGGAGTTGTGCCGGTCCTGGGAGGGACGGGCCGTGCGGGCGGCGTCGGTGAGCATTTGCTCGGCGGCGGCGTGCGTGAGGTGTCCGGCGGAGACGAGGCCCCCGACGGTGTAGGCGGCACGGTTGAGCTTGCCCGTGAAGCCTGCGCCCTCAGGGGTGGTGGCACAGTCGGTGACGTCCTGCAGGACCGTGTCGAGGACCCGTTCGGCGCCCCGCTTTCCTCCGCCCGCCGCAACGACGGCCTGGCGGGCGCGGTCGGGGACGGCCGGCTGGAGGGTGCTGGGCTGCTGGCCGGGGCGGTCCTTGAGGTGCCCGGTGCGGATGAGTTCCCCGGCGAGCCACTGGGGGAGCGGGGCGGGGATCGTGGCGCCGGGCAGGGGCGTGTAGGTGCCGTTGGCGGTAGTGGTGCCTGGGACGACGATGTAGCCGCCGTGGGCCCGGATGTCGACCTGCCAGGCGAGGGCCCGTCCGGTGGAGGAGCCGGCGGAACAGGTGAACCGGTGGTGGGCGTGGTCGCGGTACCAGATGTGCAGGCCCCCGGACGGGGTCCTCACCCGCAGGGTGCCGGTGTCCTCGGCCGGGTCGGGGGCCTTGCGCAGGGCCGCGAGCAGGGCGAGGGTGTGGTAGCCGTTCTCCAGGCCTTCGAGGTTGACGTGCTCGTGGATCGGAATGCCGGGCAGGATCCGGTCCCGGGAGGGGACGGCGCTCGGGTGGCTGTCGACGTCGATGACGACCAGGCCTGCGGGGCCGCAGGCGACGCCTGCGCCGAAGCCGGGGTTGACGTGCCACCAGGCCGACAGGACGTCCTGGTCGACGGTGGCGGCGTGGAAGCCGTGGCACCAGCGACCGACGCGGGGACAGGTGCACTCGGCGGGGGAGTGCGGTGAGTCCTGGCAGGCCTGGCAGTTCGCGGGCGGGGTCTTGCGCCCGGGGGCCAGCGGATGGACGGGCCAGCCCTGGGCCGCACACCAGCGCGCGACGGTCAGCGCGTCCGGCTGACGCTCCGCTCGGTCGCTCCCCACGGCCTTCGGCGCCGTCACGCTGGTCCCTTCCCCTTGGTTCGGTAGCTGCTTCAGCTTCTTCAGTCGCTCGGTAGCTGCCCGATGTTGAGTCGCTCGTTCAGTCGCTGAGGGCAAAAAGCCAGGTCAGAGCACTGGCGAGCGCCGAAGCAGCGACTGAAGCGACCGAAGTCCAGAAGATAGCTCACACAGACTAGCCGAGCGAGGACATACGGTCCTGAACTGGCCGGGTTTGCGGGCAATCTCAGCGACCGAGCCCTGCGGCAGCGACCGAGTCGCTTCGGTCGCTGTCTTCGGTCCAACGGCGTCTTTGCAGGTCAGAGCCAAAAAACCCAGCAAACAGCGACTGAAGCGACTGAAGCCCGGGTCTATAACGCGCACACGCACACGGGAATGTCTTCATATACCCAACCTTGAGTCGCTTGAGTCGCTGATGGGATGAGTGTAGGGCCACTGACCTGCGGTTTTAGCCAGCGACTGAAGCTCAGCGACTGAAAGCGACTGAGTCTCTCGGGCACTGGACCTCGGCGTGTCGCGCGTGTCGGGTCTGCCGGCAAGTCCTGGTCTCGGTCGCTTGGGTCGCTTGGGTCGCTTCAGTAGCTCCGGGGCGGACTGGAGGAGTGGCGGCGCCACCACCGAAGACGGTGGCCTGTCGGCATACCTAGTGAGAGGAGTTCCCGCAGTGGGTCGCTTCGGTCGCTTGGATCGCTCAGCGACCGAAGCGACTCTGGTACGGACATGTCCCGCATCAGTCGCCGCAGCGGCTGGCTGGCCGGCCGGGACGCCGAACACCAGGTTTTCGAACGGAATCTGCTGCCGAGCTGGCCCGGCATCTGGTAGACCAGACCACGGTGGCGCCATCTCCCGCTCGGCGGGACCCGCGTCGCCGTCCAACCGAACCACCGAACTCACCGCCGCCCGGCGGAGAGTCGAGCCGTGGAGGATCACGACGTGTCCGTCGTCGCCGTGTACGTTCCCGCGCCATTGAAGCGGAACCTCGACATCGGCCTGCACCGTTCGGTGTGGGGCTGGAAGCCCGACACCGCGAGAAAAGCCGACACGCCCCAAGTACTGGCGGCACTGAAGCCCGGCGACTACATCCTCCTCGGCCACCGTGGGCCGAACGCCCGTGTCGGGGTTGGTGGCTGGTCGGACGCGGTGTTGCGCCAGGTGGCGATCGCCCGGGTGACAGGCCCCGTCGAACTGGACGCGACGAGTGAGGTCTGGCCCGACGACGTCTACCCGGTACGCGTCCCGCTGGAGATCCTGGGCGTCATCGAGCACGTCGCGGGCGAACAGCTCGGGTCCAGGGTGATGGAGGCCCTGCGGCTGTCAGCCAACAAGCAGGGCGCACCGGTGCCGGTGCCGGCCCCAGGGGCCACCGTCATGGACTGGTTCCTCGACCACGTCGGAAGCCCCTCGAAGCCGGAGGAAGCCCTGGAGGAGGCCGCATCCGGCGGCCTGGACCCGGCGGACCCCGCCGAGCGCTCGCTCGGTCTGGGTCCCCACCTGGACCGTCCCACGCTGACCTTCGCCCGCCACGAGCGGGCTAATCTCCGGCACATGCTGTTCCCGGCGCACACCGCGAGCTGCGACCTGTGCGGACGGACCCTGCCCACCAGGTTCCTGCGGGCCCAGCACATCCGGAAGCGTGCGCAATCCAACCTGACCCAGCGCCGCGACCGCGCCAACGTGCTGGCCGCGTGTGTGCTCGGTTGCGACGCGCTGTTCGAGGATGGCCTGATCCTTGTGACACCCGAAGGCCGGGTGGAAATCTCGCCGAAGGCGAAGACGACCCACGACCTCCTCGCCGCCGCGCAGGCCCTCGAGGGCAGGCTTTGCACCGCCCACAACGCCGAGAGCGAGGAGTACTTCGCCTGGCACCGGCACAATGTCGTCGCACCCCCTCCCCGGGCCGGAAATCCGGCCGCAGGGGAGGAGGTGCCGTCCGTATGAGCACCACCGGGCAGACCAAGTCCAGGACCAATGCGCGGACTCGTCGTGAACCCCCTTAGGGCGTCCGCCAGTAGGTGCCGAGCTAATTGGTAGTAGCAGGGCAGGCACGGTTCGCCCGATCATGGAGTTCTCTACGCTTCATGATCACC
>NZ_JBIRFA010000082.1:0-14844 GCF_044327205.1 Kitasatospora sp. NPDC018058 | reverse complement strand
ACGACCAGGCGGACGGCTCCAATCCCCCCGCCGCGCGGATGCGCCGCGTTGAACCCCACAGGCCGGGACGGTTCGCGCCGCGGCGGCGGTCCGCAACGGGGGGAGGGCGGTCCTTTGCTTGTCTACCCACGAGGGTGAGCACGGCGCGGGCACGGGCCTGGACGAGACGGCGCACTGCGTGCTGGAGCGCGCGAAGCGCCCCGATCTGGTCGCGTCGGCGGGCCGACGTGCCGTCACCCCCCTGACCCCCGAAACAGAAGAAACACGAGTAACAACAACCACTCAAGAGAGAAGAGATACCCGCAATACCCGCAATACCCGCATATACGCAGTTCAAGTGCATGCGGGTATGTGAGTGGATCTTGATGCAACATACCCGCGATACCCGCACACGCGGGTATCTCCGCATCCCCGCATCCCCGCATCCCTGGATACCCGCAGGACATACCCGCTGGCCTCTGACCTGGTCTTTTGCGGGGATGCGGGTATCTGCGGGTATCAACCTCCATCCCTGAGGCCTTGCACACGGAAAAAACGTGGGCAGCACGAAGCCCCCGGCCGGGTCTTGGCGCGGGGGCTTCAGGCCGGGAACTCAGTCCCGAGGGCTCACATGGTCAGCTCGGTCTGTTCGGCCGGGGGTCGGGGGGCCGGAACGGCGGCCGCGTTGTACTCGACTCGCCACAGGTTGACCTTGGCGTGGGAGTCATACCGGCGCCGGAGCCGGTACTCCCCGAAGTGCCGGCCGTCCCGGGCCTTGAGCCAGTGGCCGAGCTGCTTCACCGAGGGGAGGAACTTGCCCCCCTCGCGCGGGAAGGCGTCGGACAGCGGCCCCGGGGTGTTGCCATAGCCGTCCTGGTCCGGGGTGGACTGGGCGGCGTCCAAGACGGTCTTCGAGGTGACCTCAGCGTCTCCAATGACCTGGTGCCAGCGGGCCAGGAACGCGCCCCACTCGATGGCGTCTTCGTCGCCGTCCTGCATGTGCTCCTCTCGGCTCTCCAGCCAGCCGTCCACACGCAGAAACTCCAGGATGCCGCCGAGCACGGACGGCCACGCGCCGAACGACGCGATGGAGTGCGACGACCGAGGCATGCCCTTGGCCGCCCACGCGGCCAACAGCACCAGGACTGCGTGCAGAACCTTGGCCGAGTGGTCGGGCAGCCACTGGTCCAGGTCGCCGAGCACGAAGCCGCTGGCGTCGCGCAGGTCGGGCCGCACTGCCGGGTCAAGCACAGACCAGATCACGCGGCGGGCCATGTCGTCGCCGGTACCTAGGCCGTTGCCGTTCACGATCCACAACCGGCCATTGGGCACGTTGGCCATCCGGGTCTGACCGAGGATGCGGGCGTTCCAGGTACGGGCCGTGGCCAGCTCGGACAGCACGGGGAAACGCACTGTGTGCCCATTGGGCAGGTTGTCGAAGATGACCACGGGGTTGGCGTTGGCGGTGAGCACGGAGGTGATTACCTTCGCCATCTCGGAGTTGTCTGCGGCCCACGTCGAGCGTCCGGCGCCGTAGAGGGACTCAAGGATGGTGACCAGCAGGGACTTACCGCTGCCGGGGTTGGTGGCGGACAGCATGAGCGGCGGCATGGGATCGTCGACCAGGACTCGGAGCGGAGCGAAGAACAGGGCGCCCAGGTACGAGGCCTTGTCGGCGGTGGTCTGCCACGGGAAGTCTGCCAGCAGCTTGTCCACGATCAGGTTGCGGGCTTCCTGGACTTGTTCGTCCGTGGGGTCGGCCGGCACGTCTGGGACGATGTGCCGGGGCTCGTAGAAGTACCCCGTCTTCTCGTGAAACCCGGGCCGCAGTTGGAACGTGCCGTCCGGCAGCAGGAGAGGTACGGACGAGATGCCCTTGAGCACCGGTAGGTCCCACCGGGTCTTCGCCAGCGCCACGGACGCGATCCGGGGCGGCAGCAGCACGGACGTGACGATCTCGTCCCCGTCGTTGGTAACACGGGTCTTGATGACGTCGGCCTGGTTGATGAACGTCAGCGTCAACCCATTGGCGTCCAAGGGGACGAAGGTGGGGCCGGTGGCGTCCCGGCCGACCTGTGCTGGTCCGGCGCCGTACAGGTACACGTCGGGGATGCGGCCGGACTCCAGCACGTCGATGACGGCCTGGACGGCGTCCGGCTCACTGCTCACATCGATGACGGGGAGTCCACCGGTGGAGCGCGGCCGGGTTCGGGCTAGCTCGCGCTCGGCCTTCGCCGCGGCCTTGGCCGCCTTCGCTTCCTCGGCGTGCTGGCGGGCGCGGGCCTTCGCCTTCTTGACGTCGGCGGCCGGGGCGCCGTCGGCTTCGAGCTTCGCGGCGTGGGCGCGGGCCTCGGACGCCCGGCGCTCCAGTTCGGCGACGCTGACGCCGGGGCTGGTGTCGGTCACGGGTGGGTGCCTTTCCGGCCCCATGCGCTCTGGGCGTCTGCCGCCCGGTCCTGCCCACCGGTTACAGTGGGCATTGCCTGGATCGGTGGGCGGCAGATCCCAGAACATGGGAGCCAACTCGATCTTTTAACGGCCCGGAGGATTCGGCCCCTCCGGGCCGTTCGCATTTGCCTGACTCTAGGCCCCTGGTCGGGGGCCGTTCAGCTCTGTTTGTCCGTCACGCCCCGCACAGTTGGGTCTCGAAGGCCCGCCAGCGCTGCCGTGCCGCGTACGGCTCGGGCACGCCGACCGCGACGGCGGCGGCCACCAGGTCGTCGGCCAGCTGCTCGGCGCACGGCCCGGTGCACTGGCCGTGGTGGTAGGCGACGCGGCGCAGGGCGGCGAACAGAGCGTCGGCGCCCCTGCCCCGGGTCGGGTTCGTCGCGATGGCGGCCAGTCCGGCGTCCAGGCCGCGCCGCCGGAAGCTGGCGTTGTGGCGGCACCCGGGCATGTCCTCGTACCGGCCGCGCGGCGGGGGCACCGGCCGCGTGACGGGCGCCTCGGGGTCGGTGGCCGTGGCGGTGTTGGCGGCCAGCCACCGGGTCATCGCCTCGGGCCAGTCGGCCACCGGGTCGTCGCGCAGGACGTTGCCGGTCCACCGGGCCTGAGTGCTCAGCAGGACGTCGAACGGCCAGCGGCCATCCGGCCCGGCCTGTACGGGTGAATGCGGCGGAAGGGGTGCGGCACCGGCATTGGACGCGTCCACCTGGTCGGCGACGCGGGGGTGGATCAGGTGGCGGGCGCCGTTGGCCGCTCGGTAGTACAGGTGCCAGCCCCGGCCGCTGGCCGACCGCAGGGTGAGCGTGGGCACCAGGGTGCCGGACGCCACCAAGTCGGCCAGCAGCGCGCCGCCGTCCGACTCGACGTCGAGCACCGCCAGGCCGGACGGCTTCACCGCGATGCCGACCAGGGCGCCGTGCGGCCACGTCCGGCGCAGGCGGTCCGAATCCGCGGTTGCCCCGTTGAGCCCGTGGCACCAGTCGCCGGTGCAGCGGCCGGCGGAACAGGCCGGGCAGGCGGACGGGCTCCCGGCCTTCGCCGTGGCGCACGGCCGGCAGTTGCCGAACGGGCGCTTGCTGTCCGGCAGCAGCGGGAGGACGTGCCAGCCGCGCGCCACCAGGGTCAGGGCGTCGTCCAGGGTGCCTGTCGGTGGGGTCATGGCGTCTCTCTCCTCTCTCGCAGGGATGCGCAGGGGACGGGGCCAGCCGGGGAGTTTGATCAACCTCTCCCTGGCTGGCCCTCTTTCGTCACGGCGCGTCGGTGGCCACCACCGTGACGGCGGCGGACAGGTTCACCGGCGCGTCGCCAGTCTGGGGGGCACACTCGGCGCCGTCCTGGGTCTCCACCCACTCCCACGCCGCCGCTGGGTCGGCCAGCCGGTAGCCGAGCGACTCCAGCGCTCGGCTCCGGTCGGCGATGGTCGGCGGTCGGCCGTCGATGGTCAGGAAGTCCTGCGTTGGCCAGTCGGCGACGCGGCCGGGCACCATGACGAACAGCACCCAGCCGACGCCGGGTCGCAGGGTGATCTGGGCGCGGTAGGTGGTCGGCTCGGTCATGCCGCACCACCGTTCAGCCCCTCGGTGTAGACCACCGGCCGTGCGCCGCTGGTGACCTTGACGGCCACCTCGATGACCCGACCGTCAGCCAGGAACACCGTGCGGAGCACCTGCGTGACCGTGGCCGAGCCGGTGAAGCCGAGCGCGTCCCGCTCCAGGTCGGTGGCCTGTCGGCTGGTCACCTCGTTGACGGCCTGGTCCTGCGCGACCCCGAGGCGTTCGGCCACCAGCTCACGGCTTCCGCCGGTGCTCACCGGCTCCAGCAGCTCCGGCGCCGCCTCGACCACGAACGACGGGTAGTAGCTGGTGGACATGTGCACCGGCACGTTGTCCCGGGTGACCAGCCGTCGGCGCATGTGCACCGGCGTGCCCGGCTCGACGTCCAGGCGCACGGCCACGGTGGCGTCCACGCCGACCGAGGCGATCTCCAGGATGGTGCTGGTCTCGTTGCGGGCCAGCGCGCGGCCGGTGGCGGCGTGGTTGGCCACGCGGTCGGCGACGCTGGCGCTGCCCGACTCGGCCACGACGGTGCCGCCGCCGGTAGTGGCGGTGGTCAGCCCCTCGGCCTTGAGCGTCTGGAAGGCGCGCCGGACGGTCTGGTTGGCCACCCCCCAGTCCTGCGCCACCTGGCGCTGAGTGGGCAGTCGGTCGCCGGGCCGGAGCTCCCCCGACCTGATCAACCCCCTGTAGTGGCTTGCGATTTCGGCGTATCCGGCCACGGTGTGCGCTCCCTGTGGGTGAGTGGGGCGGCGTGTCCACCCTCACCCATGACGGTAGCTCACTGGGAGTGTGTGCCACCAGGGGGTAGCGCATGAGTCATTTATGGCCTACCTTCGGTAATGCAAAGCCCCGGCTGACGGACTCTCACATCAGCAGCCGGGGCCCGGCTTTCACCCTGCTTAGAAGGGATCAGCCATGGCCCACGCTACCGCTCCGGCCCGTCTCGCCGGGTTCGGTCGGCTCCACCCGGACGGCTCCACCAGCTTCCGGCTGGCCGACCCGATCAGCCTCGCCGAGTTCCGCGCGCTGGCCGCGCAGGACTGGGTGTCGGCCATCACCACCACGGACAACCCGTCCGGCCGCACGGCGTTCCGCTGCATCGCCACCGTGAACGGCCGCCAGTTCACCGTCACCGGCCACCTGCGCACCGGCCGCTGAGACCAGGGGAGGACCCACCATGACCAGCACCAGCCACACCAGCGGCTCGGCCGGCGCTCGGACGGCCAACACCGGCGGCACCGGCAACACCTACAAGTCGGGCGGCGGCTTCGCCCCCACGGCCGCGTTCGCCCCGTCCTTCGGCGTCAGCATCAGCCTCAACAAGGGGATGCCGGGCGGCGGAGGCTTCTCCCCGACCGGCGCCCAGCAGGGCAACGGCGGCCAGATGCTGCTGCCCGCGCCCGAGTTCAACAGCACGGACGACGTGCGGCAGTACTGCAACCACGTCCGGGCGCTCATGATCCAGATCGGTCTGGAGCTCGGCATGGCGTCCAAGCTGCTGGAGGCCCGGCTGCGCCAGGTCCAGCGGCGCCCCGGCGCGATGTGGGGTGACGGCATGATCCGCGCCCGCTCGGTGGCCGGTCACCTGCGCAAGTCCGGCAACGCCGCCGTGGACGTCGCCAAGCAGGCCACGGCCACGGTCGGCGCCCTGGAGCGCGAGTTCCAGGCCCCGAAGCCGATCCAGTCCGCCACCCCGTTCCGCATCTGACCCGCCCCACGGAAGGAGGCCCGGCCATGGCCGAGCAGTCGAAGCACGAGCAGCACGAACAGCGGATCAGCAGCGGCGGCGGGAAGGTGGGCGCGTGGCTGGCCCACCGGTCCAAGCCGTACATCCCCGCGTGGCTCGGTGCCGGCGCGGTCGGCGTGGCCGGGTGCCTCGGGCCGCTGGAGTTCCAGGGTTCGACCGGCGGCGCGGTCGGCCTGACGCTCGGTTCGGTCGCGCTGTCCGGCGCGGCCTGGCTGGTGTCGGCCGGCATGGGCCAGGCCCGGCGCATCCACCTGACGCTGACCTGCACGCTGGCCGCGTCCTGGTTCACCGCCGCGTCGCTGGCCGGTCCGCTGGCCGGGCCGCTGCCGGACATGTACCTCATCGGGGCGCCGGTGCTGGCCCTGTCGTGGAACCTGCGCCGACTCCGGGGCGTGGACGACGCGACCCCGGGCGCCGACCGCAACGAGTCGCTGCTGGCGAAGGTCGGCCTTGCCCGCGCCAAGCTCGGTGCCGCGAAGGTCGAGCCCAACCGCGTGACGGTGCCGTACGCGCTCCCGGCCGGTGAGCTGACCAACTCCGACGTCTCCAAGGCGCTCGACAAGCTGGCGTCCGGCCTGGACGTTCCGCCCGGCTCCATCCGGGTGCAGCCCGACCCGGACAGCGCCCGCAAGGGCCACCTGGTGATCGTGCCCGAGGACATGCTCAAGACCCCGACGGTGTGGCCCGGCCCGTCCGCGCCGGGTGAGTCGGTGGCCGTCCCGCTGCGCATCGGCGTGTACGACGACGGGGCGCCGCTGCTGCTGCCGCTGCTGGAGGCCATCCACCTACTCGTGATGGGGATGACCGGCTCCGGCAAGACCGAGGGCGCCCTGGACGTGCTGCTGGAACTGTTCACCCGGCGCGACGTGGTGGTGTGGCTGTCCGACGCGGCGAAGTCGGGCCAGGACTTCGGGCCGGTGCTGGACGCGTTCGGGTGGGTGGCGCTCGACACCCCCTCGACCATGGCCATGGCCGCCGCCGTCCAGGCCGTCATCCCGGCCCGTACCAAGTGGCTGAGGGACCACCAGTACCGGGCGTGGGAGTCGGCCGCCGCCGAGGTCCAGACCGACCCGGCGCACTCGTGCCAGCGCGGCCGGGCCTGCGGCTGCCCCGGCATGCCGTACCTGCTGGCGTGGTGGGAGGAGGCCGCGAAGACGCTGCGCGAGATGGGCGACGACGCGTTCACCGGCATGGCGCAGGAGGCCCGATCCGCGGGCGTCTCCATCGTCATCAGCATGCAGCGCGCCAGCGGCTACCAGATCAGCACCGACACCCGCGCCAGCCTGCCCGGCGTCCTGTGCTTCGGCGTCAAGGGCGACGACGCGCAGTTCGCCCTCTCCGAGGACACCCTGGGCGCCGGCGCGAACCCCGCCGCGTGGGCGAACAAGCGCAAGGGCTACGTCTACGCCGAGGCGGCCGGGATCGACGAGGACCGGCACGCCAACCCGGCCCGCACGTTCTGGACCGGCGGGGACGCGCTCTACGCCCAGATCGGCGCGTGGGTGGTCGAGCAGTTCGCCGCCGTCCGCGCGGTGCTGGACCCGGTGACCGAGGCCGCCGCCGCCCGCGCGGCCGGCAAGTACTTCGTCCTGGACCAGGCCGTCATCGACGCCCACAACGCCTCGGTGTACGAGGACACCCCCACCACCGCCCCGGAGGACGACACCCCGATGGACGACGACCTGGCCGCCGAGATGCTGGCGGCGGCCGGCCAGGCCGCCGAGGAGATCCCGCCGCTGTCGGCGGGCGCCAGCTTCGACCTGCCCCCGGCCGACCTGAGCCCGGAGGAGGCCCGCGCCGCGCTGGTCGATCTGCTGGAGATGCTGGCCGCCGCCGGACCCGGCACCGTCGCCGTCCGCGACCTGTACCCGTACCTGGAGCAGCTCGGGCGCAAGCGCGAGTGGGTGTCCAAGCAGATGAAGCGGCTCTCCGAGGAGGGCGTCCTGGCCCCCACCGCGACCGAGGGCACGTACCGCCTGGTGCCCCAGCTGGCCGGGGTCTGACAGCCCGGCACAGCGGCACACCCCCGCACAGCGGCACAGCACGAATCCCCACATCACGCGGGGTGTGATTCCGGCGGCACAGCCCCGAATCACACCCCGCACACCCCGGCCGCACACCGGCCCGCACACCCCCGGAGAGGACCCGAGATGACCACCCACCAGCCGCCCAACGCCGACCTGCTGGACGCCCTGCTGGCCGGTGCCGTCCCCGACAGCCCGGCCGCCCTGACCCCCAGCGCCACCGCCTCGCCCGCTCCCGCCGTGGCCGCCGGTCCGCTGACCGTCGCCTACGTCCCCGGCCAGGACGGCGCCCTGGTGCCGGTGTACGTCCCGGTTCCGCTGGCGTCCAATGCGGCACCGCAGGGCACGGCCGTTGCGCCGCATTCGCCGGTCCAGGCCGGGCCGCTCGTCCCCCGATGGGCGGTCGGCACGGCCGTGGTGTCGGTCGGCGTCGGCGGCGGGGCGTGGCTGCTGGCCGGAGCGCTCAACCTGGCATCGGCCGCCGTTGCCGGGCTGGCCGCCGGTGCCGCAGCCGCGCTGCCGCTGCTGGTCGTCGCCGGGGTCGCGGTCGCGGCTCTGGCCGGCCGACGGTCGAAGGGCGCCACCGGCAGCGGCTCGCTGGCCATCACCCAGACCATCACCCAGACCATCACCAACGCCGTGCAGATCGGAGACTGACCCATGCCCGCCTACGTGTACCGCTGCGTCCCCTGCCGCGTGGAGACCGCCCCGCTGGCGTCCATCGCCGACGCCCGCGCCGCCCGCGACGACCACGCCCGACACGCGCACCACGGCCTGTACGCCGACGCCGTGTTCCGCACCGAACCCACCAGCACCGGCGAGACGCTGTGGCGCTTCGCCGCCGCCAACCCCAAGCCGCTGCTGCTGGTCCTCGCCCTGCTCGCCCTGCTGGCCGCCGGTCCGTTCCTGCGATGACCCCCGGTGCCAGACTGGCCCCCGAACGCATGTGGGGCCGCCCGGTCGTGACCCGGAGCGGCCCCGTGATCCACGGAAAGTCGAGGAACCCGTGAAACACCACAAGCAGTATGAAGCCACCCGGCACCGCATCTCGGCGGGTCGGCTCGATCTCGCCCTGACCCTGGTCGCCGGTGGCCTGATCATCCTCCTGACGGCCGTCGCGTTCTGGCTGTCGTACGCCCACCTTCACGACGTCGCCCACCACAACGGACTCGGGGGCGTGAGGGGCTGGGCGTGGCCGTCCACGCTCGACGCCTTCGTGGTGATCGGCGAAGTGCTGATGCTCCGCGCCGGGCTGCGCCACGTCACCGACTGGTGGGCCGTCGCGGCAACCACCATCGGCTCGGTCGGCTCGATCGTGCTCAACGTCGTGGGCGTACCGGGGAACGCCAGCGTGCTGACCTACGTCGTCGCGGCCGTACCGCCGACCGCCGCCATGCTCGCCTTCGGTCTGCTCATGCGTCAGGTCCATCAGATCGTCGGCGCCGCCGTCGCCCGAGCCGACGACCCCGGTACGGCCGAGGACGCCCCGGCGGTACAGCCTGTACCGGCCGACACTGACGCCGGTACGCCGGAGCCCGCCGCAACCCCGGCCGCCGCACCGCAGCGCCCCCTGGTGACCATTCACGGCCCCTCGGTGTACCGGCTGGCGGTCCCGGCGCGGGTGGTCGAGCCCGAGCCCGTACCGGCCGTACCGGCACCCCTGCCGGTCATCTGCGGCCCCGCCGTCCACCGTCCCCGGGTGCTCGCCTCGGACGGCGCCCTGGACGCGTTCCCGACCCGCCGGGCGCCCGCTGAGCCGGTGCCCACTCCGGCGATCGTCCCTGCTCCGGCCCCGGTCGTCCCCGCGCCGTCCGCCGCCCTGGACGCCATGCTGGCCGCCGCCCGCGCCGCCCGTACCGCCGCGCTGGACACTGCGCCGACCCGTGAGCAGATCCCGGCCGAGGTGACCGAGGACCAGCGCTCCGTCTACGCCGAGGAGACTGTCGAGGTCCCCGCCGCCAACGCCGCCGGTACGGACGAGGACACTGCCGGTACGCCGGAGCCCGAGGCCGGTACGGTCCCCGTACCGGGGGTCGCGCTGACCGATGTCGAACTCGACGCCGTGGTGGTCATGCTGCGCACCGAGACCGACCCTCCCCGGTCGTTCCGCCAGTGCGCCGCCCGCTTCCGCGAGCTCGGGTACGTCGGCGGTACGGACCGCCTGCGGGCCGCGTGGGAGCGCGTGAGCGCCGAAACAGCGACCGTCTGACCGACCCTCACTACCGCGCCCCGTCTGCCACCCCGGCAGGCGGGGCGCGGTGCTTTGTCCGGGGCTCAATTCTCCCGATCTGCCCCCAAATGTCAGGCCAGGCCGGAAGGATGACAACCATGACAGACACCACGATCCCCGCTGTCGAGGACACCTGGGTCGAGCAGGGCCAGGAGATCAGCACCCCGGAACAGCTCCAGCAGTACGTGAGCCAGCTCCGGGCCGCGGCCTCCCACATGCAGACGGGCCTTGGCCGCGCCGCGTGGGGGGCCCTCACGGGCCGGTCCTGGCTCGACACCCCTGGCGACGAGCGCCCGAACGTCCCCACGATCCTGAGCGAGCACCTGGAGATGACCGTCACGCCAGCCGGAATGACCGCGACGGACGCCACGCTCCGGCAGTCGCTCGCGACCCTCCTCGTCGCTCTGGACGCCGTCGATCGGGCGACCCTGACGACGTGGCTCGCCCAGGTCGCCGCACAGGACCCAAACCGAACCGCCTGACCGACCCTCACCGCCGCGCCCCGTCTGCCACCCCGGCAGGCGGGGCGCTCCGCTGTTCAGGACCAGATCGGGCGCTTCGCGCTCCCCAGCACGCAGTGCGCCGTCTCGGTCTGGTCCGTGCCCGCGCCGTACTCGCCGTACCGGGCGAACGGCAAAGGGCCGCTCTCCCCCGGTGGCCAGCGGGCGCGGCTGCGACCAGGGCGACCGATCCAATGCGCGAAAGGTGTACCTTCCGCCCGCCCTGGTGATCCAATCGGCAGACTAGGGCATATCGGACATAACGGCACGTCAGATCCAATCCAATCCATTGGACCTTTGGCATCGGACTTGTGCGCCACCATTGGACCCTGATAGTCCATTGGCTACCACAGACTTGCGCGGCACTGGATCGCAGGAGGGGTCACCATGGCGAACCTGATCTACTACCGGTACTCGTCCGACAGCCAGACCGAGCACGCCCAGCTGAACGCGCTCGCGGACGTCCAGCGCGAGGACCACCACGTCTTCGGCGACGACGCCGTATCCGGCGCGGTGCCGGCACCGCAGCGCGAGGGCTTCCAGCGGCTCATGGCGACCGCCCGGCCGGGCGACACGGTGCACATCGCGTGGCTGGACCGCGTGATGCGCCCGGAGTCCATGGCGGACGCCGAGATCACCATTGCCGCGCTGCGCAAGCTCGGGGTCAGCCTGCGCGCCCACGACATCCCGGTGCCCGACCTGACGGCCGACGACGAGATGACCGAGCTGGTCTGGCGCGTGGTCGGCGCGGTCGCCGCCGCCGAACGCCGCCGGATCCGGCGCCGCTCCCGCGAGGGCATCGCCTCGGCCCGGGCCCGGGGCGTGCACATGGGCCGCCCGGCGTCCTACTCCCCCGAGCAGCGCGACCAGGTGGTCGAGCTGGCCGGCCAAGACCGCAGCCAGCGCAGCATCGCCCGCCAGCTCGGCCTGTCCGCGCGCACCGTCGGGCGCATCATCGCCGACCACCAGGTGAAGCAGCTCGGCGACCAGCGCGACGGCTCCAACGAAGCGCCGCACGATGCGCCGCACTCGACCAGGCAGGCCGCCACGGTCGAGCTGGCCATCCCCGGCCGATGCGTCGAAGACCTGCGCCGAACCCGCGCCGTCGCCCCGGTCGAGGTAGTCGAAGCGCTCAACGCCGGCCGGAAGCTGGCGCGCGGCGCGAGCGGCTACCAGCTGCTCGTCACCGCCACCCCGGAGGTGCACCGGCTGATCCGGCAGTGGGCGCCGGCCGTCCAGGACTCCAACGGGCGCAAGGCCCGGCGGAAGTGGGACGCCGCGCTGGACGCCATGCCGCAAGCCGCGGTTCTTCCCGAACAGCGCCAGGACGACGACCCGGTGGTGGCAGACGGCCCGGTGACGCTGCCGCTCGCCAAGGTCGCCGTCCAGGGCATCCTGGGCATGGCCGATCTGACCGACGCCGAGCGCGAGGCGGTCGAGTCCGCCACCGGCCGACACACCGCGATGAAGGTCACCGCCACGCCAGCGGTGCACGGGCAACTGGCCCGGCGGGCTCGGATGGTGACGGACAGCGCGTCCGTCCGGAAGTACGTTGCCGCGGTCGAGGCGCTGCTCGACCAGCGCAGCACGACGCCGCAGACGACCGCCTGACGCCCGACCAACGATCCCCCGCACCGAGGAGACTCGGGGGCGGGGGATCGGCGTCTCTGGGCCCGCCGTGGGCGCCTCTGCGTCGGCGTTGCCGGGGAGCGGCTGATCCCCGAGGTACCCGGGCGCTTGCCGCCCCGGGACCCCGGCCCTGCGCGGCACTCCCCGGCGCGCTACCCGAGCTCCCCACTGACCCACCGTCGCGCCGGGAAGCACCACGCCCCCGCGCGTGCACGCGTGCACGGGCACGGGTGCACGCGTTGGACCCCTCGCGCGCGCACGTGCGCGCCCGCCGTGCGCGCGCCTTGGACACCCGGATCCGGCCCCGCGCCGAGGTGATGAAGATGAACTCGGCCGACTCCTGGCGCGGACTTCGCCAGCCCCGATCCGACGACGAGCAGCTGCACGACGACCAGGACGACGAGCATCACCAGGAGCACGACGAGCACCGAACACACCTTTGCATCACCATCCGATGCGACCACCACCAAGCCGACGAGAACGACGACCAGGAGCAGCACCACCAAGCGACCCGAGCGACCCACTCCTATGCATCACGACGCGACGGCCCCTCCACCAACGTTGGTGAGCGGTCGTTCACCAACGTTGGTGGGCGTAGAAGCGGGCTTCATTTCTCATGATCGAAGTCAGTCACACCTCATGCATTTGAATGACCATGGTTTCGTCCGTGACGAATGTCCGCGCCGTCAACGCCGACGTTTCCGGTCCTCCCGCTCCTGCCGCCGACGCTCCGCCCGGGACGGCTGCGGCTGCTGCGGAACGGCCGGAGCCCGGCTCGGCTCCGGCCCGCCGACACGCCGGAGCAGGTCCGCCAGCATCGGCTGCAGCACGGTGTGCCAGTGCTCCGGGATGACGCCGCGGTTGATGTCGACGCCGAGTTCGCCGAGCAACTCCACCCACTCCTGGGGAGTCTGCGGGCGGCCGGGCAGCGGCGGCGCCGGCACCCGCACGAACTCCTTCGGGCCCGGCCGGTAGACGGTCCGCACGGTCGTCGCCGTCCGCTCCACGACCTCCCGCACCGGCTCCGTCGTGCGCTCGCCCCGGGCGGTCGCGGCGTCGGCCCGCCGGGCGCCATTGCGCGCCTCGTCGGCTCGTCTCCGGTGGCTGTCCGAGCAGTACCGGCGCGGTCGACCGGAGCCCGAATACGTCATCTCCGCCCCGCACCAGGCGCACGTCCGGCTGACCAGCCGCTCGCTGGTCTCGACCCGCTCCCGGGTGCCGAGGACGTCGCCCTGGTGGCTGTCGTGCTGCTGCTGTTCCGTCACGGACGAAACCTAAGCCAAGATCATTTGCAGTGCTAAGGTATCGTCACTTCGCGACGATACGAGGCCGCCCCCGGGCGGCCTTTCTGATGTCCGGGGAAGGGCTGGGTTGGCACTCCTGATGTAACTCCCGATGCGGCTCCTGATGTAGCTCCTGATGTAGCTCCTGATGTCCGCACCCCTCCCCGTGAACGGGCCCGGAAACCGTGCAGCTCAGCCCCGCCGCCAATGCACGCGGGAACTCCGACATCCCTCTCCTGGGCCCTCTCCTGTGGTGTTGGTGGTGGGTGGTCGGCCGGGCGGTGTCGCGGGATCGGAGAGCCTGCGGCGCCGGTTCTGGTCGCGTCCGGCGGTGGCCGGCCGCGTGCTCGGCGGCGTCCGGAATCATGGTCGGATGAGCATCCCGAGGCGCCCCCTTCACGTCCGATCCGAAGACGAGCACCAGGCCGTCGAGCGCACCGCTGGCGCCCGCCGACTCCCGATCGAAGCCGCGGTCGTCGGCGACGACCAGGCAGTCGCCGACGTCCACCAGGAGCAGCCGCAGCCGCCCCGCCGGCGCCCACTTGGCCACGGCCCGACCGTGGCCGACTCCCCCTCACCGACCGGCAGCGATGCGCCAACTTCCGGGCGGTAAGTGCCTGTAGCGAGTTAGTGGCTATTGGGCCCAATAGCCTGATGGCCGGTCGGTTGGGTGCCGACCGGGTCCGAGGACGGACGGGGGGACGACGTGGTGGACGACAGCGGTTTGGTGGAGCAGCGGCGTGGGCCGGTGCGGCGGCGCGTGCGTGGTGAGGGGCCGCGCGGCGAGCGGGTCAGGTTCTGGTTCAGCGAGGACGAGATGGCGGTCGTGCGGACGGCGGCCGAGCGCGACAACCGCGCGGTCGCGGCGTGGGTTGCGGACGCCTCGCTGGCAGTGGCGAAGGAAGTGTTGGTGCCGGTCTCGCCGGACGCTCGGGAGGTGCTGGCAGAGCTGATCCGGGCGCGGTCCGAACTCTCCCGGATCGGCAGCAACGTGAACCAGATCGCCCGCGCGCTGAACAGCGATGCGACGGTGACCCAGGCGCAGCTCGACGCGGTGCTGTCCAGGGCCGAGCGGGCGGTTCAGCGGATGGACGAGGCCACAGTGCAGCTGATGCGCGAGCGCCGGCCGCGCTCCTGAACGACGGCGGGTTGGCGCGGTGTTGGTTGGCGCCGATGTGCGGGCCGGGGCCTGCCCCGGAACACCTACGGGACCGGTCCCAGCGCCGTCCGCGCGCGCCAACGAACGCCTACACAACCGCCCGCATGACAGTGCCCACCCCGTCGGGGCTGACAAGCAAAGGACCGCCCTCCCCGGCCGGCCGGGACGACCGAGGAACCGTCAACGTGACCAGGACGACGACCAGGCGGACGGCTCCAATCCCCCCGCCGCGCGGATGCGCCGCGTTGAACCCCACAGGCCGGGACGGTTCGCGCCGCGGCGGCGGTCCGCA
>NZ_JBIRFA010000081.1:0-14985 GCF_044327205.1 Kitasatospora sp. NPDC018058 | reverse complement strand
GAACGGCTCGCGCGACTGGCCATGCACCCACCGGGACCGAGAGGTCACAACCCTACCGAAGAGGGCTGCAGAAGGGATGGTCCTCTAATGAGCGCGACGACCAGGACGACGGCGAGCCAGATGGTGAGGGCCTTGACGTCGATGTGCGGGAAGAGGGTGGCGGTCATCAGGGTGGCGGAGAGCAGAAGCAGGACGGCGATGATGAGGGAGGCGAGGAGGTTGAGCCAGCGGGGGTTGACCCAGGGGCCGAGGACTTCGGGGTCGTTGCAGAGCAGGAGCAGGAAGACGCTGGCGGAGGGCAGGAGGAGTCCGGCGAGGGCCTGGACGGCTTCGGTGATGACCCCCAGCGGGGCGCCGGGGATGAGGACGATGGCGGCGGCGAGCAGCACCATCAGGCTGTAGGAGGCGTAGAACTTCTTCGCTTCGCCGAAGCCGCGGTGCAGGGAGTGCCGCAGGTTGAAGACGTCGCCGAAGGCGTAGCTGGTGGCGAGGGTGACGGCGGCGGCGCCGATGATGCTGGCGTCCATGAGGACGATGGCGAACATGACGCCGAGTGCGTGGCTGTGCTGTTCGAGGGCGTGGGCGACGCCGGCGGCGTCGGTGAACTGGCCTTCGAAGCTTGTGCCGCGGGCGGCGTAGTCCGCGATTATGACGAGGGCGGTCGCTCCGACGACGACGATCGAGCCGATGACGGTGCCCGCGCGTTCGTAGCCGATGAAGCGCGGGGTGATGCGTTTGTCGATGACGTTGGACTGCTGGAAGAAGAGCTGCCAAGGGGCCACGGTGGTGCCAACGATCGCAATGATCAGCAGGACCGCGTCGCCCGTGATGCCGCCCTGGATTCCGGGGACGACGAAGTGGTGGGCGGCCTGGCCCCACTTGGGCCCGGAGAGCAGGGTGAGCGGGACGAGCAGCAGGCTGACGGCGATGAGGGCGAACATGGCGCGTTCCCAGCGGCGGAAGGAGCCGCTGGCGGTGACGGCGATCAGCAGGAGGGCGGAGAGCGGCACCACCCAGTACTTGGATGCGCCGAGGTACTCGGCGGCGAGCGAGATGCCGATGAACTCGGTGACGATGGTGAGGAAGTTGAGGACGAACAGGTCTCCGACGCTGAACCAGCCCCAGAACCTGCCGAAGCACCCTGCAGGTCGCCGGGCTGGCGGTGGCCGGCCGCCTGCCCCCGCTGCTGTTCACCCTTCACGCCGGCGTGCTGGCCGACCGCTGGCCCAAGCGGCCGATCGTCATCGTCTGCGAGCTGGCCAGCGGCGCCGTGCTGGCCAGCGTGCCCCTGGTATCGCTGGTCGCCGCACCGCCCCTGGCCCAGCTGTACGCGGTGACCTTCCTGGTCGCCTCCCTCCAGGTCCTGGGCAGCACGGCGTCCACCGCCTTCGTGCCGCAGCTGGTGGAGCACCACCAGCTGGTGGAGACCAACGCCCGACTGGGCACCGGCAACTCGCTGGCCGACACGGCCGGCTCGAACCTGGGCGGGGTGCTGGTCGGCCTCCTCGGCGCCGCCCGCGCCGTCGCCGCCGACTCCCTCTCCTACCTGCTCTCCGCCATGCTGCTGCTGCGCATCCAGACCCCGGAGCCCGCCCGGACCGAACCCGAGCAGCGCACCAGCGTGCTCGCCGACATCCGCGCCGGCCTCGCCTACACCCTGCGCACACCGCTGGTCCGCGCCGCCGTGCTCTCCAACACCGTGAACGCCTCCGCGATGGCCTCCTGCGCGGCGCTGTGGAGCCTGTTCCTGCTGCGCACCCTCGGCTGGCCGCCCACCGTGCTGGGCCTGGTCATGGGAGCGGGCGGAATCGGCGGAGCGATCGGCGGGATCACCGGCCGCCGCTTGGCGGCCCGCTTCGGACCCGGCCGCGTCATCGTCACCGCCCTGGCCCTGTCCCCGGTGTGCCAGCTCCCGCTGCTCCTGGCCCGCCCCGGCGCCACCGGCCAGGTGGCCATCGGGGCGGCGATGGTCGTCCAGACCGGCTGCGCGGTGGCCAGCGGCGCTCTGCTGCGCAGCATCCGCCAGCTGATCACCCCGCCCGAGATGCAAGGCCGGGCCCAGTCCAGCGGCATGTGGCTGGCGTTCAGCCTGCGCCCACTGGCCGCGCTCCTGGCCGGCGTCCTGGGCACCGCGATCGGGCTGCGCCCGACCCTGACCGCGATCACCTGCCTGCTGGCCGCGCCTGCGTGGATGCTGTGGCGCTCCCCCATCCGCCACCTCACCTCCCTGGCTGCCGCCGGCGCCGCTCCTGCGGCGGCCCTCCCGGCTCAGCCCGCCCCTGCCCTGGAATCCGCCGCCGAGCCCGGCACCCCCACGCCCTGACTCTCTGCCACCTCCGCCTGAGCCGAGCAGCCCGAACCGACCTGGAGCCACGAACATGCCCCTCTTCCCCGGCGCCGCGAGCGCCTACCGCACCTTCCGGCCCGGCCTGCCCGAGGCCGCCGTCGCGCTTCTGACCGACACGGTCCGCGACACGCCCCACCCAGTTCTGCTGGACCTGGGTACCGGCACCGGGCAGGTACCCGCGGCCGTTCATGAGGCATTCGCGCGGGTCGACATCGTCGAGTGCGACCCGGAGATGATCGCCGAAGCGGAGAAGGTGGTGAAGCCGTTCCTTGGGGAGAAGCCGCTCGGCGTGCACCGCTGCCCGGCCGAGGAGTTCACCGCCCCCTACCCCGGCTACCAGGCGAATCTGGTCACGGCCGCCCGGGCGTTCCGCTGGATGAACCAGGAGCAGGTCCTGCGTCTGGTCGACAAGGCAACCGCTCCGGATGCGGTGGTCGCGGTCATGGGCGAGGGCAGCCTGTGGACCGCGAAATCCGCATGGACCGACGCCCTGCGCGAGCTCATCCAGACCTACCTCGGACCCGAGCGCCGCGCCGGCACAGAGGGCACCTACACCCCGCCGCGCCGCCGGTACGAAGACATCCTCGCGGACTCCCCGTTCTCCCGCGTCGAGGAGCACGCCCTGCCCGTGTCGCGGCGATGGCGGCACACACGGTTGATGCGAGGGCTGGAGTCTCTGCCAGTCGTGCCGTGAGCGGAGCGGGCGAGGGCATCGTAGTGGCCTGCTTGCGTTTTCCGGGCTGCAATCGACGGAAACGCTCATCCAGCGCTTCACCTGGCGCCGCCCGACCGCTACCTCGGTGCACCGATCGCCCGCGCGGAGGCCGGGATCTGCCGAGGCCCGAGGCGAGCTGCTCCTATCCCCGGCAGCACGCGGCTCCCGTTTCCAGGCCCTTCCGTCGACCTTCAGCGTCGTGGTGGCCGTTCTCAGTTCGAGCGCGGGAGCGCAGGTGAACAGGCCGGACTGTGCGACGTCGAGCGTGTGAAGGTGCGGCGGTAGGCGGTGGGAGTGGTGTCCAGTACGCGCCGGAAGTGCAGCCGCAGGTTGGCTGCCGTGCCCAGCCCGCAGTCCCGCGCCACCTGATCCACCGAGCACTCCGTGGTTTCCAGCATTTCCCGCGCCCTGCCGAGCCGGGCATTGAGCAACCACTGCAACGGGGTCGTGCCCGTCTCCTCGGTGAACCGGCGCATGAAGGTGCGCTGCGAGAGGCCCGCGTGCCGAGCAAGCACGCGCAGCGTGAGCGGCTCGCCGAGCCGTTGCAGGGCCCATCCCCGGGTCCCGGAGAGCGACGCCTCACCGGCCACCGCGACGGGAGCCGGCACGTACTGGGCCTGCCCACCGTCTCGGTGCGGGGCGGCGACCAGAGCGCGGGCGATCTGGTTGGCCACCTCCGCGCCCAGGTCACGGCGCACGATGTGCAGGCACAGGTCGATGCCGCAGCACACCCCGGCCGAGGTGAGCACGTCGCCCTCGTCGACGTAGAGCACGTCGCGGTCGACCGTGACGGCCGGGAAGCCCCGCTCGAACTCGTCGATGTGTTTCCAGTGGGTCGTGGCGTGCAGCCCGTCCAGTACGCCCGCCGCGGCCAGCGCGAAGGCGCCCGTGCAGATCGACACCACACGCTTGCCCCGGTCGCGGGCTTCGGCCAGTGCCTCGAGCACGGCGTCCGGCAACGGGAGGAGCGGTTCGAATCCCGGCACGATCACGGTGTCGGCGGCGCGCACCTGCTCCAGGCCCCCGTCAGCGACCAAGGCGAAACCCGCGCTGGTGGCCACCTTCGCGTCCAGCGCGCACAGGGTCATCTCGTAGGGGGTTTCCGGCCGGGTGGTGAAGATCTGCGCCGGGATCGCCAGGTCGAGCGGGGTGACCCCGTCCAGCGCCAGGACCGCGACTCGATGCACTGCCATGGCAAGATTCTATCGAAGTATGGAAATTTTGCCTCTCACCAGGTCAGGGGGGTCACGGCCAGGCTGAAGACATGACCGGACCTACCCACGAGGCAACCGCCGACCTGATCACGCTCCCCGGCACACCGCTTGCCGACGCCGTCGTGAACCTCATCCAGCCGGTGGAAACGCCATCCGTCTTCAACCACAGCATCCGCAGTTACCTGTTCGCCCGGCTGGTGGCCGGCCGCCTCGGCCTGGCCGCCGGCCACGACTACCACGACGAGCTGTTATTCGCCGCGTGCGCGATGCACGACCTCGGCGTGGCGTCGGACGGCCCGCACAGCCAGCGGTTCGAGGTCGAAGGCGCCGACCGGGCCGCCTCATTCCTGACCGACCGCGGAGTACCCGCAGCCGACGCCGACCAGGTCTGGCAGGCCATCGCCCTGCACACCTCCCCGGGCATCGCGGAACGCCGCGGCACGCTGTGTGTGCTCGTCCGCGAGGGCGTCGCCCTCGACTTCGGCGGCCCAGTGGGCGCCAACCACGTCGACGCCGTCACCGACGAGGAGGCCGACGCCGTGCACGCCGCCTATCCACGGCTGGACATGATCCGCTCACTCACCGACGCGATCGTCGCGCAGGCCGCGAAAGACCCGAAGAACGCACCCCGGTACACGATCCCCGGCGAACTCCTCCGCGAACGCGAGACCTTCGGCCGGACCCGACTGGAGCACACCTGCCGTTCGTCCCGCTGGGGCAACTGACTTCACGGAGCCTACGACCCCGTCAACAAGAAAAGGGAAGCACCGCAATGACCGTCCACACCGTCGAGGTCCCCGAGGACAACGCAGTCTTCGGGCAAACCACCAGCGCCTTCGCAAGCTTCGGCTATTCCGCCGCGGTCCGCGCGCACGGCCTCTTGTTCATCGCCGGAACGATCGGTCGCCGCGCCGACGGAACCATCCCGGACACCATCGAAGAGCAGACCGAGATCGCCCTCCGGAAGATCGAAGAGATCCTCCGGCTGGAGAACCTCGACATGTCCGCCCTTGTCGACGTCACCAGCTACCACGTCGACATCCGCCGGCACCTGCCCGGCTTCATCGAGGCCAAACAGCGCCTCGTCGAAGCCCCCTACCCGACCTGGACGATCATCGGGGTCAGCGGCCTCGCCAGCCCGGGACTCCTCGTCGAGATCCGCGCGACCGCCGCCTACCCCGACGCTTCCTAGACCGCCGCTCCTGGGCCCGCCCCCGGGCCCAGGAGCCCGACCTTCCTGTCTCGCTTGCCGGACCCGTCCTGGCTGGCGATTCCGGGACACTCCGTCGTTGTCGGGGCTGCTTGCCGCCTTCACCGGCGTCTCCCGGATTGGGCTGCCCCCAGCTTCACCTTGCTGCTGCGACAGCACAGCGGCAGCAGTCTCACACCGCCACTCGGTTCAACAGCGCTTCACGGCGCTCGACCTCCTACTTCCACAGCTCGACCGCACTCTCATCCCGCTCGAGCGCCCTGCGGGTCGGGGCCTGCCGGGACCATCCGTGCCGGTTCAGCAGCCGCCACACGCTTGCAATCGACAGCCTCATCCGGAACCGGTGGCCGATCTCCGTCTGGATCCGGGCCAGCGTCCACCGTTGCTCCTCGAACCCGTGCACGGCCAGCCCCCTGCCCAACTCAGGTTCCAGCTCGACGAACTGGGACACCGACAGCTTCGGCGTACGCGCGAGGCCAGTCGAGCGCAGGGCCTCCGGCCCGCCGCCAGGCCCGCCGCCAGCGCTCCACCGACCGTTCACTGACTCGGAGGTCACGGGCGATCACCGACGTCTTCTCGCCAGCTCCGAACCGGGCACCGGCCCTCCAGTCGAACCTGTTCACGAAACCCCCACTGGCTGACCGCCACTGCATGGTCTTCGAGGGCACCACGGTGGTCGCCCGACACGGCCGGGCCATCGTGGTGGGCACCGGCGACCAGACCGAGGCCGGCCGGGCAGCGCATCTGGCCTCACATGCCCAGCCCGCGCCCGGCGTCCAGGCCGGGCTGCACGAACTGACCAGCCAGATGCTGCCGTTCACGCTGCTGGGCGGCGCCGCCGTGACCGTCCTGTCGCTGCTGCGCGGCCGACCAGTACGACAGGCGGTCCGCGGCGGGCTGGCAGTCGCGGTGGCCGCCGTCCCGGAAGGTCTGCCGCTGGTGGCGACCGTCGCGCAACTGGCCGCCGCCCGCCGGCTCAGCCGGATCGGCATCCTCGTCCGTACTCCCCGGGCGCTGGAGGCGCTCGGCCGGATGGACACCATCTGCTTCGACAAGACCGGCACCCTGACCGAGAACCGACTGCGGGTGGAGGGCGTGGCCACTGCTGACGGAACCGAGCATGCGGCGGACAGCGCCGAAGCGGCACCGCTGCTCCAGGCCGCCGCGCTGACCTGCCGCACTCCCGACCAGGAAGCCGGCATCCACGCCCACTCCACCGACGAAGCGATCCTCCAGGCGACCCCGCCCGAGTCGCCCTGGACGCCCGTCGAAGTGCAGCCCTTCGAAGCCAGCCGAGGGTACGCCTCGGCCGTCGGAACCGACGCGGACGACACCAACATGCTTCTGGTGAAGGGTGCGCCCGAGGTCGCGCTGCCCGCCTGCCAGGACGGCGCCGACGACGGCGCCGCGCAAGCCCTGGCCGAGGACGGCCTGCGAGTGCTGGCAGTCGCCGGCCGCCAGCTGACCCGTGGCGAGAAGCCCGCCGAGGTACTCGGCCGACCACTGGCAGAACTCAACCTGCTCGGCTTCGTCGCCCTGGCCGACACGGCGCGCCCCAGCTCCGCGCCGCTGGTGACGGATCTGCGCCAGGCTGGCGTGCGGCCCGTGATGCTCACCGGCGACCACCCCCGGACGGCCCGCGCGGTGGCTGTCCAACTCGGCTGGCCCGAGGACGTATCCGTGGTCACCGGCGACGAGCTGGCCGCCGCGGACCGGGCAGGACGGGCCCGTAAACTGCGCGACTGCGGCGTGGTCGCCCGGGTCGCTCCCGAGCAGAAGCTGCACGTGATCGAAGCGCTGCAGGCAGCCGGGCAGGTGATCGCGATGGTCGGCGACGGCGCCAACGACGCCGCCGCGATCCGCGCTGCCGACATCGGGGTCGGCAGCGCGGTACACGGCTCGGCCGCGGCCAGGAACGCGGCCGACCTGGTGATCACCGGCGACGACCTGTCGATGCTGGTCGCCGCCGTCGCCGAAGGCCGCGCCCTGTGGCGCAGCGTCGCCGACGCGATCAGTGTCCTGATCGGCGGCAACGCCGGCGAGACGGGCTTCTCCGTCCTCGGCACCCTGCTGTCGGGGTCCTCTCCCCTGTCGACCCGGCAGATCCTGCTGGTAAACCTGCTCACCGACATGTTCCCGGCGATGGCGGTCTCGGTCGCTCCCAGGGACGAACCTGCCGAGGAGACAGCGGACGGTGAGTCCGCCCTGGCCGACAGCATCCCCGTGGGCGTCGCCGCCCTCGGCGATCCGCTGACGCGGCAGATCAGGCACCGCGGCATCGTCACCACGCTCGGCGCGACCACGGCCTGGATCCTCGGGACCGTCACCCCTGGCTCCGCACGGCGGACCAGCACGATGGCGCTGTGCGGCGTGGTCGGTGTCCAGCTCACCCAGACCGTGACCGGACGGCGGCACAGCCCGCTGGTCCTGGCGACCGTCCTCGGATCCGCGGCCGTACTGGTCGCCCTGATCGAGACGCCGCTGGTCAGCCAGTTCTTCGGCTGCACCCCTCTCGGTCCCATCGCCTGGGCAGGCATCGCCACCGCCATGGGCGTCGCCGCACTGGGCCCACGGCTGGCGCCGAGGATCGAGCAGCTCGCCCAACAGCTCGCAGAGGCCACCTGACAAGCTCGACTGCGTTGCGCATCGCGGTGTCGGCCTGCGAGCGGGAGCTGATCAGCGTGCAGCCCGACGGCGGCCGTCCGGAGGACGCGCTGGCCGAGAGTGCGGAGCGGGTGCTGCCCAGACTGCGGCAGGGAGTGCGCAATCGCAGCCTGTACCAGCACGTGGTGCGCGCCCACCCGCCCACCATGCGCTTCGTGGAGCAGGTGATCGAGGCGGGCGGCGAGGTGCGGACGCTGAGCGACCTGTCCGAGCGGATGATCGTCTGCGACCGGACAGTGGCGTTCATTCCCGCTTCGGCGGGCCGTCGCGACGAAATGCTGGCGATCCGGGATACCGGGGTCATCGATTTCCTGATCGGCGTGTTCGAACGAGCCTGGCTGCGGGCCGCACCGTTGGAGCCGAACCCAGCCCGGGCGACCGACCCGGACATCACCTCCGACCTGCAACTGTCGATCATGCGACTGCTGATCACCGGCAGCACCGACTCCGCCATCGCTCACCGCCTCGGCGTCAGCAGCCGTACCATCACCGAACACGTCCGGCGGATCTCCAGACGACTCAACAGCAGCAGCCGGGCCCAGCTCGGCTACCTGATCGCCACGTCGGGGGTGCTCGACGAGCCGATATCCCAGATGTGATCACTACGGCCGTGAAGCCGGGCGCAGACGAGCGCAGTGCGTCCGGTGACCGTCACCGACACGGCCGTCGCCGCCGCGCGCCTCCTGGCTGGAAGCACCTCGTCGGTGCCCCGGGCCCCGCTGGTACCACCGGAATCCGACCGTTGCTGAGCCGAATGGCGCGGTCTACAGGACCCGGTAGATCCGGTACTCGATCTGCTTCGCTCCGGCCAGACGCCCCTCTGCCACGAAGAGGTTCTGAGTGAGCCACGCGTAGGAGTCGTCGCCGGTGTCGAACTCGGGCACCATGCGCATGTACTGGTCTGTCCAGCCGGTCTCGCCGCCGTTGGACAGGGCGTTGAGGAACGCCTCGCTCGGGCGGATCAGGCCGGTGTCGTAGTGGAGGAGGATGACGGCTCCGTCACGCGTCAGCAGCTGTGCGCGCAGGTCCTGGCGACGGATGCCGTCGGGGCCGAGGCGGATCCAGTCGGTTCCCGGCATCGCGAGCGTGGCGTCAATGCGATCGCCGGTCAACGACGCCGAAGCCACCTTCCAGCAGAGCCGTTCGCCGAGGGGCGAGCCCGTTGTCGGAGTCAGCGGACCCTCGATCGTCTCCCTGTAGGTCATCTCGTACTCGAGGCCGATCACGCTCCGCTCCGAAGGGCTTCGGACGGAGCCTGGTGGGGCCGCAGGTGGGGTGCGGGTTCTTGCGTCATGATGGCTCTTTTCGTGATTCCTCGATGGCCCCGGCCGGCGTGCTGGTCAACTCCGTATCAGGCCTGAACTGCTGCCACGCAGGACGGTCGTACCGCGCTGGTTGACGATGGTGATGTCGAATTCCACCGCCGTGCCTGTGTTCCGTGCTTCGAGTGCTCGTACGACGACGTTCGCGGTGATCGTGTCACCTGCCCACACGGGCTGGAGGAACTCCCAGCTCATGGTGCGGGCGATGAAGTCGAGCCGGCCGCCGACCTGGGTGGCGAGGGAAGCGGTGAACAGTCCGTGGGCCATCACACCCTCGGCGCCGGGCCGGTGGTGGCGTCCGTGGTCGCCGACCAGGGAGCCGAACGCCGCGATGTCCTCGCAGGAGACGGTCCGTTGAGCGGTATGGACCCGTCCCACGAAGAGGTGCCGGGGAGGGTGGTCGTCTTCGGCGCCGGCCGGTGGTGCGGTCATCGGGTGCCCCCGAGGCCGAAGGAGGCCTCGCCTGGAGAGTCGGCGGTCGTAGGAAGGGGCTTGGGGCGGATTAGGCAGGTGCTCCTGCCGATCGCGCACAGCCGCTGGTCCGCGTCGAGTGCGCGGCACGTGGCCACTGCGCGGCTGCGGCCGAGGTGGACCAATTCGGCGTCGACGGTGACGCTGCCGTCGACCGTCTTCACCGGGCGGAGGAAGTCGACGCTGAGGTCGGCGGTGACGATGTCCTGGTCTGCGGCGGCCGCGGAGAGTACGGCGCAGCCCAGGGCCGAGTCGATGACGGTGGAGAGGATGCCGCCGGCGAGGAATCCGAGATGGTTGACGACGAAGCCGTGCACGGGCATGTCGAACCGCACCCGGCCGGGATCGGCGTTCACCATCGTGATGCCGAGCACCTGGGCGACGGGCGGCGGGGTGACCTCGCCGCTCATGAGGCCCCGCAGGTACTCCAAGCCGGACTCCTCCCGTCTGGTGGCGAAGAGCGCACCCGGCTCCCTCCAACTGAGGGTCGCGACACGTTCCCTGACGATGTCCTGCTGAGCCATCCCGCCCCCTTGGGTCCCCATGGGTCGAACTGTCGAGCCGAGAGTGCTTCGAATATCGAAGCGCACCCGGGGTGTGATGCTACCGTTTCGGAATCCGAAGCAGAAGGGCCCGACGGGAGGTCCCACTCGTGTCAGCGACACCCAGGCCGAGCCAACCGGTGCGTGGATCCACCACGGGCCGACCGGTGATGGCAGCCCTCGACCTGTTCGGACGCCGTTGGAGTCTGCGCGTCCTCTGGGAACTACGGCACGAGCCACTCGGCTTCCGGCTGCTGCAGCAACGCTGCGACGGCATGTCGTCAAGCGTCCTTCGGCAACGCCTCACAGAGCTCCAGGAGGCCCGCCTCGCCGAACGGCTGTCCGACGGCAGCTATGCCCTCACCGCCCTCGGCCAGGACGCTCACCAGGCCCTGCGTCCGCTCACCGAGTGGTCGCGGCGGTGGGCGGCCGAGCTTGAACTCGGACCGTGACGCAGCTCCCTGCGGCGGCGCGGACCGTGGTTGCGGTGTTGTCGGCCGAGCGGCGGCGGCACGGCGTGCCGGTCATCGGCTCACGCCTTGCGCCCGTGCGCGGCGCGTGGTCGCGGGGAGGACGTGGCCGAACACGCTGCCGGAGAAGTGTCCGTCGGCCAGGACGGTGTCCGGGTTCTCGAGTTCCTTGAGGACGCGCTCCCGGGTCGCGGTGGCCGTGGCGGGATCATGGTCGAACGCGCAGGTCCAGTGGGTTTCGGTGACCTGGACTTGGGTGTGCATGACGTCGCCGAGGATGAGCAGGCGCCGGGGGTCCTTGCCCGAGGGGTCGGTGACGACCAGGCTGAGGTGTCCGGGGGTGTGGCCGGCGGTGTCCAGCACGCGCACCCCGGGCGCGATCTCTTCGCCGTCGGCGACGAAGCCGATCCGGTCGGCCAGGGGCGCCTGGACGGCCAGTGGATCGGGGCCGGCGGGGTCGGCGGTGCCGGACCAGTGGTTCCACTCGGTCTCGGTGCTCAGGTGCCGGGCGCGGGAGAAGGTCAGCTCGGTGACGGGCCGGTCCGGGGCGAGGCCGGAGGCCGGAGGCCGGGGCGAACGGGCTGGTCCAGCCGACGTGGTCGTGGTGCAGGTGCGTGTAGACCACGGTGTCGATGTCGGCGGGTGTCAGGCCCTCGTCGGCGAGCGAGTCGAGGAGGGATCCGCCGTGGAAGTCGGCCACTCCCGGAACCGTGAACTCGACGCGCCCCAGCCCGAGGTCGACGAGGAGGTTGCGCGTGTCAGCGGTGCGGATCAGGAACGAGCCGATGCTGACGGTGAACCGGCTGTCGAGGTCGAGGTGCGCGCCGTGCGTGGCCCAGCCGTCGGGGGCGCTGCCCGGGAGGAAGGCGGAGGGGTTGATGCGGCCGTACCCGTCGGGCAGGAAGGTGACCGTGGTGCTGCCGACGTTCAGCCGGGTGCGCGGTGCGGGGTGGGTCATGAGGACCTCCGGGAAGAACGTTGCCTTGTCCGCCGCCTGGTGTGTGCACGTCTCGGCATCCCGTCCCATCACTGAGAAGGGGAGACCCCAGACCATGAACGAATTCCCCGCAACAGCGGCGCGCACCGCCGTTTCCGCGGCCTTGGCCGAGGACGCGTCAGGGCAGGACATCACCACCTTATGGAGCGTTCCCGAGGCATTGGCAGCCGTGGCCGAAATCCGCACCCGGCACAACGGCATCGCAGCCGGCCTCCCCGTGGTCGCCGAGGTCTTCACTCAGGTCGACCCCGAGATCAAGCTCGAAGCGACCGTCCGCGACGGGGCCCGGCTGGTCGAAGGCGACGTCCTGGTACGCCTGTCCGGTCCGGCGCGCAGCCTGATCACAGGGGAGCGCACGGCACTGAACTTCCTTCAGCGCATGTGCGGCATCGCGACGCTCACCGACCACTACGTCCAGGCCGTGGCCGGGACCGGGACGCGCATCCTCGACACCCGCAAGACAGCGACGGGCCTACGGGCCCTGGACAAGTACGCGGTGACCGTCGGCGGTGGACGCAACCATCGACTCGACCTCGCGGCGATGGTACTGCTCAAGGAGAACCACATCGCCGCGGCAGGCGGAGTGACTGCGGCGATCGAGGCGGTCCGGCTCGCGATGACGCGCACGGGGCAGGCCGTTGAGATCCCGCACCGCACTCGCCGAACTCGCCCCGGACTTCGCCCTCCTGCGCGCAGCCTGCGACCGCTACGGCCTGCTGGGCTGCTACGTCTACTCGCCCCCGGACCGGCTCGGCCGGGCAGCGGCCCGGATGTTCGCCCCGTCGATCGGCGTCCCGGAGGACATCGCCAACGCCAACAGCACGGCCTGCCTGGCCGCTGCGCATGCGACAACAGGTGGGGCCGACAACCTTGCGGTCGACATGGGCGATCACCTCGGCAGCCCGTCCACCATCACTGCAACAGTCGACCAGCGCCGCCCGGAACCACGGATCCGGGTGGGCGGCCAGGCAGTCACCACGCGAACCGTCGCGCGCTGAACCGGCCGCCATCCGCCGGTCCTGGGTCCGGCACCGCACCGACTGGACCTCGCCGAAAGCCGGCGTCGCGTTGGCGCGGTGGGCCGTCCCGGGAGGCCTGGTCCTGTTCCGGGATCAGGCCTGCTTGCGCGCGGCCACGACCAGGAGCGGTGGCCTGATGAGGTGTTCGGCCAGGTCTGGTCGACGGGCGACGTCGGCGGGGGTGGGCTGGGGTTCGTCCAGCGCGGCAAGGGTGAGCCCGGCTCGAGTCAGTGCGCTGACGTGGGTGGACAGCTTGTGGTGGTACTTGGTGACGGTGGTGTCGAACCAGCTCTGGGAACGGGCTGATTCCTGCCCGTAGGCGGTGACGGACCATACGGTCCGTTCGTCTCCGTCGGCCCAGCCGGTCATCGGGTGCTGCCCGGTGCATACGGGGTGAGCTGCCCCGACTCTCGTGGAGTCCGTGATCGTGTGTTCAGGTGGCCGGTTCGGGCTGCGGTGGCCTCGTGAACCTGGGCAGTGCTGCCGCGGGCGTCGCGATGGCGTCGGTCGGGTCGCTTTCGGGCAACCTGCTGCAGGTGCCCCTCAGCGTGCCGATTGGGGTGAGGTGGACTCAAGGTCGATGGACCAGCCCCTCCCTGATCCCGTTCGACCTGGCCGACGCCGAGGCACAGAACATCGGCGGATACGTCATCATCCGCCCCGCCACAGCCCGCCCGGCCGGCCTGGCGGCGATGCGGGAAGAGACCGAGGGCTGGAGGGCGCCGAAGCCCTCTACCGGTTGGCTCTGTTCGCGAGAGGGCCGAGATTCAGCAGGGCCGCCATCGACATCCCGAGCGTCACGCAGCGGGACGACGGCCGCCGCCACGGCGCCCGGCCCGTGGCCGTCCGGGGACCAGCCCCTACTGGCCGCAGAACTTCTTGGCCGCCAGGGCCGCTCCGTCGGTGAAGCCCTTCTGGTAGTTCGGGTCCACCGCGGTGAGGCTCTGCGGCGGCTTCGCGGTGCAGCTGCTCTTGATCGCTGCGAATCCGTCTGAGAAGCCCTTCTTGTACTGGTCGTTGGCACCCTTCTGCTCACTCTGCGGCTTCGGCGTGCTGCCGCAGTTCACGGTGCCGTCCTTGTTGCCCGAAACGGTGTAGCGGCCGGGCCCGAGGTTGTTGAAGGAGAAGGATCCGTTGGTGAGCTTCGCTCCGCCGCCTCCGTTGCCTCCGGAGAACGACACCGTGTCGGATTTGAAACCGGAAGCGGAGAGGGTGAACTTCGGATCATTGGGCTTCGAGTTGGCCGAGTCCTGCGTGAGCAGACACCTGGCCTTGGCGGGGACAAGGGCAGGCGCCTGTCCAGCCGCTCCCTGCGCGGCAACGGCGGCGGGCCCGAGAGCCAGTGAGGACAGGAGTAGCGGGGCGAGTATCGCGAGACGGCGGGTGCGAATCATCGTTCCTCCTCATGCGACCGCGGGGTGGCACGCGCGTCTGCCGCACGGCGTCCGCGCGGGCACATCGTGTACTCTCTTTCTTTCATGCTCCGCCGCCCCACAGGGAGTGTCGAACGGAACCGCTGGCGCGCCTTTTCCCGGCCTGCGGCTGCGCGAGCTCGTCGACCAGCGCCTCGCCCAGAAGCGGCCGCAGCGACGAACGCACCGCCGACCGGCACGCCGACACCGGAGACGAGACCGCCTTCGCCACCGCAGCCGACATGCGCCGAGTGACAGCGCGTGCGCGACCACCGCCGAGACCCAGGCCAAGCGCTACGACCCGGACCACGACGCCGTCCTCCAGCACGCGCTGCGCGCCGAGCGCCACCGGCAGGATGTCGCCGCCTACGCCCGCGAGGCCGCCTACTAGGGCGTGTATTTGGTTGTGATCAAGCGGTGGTTCTGGTGAGGTCTTTGATCCAGATCATTGCGCCGCGGAGGTGGAGGCCGGCGAGGTAGCTTTCCGGGGTCTTGTCATAGCGGGTGGGTGCGCCACGAGGCGCCATGGAGTCGAGTGAGGTGAGAGACCTGCACTGCCGGGTTGTCGCAGCAACCTGGTTGAAGCTGAGGGCAGTTCGTTT
>NZ_JBIRFA010000080.1:0-15638 GCF_044327205.1 Kitasatospora sp. NPDC018058 | reverse complement strand
CCCCGGCCCCCTACGCCCACGCCTACAACGCGGACGGCAAGGAGATCTACAACCAGAAGACACAGCCCACAGTCAAGGGCGCCCGTCAGTAGGCGTGATCGAGTTCATCCGTGGGCGCGGATGGGTGGGGGCGGTTTCGATGCCCTCGGCGGTGAAGACGGGGTCGAACGCCCGGCTTCGGTCAGCAGTTCCGTGAGCAGTTGTCCGTAGGCAGTGCCCAGATCGGGTCCACCGGATGGTCCGGCGTCGCCGCGCAGTTGTGCGGTGAGCGTCCAGTACTGGGGCGGCCGAGGCGCAGTAGCCTGCAGGGGACGACGGCCACCGGTCCTCCAGACCATGCTGCGGGGAGGTGTGCAGCAGGTGATCGCGGGCGGAGCGAGTCCTGCAATGAGGTTGTGAGGCAAGTCACCGTCGAAGCCCCGGTTGTCTACTGCCTCTCACGCGCCTCTCACGGACTGGGTGTCATGAGGTGTCATCGGGCGTCATGTGTGGTCGACGAGGTAGGCCCTGACCTGCGGGTTCTGGACTGAACGGACGGGCCGTCACGACCTTTCGACCCTGGGGGTCAAGGGGTCGCAGGTTCAAATCCTGTCGTCCCGACAGTAATGTCGCAGGTCAGAGGCCGTTTTCTCGTTCGCGAGAAAGCGGCCCTCGGCATGCTCCGGGGCCTGCCTCTCACATTCGTCTCACGGTTTTGCGGTTCGACGGCGGGGCTGGAGGCCGCTCGGCGTCGCGAGTTGATGACCATGTGCACCTGTTCTGCCTATATATCCGTTCTTTAGATCACTGGCACGGGTTCGGTGGTTGCTCGCCGTGATCGCAGATCTCGGCTGGGGGTTCGCACTTGACGCTTTCGCCACCGATCAAGTGCGCGTCGACAGGTCCAGCGGCTGCCCAAGCGCCGGATGAGTCGGTCGATGGTGAGGCAGCCGCAGGTGCCTTTGTCGAAGGCGCGGCGCGACGAGGGCGAGTATTTCCCCGGAGCCTGTGGGGATCGGAAAGTCGTCGCTGCGGGTCAAGCCGCATAGCGGCACGCGTTGATGACACCGCCGAGGATGTGGGTGCGCAGAAGTCTGCGGCCTTCGAGCTCGTGTCGGTGATGGGCTGCTGGTCGGCTGTGGGCGGTAGTTGGTTGCGGGCCCGGTGTGGTCGGTGTTCGTTGTGGTGCTGTTGGTGGACGGCCAGGACGTGCCGGGCGTGGGTCTCGGTCATGATGAGGACGTGGTCGAGGGCCTCGCGGCGGATGCTGCCGATGCCCCGCTCGCAGTGGGCGTTCATCCGAGGATCCTGCGGCGCGCTCTTGAGGATGTTCATTTCCTCGGTCTCGAAGGCGGCGTCGAAGGATTGGCCGTACTCGCCGTCGCGGTCGCGCAGACAGCGAGGGCGATCACGGCGGCAAGCCCAGCGGCCAGCCCACCACCCACTGCAGCGGAAACGAACTGTAGGCGAGGGCCCCGAGCAGCCCCACCGCCGCAGCCACTGTCACCCAGGGCCCGCCCCGGGCACACGGGGATCTCACCATCAGCAACGGCGCGCCCATGATCGCGGCTCCCGTCCAGCACACCCGCCGAGGCGCGTCGCCCGCCGGGAAGCAGCCGTACAGCAGGGCCGGTAGCGTCCTCACCTGCCCCTAAGACGCCGGACTGAGAAGCGTTTCACGGCTGGGGAGCGCCCCTCGTCTTCATCGTGCACATCCTGACATCATCGGCCCGACTCCGCAGGCATTGCCGGATCAGGCAACGGAGGGTCGCCGTCCGGGGTCCGCCGACCCTCCGGCCCCAGCCCGACCCAGTACAACCCCGGACGACGCAGTTGCCATCCGACACCGCTCCGGCCGAGCTCCTTCGCTCGTCCCGCAGGCCGATTCCCACGCTACTCACGACCGTCCCGTCCAGCAGGGGGCGACCGGACCCTGGTCCGATCCGCAGGACCCAAAGCGTGTGCCACATCCGGCGGTGATCAGCGCCAAGCCGTGCGCCTGCGTGCGTCCAGTCGGCGACTGGTTATCCGCGGGGTCGCCGCCTACGGGCGCAGGCCGCGCATCAGGTTGGTGACGAGCCCGGCCGTGAACTCTTCGGTGACGGGCTCGTCGGGGATCAGCAGCCGGTGGTAGCAGGCGCCCCAGAGCTGGTCGACGACGATGCGCGGGTCCACGTCGGACCGTAGCTGGCCGCGTCGCTGGGCGCGCTCGAGGACCTCGACGGCCAGGCGGCGGCGCGGTCCTGAGTAGTGCTCGCGGAAGGCGGCCGCCAGGTCCGGGTCGGTCTGCGCCTGGCCGACCAGTTCGGCGACGATCCGGCCGGCCGGGGTTTCCACGGTGAGGTGGACGAAGGCGCGCAGCTGGTTGAGCAGGTCCGCCTCGATGTCGCCGGTGTCGGGGAAGGCGAGGGTGTTCTGGACCGCGGTGAAGTAGCCGTCGAGGGCGAGGGCTCCCTTCGAGGGCCACCACTTGTAGATCGACATCTTGCTGACGCCCGCGGTCGCGGCCACCCGTTCGATCGTGAAGCTCGCCATGCCCTCGTCGAGCAGCAGCGTGCCGGCGGCGGCGAGGATGTCGCGGCGCACTTCGTCGGCCGGGCGTCGGCCCCGGCCGCGCCGTACGGGCGCGATCGCCTCCGGTGCGGAGCTGCCGCTCGAACTCGGTGTCGATGCCCTGGTCACCGCTGTCTCCTCGGGCCGGTTGGATGTGACCTCCCCAGCTTATATGGACGCGGCGTCTACATGTGGCTAATATGGACGCATCGTCCATTAGGGCGGCCGGGCCGGACCGCATCCGGCAGCCAGAAGGAGTCCTGTCATGACCGCCTCCACCACCAGCACCGCCACGCCGCGCGTCGCCGTCGTCACCGGCGGATCCGGCGGCATCGGCCGGGTCGCCGCCGAGCGCCTCGCCGCCGACGGCCTGACCGTCGTCGTCTCCTACGCGGGCAACCCGCAGTCCGCCGAGGAGACGGTCGGGGCGATCGAGAAGGCGGGTGGCATCGCCGTGGCCGTCAAGGCGGACGTCGCCGACGAGGCCGAGGTCGCCGCGCTCTTCGACGCGGCCGAGGAGCGCTTCGGGGGCGTCGACGTCGTGGTGCACGCGGCCGGGATCATGCTGCTCGCCCCGCTGGCCGAGCTCGACCTCGCCGGCTTCGACCGGATGCACCGCATCAACGTGCGCGGCACCTTCGTCGTTGGGCAGCAGGCGGCCCGGCGGGTCCGCCGCGGGGGCGCGATCGTCAACTTCTCCAGCTCGGTCACGAAGATCGCACTGCCGAACTACGCCGCCTACGCCGCGACCAAGGGCGCCGTCGACGCCATGACGCTGATCCTCGCCAAGGAGCTTCGGGGCCGCGACGTCACCGTCAACGCCGTCGCCCCCGGCCCGACCGCGACCCCGCTGTTCCTGGAGGGCAAGCCGGACGCCGTCGTCGAGCAGTTGACGCACATGTCGCCGCTGGAGCGCCTGGGTACCCCGGATGACATCGCCGAGGTCGTCTCCTTCCTGGCCGGTCCGGCCCGCTGGGTCAACGGACAGGTCCTCTACGCCAACGGCGGCGTCATCTGACGGCCGGTCGACCACCCCTCGCTCCCCGACAGCCACCGAAAGGAATGTGACCATCATGTCCAAGGTCGTTCTCGTCACCGGCGCCTCCAGCGGCTTCGGCGCCAAGACCGTGCGCGCCCTCGCCGACGCGGGCCACCGCGTCTACGCCGGCATCCGCCAGACCACCGACCGCAACCGTCCCGCCGTCGCCGAGACCGCCCGCTACGCCCACGGCCACGGCGTCGACCTGCGCGGCATCGAACTCGACGTCAGCGACCAGGCGTCCGTGGACGCGGCCGTCGCCGCGATCGTCGCCGAGTCCGGCCGGATCGACGTGGTCGTGCACAACGCCGGCCACATGGTCCTCGGCCCCCTGGAAGCCTTCACCCCGGAACAGCTGCACGAGGTCTTCGACGTCAATGCGGCCTCCACCCAGCGCGTCAACCGCGCCGTCCTGCCCCACCTGCGCCGGCAGGGCGACGGCCTGCTCGTCTGGGTCGGCTCGACCAGCACCCACGGCGGCACCCCGCCCTACCTCGGCCCCTACTTCGCCGCGAAGGCCGCCATGGACTCCCTCGCCGTCACCTACGCCGCCGAGGTCGCCCGCTTCGGCATCGACACCACCATCGTCGTCCCCGGCGCCTTCACCTCCGGCACCAACCACTTCGCCCACTCCGGCCGCCCCGCCGACACCACCGCCGCCCAGACCTACGAGACCCGCTACGCCGGCCTGTCGGAGCAGGTCGGCGCCCGCCTCGCCGAGATCACCCCGCCGGACGCGGACCCCGCCGAGGTCGCCGCCGCGATCGTGCACGTCGTCGACACCCCCAAGGGGCAGCGGCCCTTCCGCGTCCACATCGACCCGGTGGACGACGGCGCCGAGACCGTCAACCGCGTCGGCGACCTCGTGCGCACCGCCTTCTACCAGCGCATCGGCCTCGACGACCTGCTCCGCCCACGTGTGGACGTCTGAGCGGGCAGCTGCGCGCCAGCACTGAGCAGTTCCAGCGACTGCTGCTGCCCACTCTGCCCGACCTGGAGCCTGCGACCGTCTACCGGTCCGCCGCCGTGCCTTCCGCCACGAGGACGACGACCGGGGTGATCCTGGTCACCAGCCCGGCCTCGACGTGCCCGACGCCACCTGGCCACCAGCGGCTCCTACGGCGTCTCCTCGGCATCCCCTCCACGACGGAAGAGCAGGTGGAAATGATCGATGGCTGACAACACCGACCGCCCGGAGCCCGCCGACCTGCCGTCTCCGCCGCAGACGACCGTCTCGCCCGAGGCTGTGCGGCGCTACAGAGCACAACTGACGACAGGCGAGGACGCCATTGACCCCAGTACCTGGGCCGGCTCCGTGCCGCAAGCTCACGGTATCGCGCCTCGGGTGCGTGTCGGCCGCGGCAGGTGGTTCAACCTGCTGTGGCTCCAGCCCATCGGGCTCGCCGTCCTGATCACCGCGGTTGCGGCCGCACAGGGCCTGCGTCACATCCCTTCGGTGCAGCGGTTCATCCACCTTCCTCGTGCTGATGTGGTTCGCGCTCTTCACCGTCATCCACGTGACCCTGGTGTTCACCACCGGGCTGCTACGCAACCTCAACCACCTGTACGCCGCACGGGGCGGTGACAGCTGGATCGGCTTCGGGGTCTTCACGGCCTCCATGGTGGTCGTCGTCGTGGGCTGGGTCGCGGCCACCCCGTTCACATTGCAGCACCCACGCGTCGTGCAGCGGCTCGGCCACGCGCTGATCGGCCCGGCGCAGCGCCTGTTCGAGCATGTGGACGCCACGCCCGGCGAGTACACCGAGAAGGACGTCTCCCCCTACTTCTGGCACAACGGGCAATACCCGGACTCGGCGGAGTACCGGGCACTGTTCGACGGCGACTTCGCCGACTACCGGCTGCAGATCGGCGGCCTGGTCGACAACCCGGTCGCACTGGATCTGCGGCAACTGCGCGCGATGCCCCACCACGAGCAGATCACCCAGCACTTCTGCATCCAAGGATGGTCCGGCATCGCCAAATGGGGTGGCGTCTCGATGCGCACCATCACGGACCTGGTCAGACCCCAACCCGGGGCGAAGTGGGTCGTCTTCTACTCCCTCGGCGACGGCCCGGACAAGGGCCGGTACTACGACGCTCACCCCATCGAGCAGATGAACCACCACCTCACGATGCTCGCCTACGACATGAACGGTGAACCGCTGTCGTACGGGCACGGCGCTCCACTGCGGCTGCGCAACGAGGTGCAGTTGGGCTTCAAGCAGGTCAAGTGGATCAGCGGGATCGAATTCGTCGCAGACTTCACCGAGATCGGGGGCGGTCACGGCGGATACAACGAGGACCATGAATTCTTCGGCTACCGACAATCCATTTAGAACCGTCGCACGGGCCGCATGGCACCAGCCGCACCGCCCGGTCCGGTCGGCGCGGTGACCGCCAAGTCGCCAGCCAGGCGCCGAGTGGGTGATCAGGTACATGTTGGCTGGCAGCGGCCTACTTCCACGGGGTGTAGGTCGATCCGGGCGGAGTCGTCGATGGCAGCAGCAGGTCAGCCGCAGGGCGGCGGGTGAGTCCGTTCACCTGGCGCCCCGTCCCGAGGAGGAGATGTTGCGGCTGCGTTCACAGCCTTGCGAGGCTGACTTGACGCCGCCGCGGCTCTCGGCAAGCGCAGGACACGGTGGGCACGAGGAGTGAGCGCGATGCGGATGATGCGCAGGGTCCGCCCGGACACGCACGTTTTCGGAGAGGCACTGAACGGGGCCGTTGGGAGCGGCAAGCTGCCGAAGGTCCCCGATTCGTTGCTGGACCGGCTCGAGCCGGAGGCCGTCTACTTCACCCCGCTGGCGCCCTTACGAGGCGGCACGGTGGGAGATTGGCAGGCACCTGCCACCACCGTCGCCCGTCGAGCCACCTCGGCGCGATTGTCATACGGTCGAGACGAGGCATGAATCCGACGGAGGCTGCCATGGCGAGATACAGATGGCGAGTGCGCGTGCTCTCGGCAGAGGGCAACGAAACGGTCACGCAGCCAGCTCTGCCGTACACGGACCATTTCGACGGGTCCGCTCAGGAGTACGCCGACTTCCTGGTCGGCAGGGCTCTGAAGCAAGGCCAGGACGATGCGGGGCCGACGCGTGCCGTGCGTGTCGTTGCCGATGTCTGGGAGCCGGACGGCCAGGGGAGGCCCGAGGGGCACGCTGGGTGGCCGCAGTAGCGGGCCGTTCTCCGCGGCGAAGGTGAGCGTGCCCGGCGCCGAGCAGGTCTACCGGCTACCCGGTCGCGCGGACATTGCCGCGCTGCGGGACGAGCCCGCGCCACGGGGAGGGCAGCCGCTGCTGGAGACGGTGATGACAGGCGGCCGCCGTACCGGATCGCCACGCACCAGCAGCGGAGTGAGCCGCACGCTGATCAGGGGGGCGAGCGCCAGCGTGATCGGCCCCTGGACGGTGGCGACACTGGCCCGCAGAGGGTCTTGCCGATCACCAGCACGCCGCGGTCGAAGCTGCGGGGCGTGCCGATCAGCCCGGTCTGCTGACCGGTGCGGCGGTCAGTCGCCCGACGCCCCGCCCGTCCGGCGCCCGCCCCACCTGTCACCGCGACATACCCACGCGAAAACAGACCTGACCGAGCCCTACTGGGAAGCGGGCTCGCCCCAGTCGATGCGTTCCACAGCATGCGGCGGGAACGACACCCGAGATCCGTCCTTCTGAGTGACGTGCACCCATCCGTGCTCGTCGATACGAATGATGCCCCCGACCGACTCGCCGAGCGCAACGCCGGGGCTGACGTATCCCGCCCCATGGGCCAGATGCACTGTTCCGGGGTTCGCCTCAAGGCCTGCCATGACCTGATTGTCCAAGATTGAGCCCGGGTCCACCATCGGAGCCCTGCCATGCCCGCCCACGGGGCCTGGTGTCCACCTCCGTGCCCTGGTCGGCCCGGGGTCAACCATCCGTTGCGTCCGCCCTTGCCGAGGGTCGGCTTTTCCAGGGGGGCGAGGAACCGTCCCGGTGGCCCGATGAAACGGATGTGCCGCTGTGCGCGGTCGGACGCGTCGGGTTGCTCGGTGCCGCCGCTGTCCTACACGTGGAACGTGGAGCGCGAGGACGGGCTGCTGGAGCGAGGTGGCGTAGGCCAGCGCTCGCATGCCGGCCTGGTTCAGTGCGGCGATCGGCACGATCGACAGGGGGTGGATCTCCTCGGGAGTCTCCTCGCTCTCCGCTTCGGCCGTGGTCCCGAACGGCGCTCCGGGCGCGGTGCCCAGCGTCTGTGCGGTGCCTCGTGTTGTGCCGGCCCCTGATCTCGGAGGTGTGATGGTACGGCTGGGGACTTCGACGGCATGGGGATGCAGGGCGATCGCCGCGCCGACCGTGTCGTAGTGGTGCCGGATTCGTGTCGTCACCAGGCGATCGTGCCCGCGAACAGCGCGACGAGCAGGCCGACCATCCAGGTCAGTGTCGTGCGGGCGTTGCGCCACTCGGTCGGCTGGAAGGCCGGATGTCTCCTGTGGCTGTGGGGTGCGGCGCAAGAAATCTCGGGTGGCTATTTTGGTCGAACGTCGCGCGGGGGAATTTTCAAATACTGACTCATGTGTACGGCGGGCTGCTTTAATTCTCGAAATTCGGAGTATCCTGGAAGGTGCCGGTAGGAGTTGCCGGCAGGGCGATCGCGAGGAGGCGAATATGCAGATCACTGAGGCAGGATCCCTGGCTCTGCGGCTCGTGATCAAAAAAATGTCCGCCTTTTCGGCGGGAAGATCATAGGGTGAATGGGGTCAGGGGGCGTGGATTCAGATCCTGCTGCCCTGGTCGGCGCCACGTTTACGCAGGCCGGAAGGCCGTTCCCCGCAGCGATGCGGGGAACGGCCTTTTTTTCTGGGGTGGGGGCCGTGTGTCATGGTTCGGCGGAGGACGGGTTGTGCCGGCGTCTGGCGGTGGTGAAGTAGGCGGCGCGGCGGCGCAGGTGGCGGCGACTGCTGTAACGGGGCGCACCCGGTACGGCGGGCGCGACGCCGTAGAAGATCCGCTTGCCGACCTCTACCAGGGCGAGGTAGCCGACGACCATGCCGACGAGTGCGGCGAAGAACGCGCCCGGCAGGGGATGGAAGCCGAGTGTGGCGGCCACGGGCGTGGCGGGGATGAGCGTGCCGACGGTGACGACACCGAGGGCCGCGAGGGTGAGCGGCAGGCTGGGATGGCTGCGGAAGAACGGGATGCGGCGGGTGCGGATCGCGAAGATGACCAGGGTCTGGGTGGCCAGGGACTCGACGAACCAGCCGGAGCGGAACTGCTCGGGTCCGGAGTGGAAGACCCCGAGCATTACCCCGAAGGTGAGGAAGTCGAAGACCGAGCTGAACGGACCGAAGTAGAGCATGAAGCGGCGGATGAAGCCGATGTCCCAGTGCGAGGGGCGGCGGAGCTGCTCCTCATCGACGTTGTCGGTGGGGATGGCCAGCTGGCTGGTGTCGTACAGCAGGTTGTTGAGCAGGATCTGGGACGGAAGCATCGGCAGGAAGGGCAGGAACAGCGAGGCGCCGGCGGCGGAGGCCATGTTGCCGAAGTTGCTGGAGGTGCCCATCAGCACGTATTTGATGGTGTTGGCGAAGATCCTCCGCCCTTCGGCGACGCCGTCGGCGAGTACGTTGAGGTCCTTTTCCAGCAGGATGACGTCGGCGGCGTCCTTGGCGACGTCGGTGGCCGAGTCGACCGAGATTCCCACGTCGGCCGCGTGCAGGGCGAGTGCGTCGTTGACGCCGTCGCCGAGGAAGGCGACCCCGCGGCCGCCGTGCCGTTGGGCGTGCACGATGCGGGCCTTGTCCTCCGGGGTGACCCGGGCGAAGACGGTGGTGTGTGCGATGGCTGCGGCGAGTTGGGGTTCGTCGAGTGCGTCGAGGTCGGTGCCGGTCAGCGCGCCGCCCTCGGCCAGCCCCAGGTCGCGGCAGATCTTGGCGGCGACGGCGGGGTTGTCGCCGGTGACGACCTTCACCGCGATGCCGAGGTCGGCCAGCCGGCGCAGGGCTTCGGCGGCGTCGTGTTTGGGCGGGTCCAGGAACACGAGCAGTCCCAGGAGGCGCAGGTCGTGTTCGTCCGCGGGCTGCGGCGGGCCGCTGCCGTCGGCGGGGCGGGTGGCCACGGCGACGACCCGGTTGCCGGCGGTGAACTCGGCCGCCAGGGCGTCGTGGGCTGCGGCCGGCACGTCCGAGCAGCGGTCGAGGACGCTCTCCGGTGCCCCCTTGGTCACCAGGGTCACCCGGCCGGCCGTGTCGCGAACGAGGACGGTGACCATGCGGCGCTCGTGGTCGAAAGGGAGTACCCCCAGCCGGGTGTAGCCCGCCGGTGCGGTCCGCTCGCCGACGGCGGCCGGGGACTGCCACAGCGCTTGGTCGAGGGGGTTCCCGCCGATGGGCTGCCCGTCCGGTGTGGTGTTCTCGGTGCACAGCAGCCCCCAGCGCAGCACCGTGCCAGGGGTGTTGTCGCCGGCCGGCACAGCGCGCATGTAGTGGATGCGGCCCTGCGTGAGGGTGCCGGTCTTGTCGGTGAACAGAACGTCGACGTCGCCGAGGTCCTCGATGCACACCAGCCGTTTGACCAGCACCTTGCGGCGGCCCATCCGCCGGGATCCGGCGGCGAGGCTGGTGGAGACGACGGCAGGCAGCAGCTGCGGGGTGATGCCGACCGCGATCGCCAGTGAGAACAGCAGTGCGTCGATGATCGGTTTGTGCAGGACCACGTTGATCACGAAGATCGACGTGGTCAGCGCGCCCGCGACGTACACCAGAAGCATGGAGAAGCGGCGCAGCCCGACCTGGAACTCGGTGTCGAGCAGGTGCGTGCTCAGTCCGGCGGTGATCCTGCCGAACTCGGTGCGGGCGCCGGTGGCCACCACGATCCCGCTTCCGCTGCCGGCTCTTACCACAGTGCCCATCAGTGCGCACCCGGACAGCTCCGCCAGGGGCGTTCCCGCAGGCACGGGGGCGGTGTGCTTGTCGACGGGCAGCGATTCGCCGGTCAGGGCCGACTCGTCGCACTCCAGGCCCGCGACGTCGAACAGTCGTATGTCGGCCGGGACGATGTCCCCCAGGCGCAGCTCGACCACGTCGCCGGGGACCAGCTCGGTGACGTCCACCGAGCCGGGGCGCCCGTCGCGGATGACCACCGTCCGGTGGCGGATCCGGGAGTGCAGGGCCTCGGCTGCCTTCTCCGCCCGGTACTCGTTGACGAAGCCGAGCCCGACCGACACGCCCACGATCAGACCGATGATGACGGCGTCACTGCGTTCGCCGACCAGGTAGGAGGCGACGGCGGCGATCAGCAGCAGAGCGAGCAGCGGGGAGCGCAGCTGGTGCCAGAGCACGGGAAGGAACCGAGCCCGGTGCGAGGCGACCGCATTCGGGCCGAACTGCGCCTGTCGCTGTGCGACCTCCCCGCCGGGCAGGCCCCGGTCGGCGGCCACGCCGAACTCCTGCAGCACGTCCGCGACGGGCAGCGCGGCCGCGGACACTGCCCCGGCCACGGAGCTGGTCGAATGCGCGGGCGCGGAGACCGTCATCGGCTTTCCCGGCCGGATCCTGGGGGCCGCTCGAACCGGTTGCCCCAGCCGCCCTCAGGTCCGACGGCCGAACGGGACGCAGGCCGGGACTCGGACGTGGCGTACGGGGTGCCGCTCATCGATCACCTTCACCGCCTTGAGTCACGTCCTTGAGCCACGTCGTCCGGCGGGAGCGCAGTCCGGCAGCCCCGGACGCACTCCGTGTCACCAGACTGCCACCGATCGATCACGAAGGAAACGCGGGGGATTGCCACGGCCCTGCCTCGCGCGCCGGAAGCGCCACGCGCACGGTATCGACGCCGCCGCTGCGACGGGCTGAGCAATGCCCGGATCGAACCCGTGATGAGCGGATACGTCGTGGTCGGCCCACACGTGTCATGTCGGCTGTCGGCTGTTGCGGACCGGCCGGGTCCAGCCTGCCGATGGTCGGGTCGTCCTCGCAAGGCCTCCGGTGACTGGGGGGGACGAGGAGTTCGGCCCAGACGGCCTTGCCGCCGTCGTTCGGGAGGGCGCCCCAACCAAAGGGAGAGACGGTTGACGATGAACAGACCGTGGCTGCCGACCCGGGCCGGCCAGTGTGTGCCGGGGTCGGGCAGCGCGGTGCTAGAACGGGGGTCGGTGACGGTGATGCGCAGGTGCGGGCCGTTCTGGTCCAGATCCAGTGGGGCCCGCCGTGTAACTGGCGGCGTTGGTGAGCAGTTCCGAGGCGATGAGCTGGGCGTCGTCGCCGAGGACGGACGGGGCGAGGTGCCAACCGGACAGGGTTCGACGGGTGAACGCCCGCCCCTCGCTGACGGGGGACGCTCCGCTTCCGGCGGTGAAATCCAGATGGCGGTGGTGGTGGACTGCTGCTGGGTCGAGGTGGCTCTCCACGGCGGTTCGCCTGCTTCCCGTTGCAGTTCCTCGAACCGAGCGGCTACCCGTCCGGGCGGGGACCATGCGCGTGGCAGCGGTCGGGTTCTTCCGGGGCTTCGGTGCCGCTGGGGTGGTCCGGAGCAGCCGCTCACTTCGTGCCGACGAACTGAGACCGGAACTGAGACCACGGTACGAAGAAGGCCCCGACCGGAGAACCGGTCGGGGCCTTCAACTGCCCTGCTGGGCAAAGGCGGAGGATACGAGATTCGAACTCGTGAGGGGTTTCCCCAAGACGCTTTCCAACTGTTCGCCCCAGCGTTCGGGGATGGTCACAGGGGTCCTGAGCTGCTGGTGGTGGACGGCGGTGAATGCAACCAGAACTGCAACCACCCGGGCGCGGTGTCTTCCGTCTTTCGCCCGGGGGAGTGCAGTAGTCGAAGCCGGCATGGATGTACATCTGCTACATTTGTTGCATGAGCGAGCCGGTGATCGAATCCATGGCCGAGGTCCGCAGTCACCTTGCGGACGTTCTCGATCGCGCGCGTCGGGACGAGACCCCGACGATCATCACGCGGCGCGGCAAGCAGGAAGCCGTAGTGATCGACATTCGCGAGTATCAGCATCTGCGCCAGTTGGCGGAACAGGCCGAAGAGGCATGGCTCAATCGGTTGGCCGACGAGGCGGAGGCCGAAGGCTCCGAGGGATCGGTATCGCTCGAGGAGATGGCCGCCATGCTCCGCGCCCACCGCGCCTGACCCATGGGCTACGTCACGCGGTTCACGCCGCATGCCCAGCGGGACATGCTCAGGATTCCCCGGCCCGACGCTCTGCGGATCCTCTACCGCCTCACCGAACTGCAGAAGGCCCTGGACGAGGGTGACACCACTGCCTTCGATGTCAAAGCCCTCCAAGGGCAAAGCTCGAGGTGGCGTCTCAGGGTCGGGGACTATCGCGTTGTGTACGCGATCGAGGACGGTCAACTGATCGTCTGGGTCATGACCGTCGGCAACCGCCGCGACGTGTATCGCAATCTGTAAACGCTGCCGCATGGTTCATCCGTGAGGGCTCGGACGGATCAGTCTGAGCCCGGCGGAGATGCCGTGCTTGCCGCGCCGGAGGCGTCATTCGCTCAATCCGCAGTCAAGGGCGCACGGTTGAGGAGATGGTGCATCACGGCTTCGGGGATCGCGAGGTTCGCTGCAGCGGAGGCGGCCGTGCCGGCGTCGTGCAGGAGCGCGGACAGGACGCGCGTGGGTAGGCGTCGGTCGGCCGCTGCGGCTTCTCTGGCGAACCACTGAGGGTCGTCGAGCAGGCGGATGACGGACGCGGTGGAGAGGCGCTCGTCCCGTAGCGCGCGCCGGCGGACGCCCCAGTCGGTGTCCCGGCTGAGCCGTTCCACCAGCTCCGCCGTCGACGCCGGATCGTCGAGGGCGAGCTGCCGCAGGGAGGGGTGGGTGTGGTCCGCGTAGTGGACGGTGTTCTGTCGGGGGAAGTTGGGGTGCTCCACCATGCGCGCGGCCGAGTAGCCGTTCCAGCGCTGCCACATCTCCAGTAGTAGTTCGGCAGGGGCCTGGGCGCAGTTCTCGGCAAGGAAGAGCCGTACGACGAAGTCCTCGTCCTGAGCGAGCAGCTCGACCACGTCCGCCGGCAGGTTCTTCGCGCATGCGACGCTACGGCGCACCAGCAGGTGGGGGGAGGCGGCATAGCGGCGCATGGCGTCCGCGTCGTCCTGCAGATCAAGGACCCAACTGCGACCGGGTGAGGGGAAACGTGACCCGGGGGCGCGATGCACTGCCGTCGGGCGTAATGGAAGGACCCGCCCCGGCGAATCGTGCCGGGTTGTCGGGATTGATCAAGTCGGGGCCGAGTGCCCGCGACGGGAGTATGACGGCGGTGAGCAAGGATGAGCGGTGAGCGGCCGTCCGGAGCAGCGGGACCGGACCGGTCGGAGGGGCACGGCGAACGCCAGCTGGGCGCGCTGCTCGATCAGTCCCGCGAGCTGCCGCCCCAGCTGATCGCTCCGCTGATCGCCGACGCGGTGCGCGGGTTCGGCGGCCGCGCCCCGGAGCTCCTGCTGCAGGACTACGGCCAGGTGGTGCTGGCGCCGCTTCCGGGGCGGGGGTTGGCCGACGGGGAGCCGGTGCCGATCGACGGCTCCCTCGCGGGTGCGGCCTTCCTGCGCGGTGTCCCCGTCGAGGAACCGCAGGCCGACGGGGTGCGGGTGTACCTGCCGTTGCTGGACGGCGGCGACGAGATGGGGGTACTGGCCCTCACGCTGGATGCCATCGATGACGAGGACCGGCTGCTGCTGCGGCGCCTCGCCGCCCTGGTCGCCGATCTGCTGATCACCAAGAGCGGCTACACCGACCGGATCTTCCAGGCCCGGCGCCTCGAACCGATGAGCGTGGCTGCGGAGATCCAGTGGTCGCTGCTGCCGCCGCTGTCGATGGCCGTTCCTCGGGTCTCCGTGGCCGGCATCCTCGAACCCGCTTACCAGGTGGCCGGCGACAGCTTCGACTACGCGCTCAACGACGACCTCCTGCACGTGGCCACGATCGACGCGATGGGCCACGGGCTGGACGCCGCGACCATGGCGACCGTCGCCATCGGCGCGTACCGGCACGCCCGGCGCGCCGACATCGGACTGGCCGAGATCTACGCGTTCATGGACCGGGCCGTCGCCGAGCAGTTCGGGCCCGACCACTTCGTCACCGCGCAGATGATGCGCCTGGACACCGGAACCGGCTACCTGCAGTGGGTCAACGCCGGCCATCCTCAGCCGCTGCTGATCCGCGACCACGTCGTCGTCGAGCGGCTGGAGAGCGCCACCACCCTGCCGGTCGGGTTCGGCGGCGAACAGCCGGTGATCAGCGAGCGGGTGCTGCGGCACGGTGACCGGGTCCTGTGCTTCACCGACGGCCTGGTCGAGGAGCGCGAGGCCGGCGGGGAGCAGTTCGGGGAGGAACAGCTCATCGACTGGGTCAACCGCGTCGAGCGCTCGCAGGCCGGGGTACGGGCCGTGGTGCGCGCGCTCTCCCACGTCCTGAAGGAGAAGCGGGGCGGTCGTACGAGCGACGACGCGACCCTGTTCCTGATCGAGTGGCGCTGAGACACCCCGCACCCCCGCCGCGGCTCTCCTGAGCGGCCGGATCGGCCCGGTGCGGGCGGAGTACCGTGGGGATATCGGGGCGGCCCGAGCCGCCGCGCCCTGAGGGTCGGCCCTCGCTCAGCGGGCTCGGCCCGCGCCCGCGGATGGGTGGCGAGCCATGTCGGACGAAACCAGTGCTTCGCACTACGGGCTTCTGCCGGACCGGTTCCGGCAGGCCGCGAAGCCGGGGACGGTCCTGTTGCGGCTGGAAACCACACAGTCGCGCGAGGGCGTGCTCGACGGAGCGTGGTGGCCACATTCACGGGACATCAGCGCCGAACTTCCCGGCCTGGTCCGCGCGTTGACCGAACACCTCGGCCCCATCGCGAGCGTCGGCCTGGACATGGAAGCCTGGGACGACGTCCCGGCCCGCCTGGTCGTCGACGGCCGGTCGGTGCACATCGACCGGTACCCGGTCGGCGACGACACCGTGATCATCACGCGGGGCGACCGCGATCATTTCAGTCTGCTCGTCGTCCCCCCGCAGGCGAGCCGGGAGGCGGCCCTGGCTGCGATGGCCCGCGCGGTCGAGGCCGGCGGAACCGACTCGGCACG
>NZ_JBIRFA010000079.1:0-16306 GCF_044327205.1 Kitasatospora sp. NPDC018058 | reverse complement strand
CCCAGCCCCGGTGCGGGCTCTGGGGGAATGGCAAAAGCGCCCCGGGGGAATTCCCGGGGCGCTTTTGTGTGGGCGGGTTATGCGGCGGGGCGGTAGCCGTCGGCGAGCAGGGCGGCGGCTTCGGTGCGGTAGGCGCTGGCGGTGCTGGAGGAGACGCCGAAGGCGTCGGCGATGGTCTGGAGGTCGACGGCCTCGGGGTCGGGGGCGTGGCCGTGGGGGGTGGCGCTGAGGATCATGCGGGCGACCTTGCGGGCGGCGCGTTCCCGGGGCGTCAGCCGCGCGGCGTCCTCAGCTTCGAGAGCGCGCGCCTCGCGTTCGGCGGCGCGGCGCCGGGCTTCGGCGGCACCCGCCTTCGCTTCGTCAGCACGCGCCAGCGCTTCCGCCTGGGCGGCCTCCGCCTCCAGCGAGCGCGCCTCCGCCTCCGCCGTACGGGCGTCGTGCTCGGCGGCGCGGGCCCGGGCTTCGGCAGCGCGCTCCTCGGTTTCGGCAGCGCGCTCGTCCGTTTCGGCGGCGCGGGCCCGGGCTTCGGCAGCGCGCTCCTCGGCTTCGGCAGCGCGTGCCTTCGCTTCGGCCGCGGCTGCCGTGTCGAGCGCCTCCGTTTCGAGCGCGGCGGCGCGGACGGCGGCGGTGGCGGCGGCTTCGGCCTGGACGGTGGCGGCGTCGGCCTCGGCCTGGGCGGTGGCGGTGACGGCCTGGGCACGGGCCCGGGCGGTGCCGGCCTGCGCCGTCGCCTCGGCCTCGGCGGCCTCCACCGAGGTGTCCGCGCGCAGCTGGGCGATACGGGTGCGGGCCGCTCGCTGGGCGGCGCGTTCGGCGGCCTCGGCGGCCCATTCCTCCTGCTGCTCGGCCCGCAGGCGCTCCGCCTCGGCGGCCTGCTGGGGCAGGGCGAGTGCCTGGTCGACGCTGAGGCCGTAGGGGGCCATGGTCAGCGGCAGTCGGGCATCGGCCGGCGCCTTCCTCCAGGAGCCGTGGTCGCGGTCCAGCAGCTCGCGGTAGACCACGCGTTCCTGCTCCAGGGCCAGGGCCTGGGTGTAGGAGGGGATCGCCCATAGGCGCATCCGGCGGTACAGCTGCCAGGACTGGCGCGGGGCCAGCAGCCACCGGTGCAGGGGCACGGAGCCGCCGTGGCCGGTCTCCAGGCGCACCGCCCGGATCACCAGACGACGGGCGGCCTCGACGGCCAGGATGAACCCGATCGGGATCACGGCGTGGACGGCGGCGCCGGTCGGGTCCTGGAGCACCGGCCGGTGCCCGGAGGAGGCGTTGAACCAGATCGTCGCGGCGGTCATCAGGTGGGCCATCAGGCGCAGGACGGGCCAGGGCGTCTGCTTGCGGATCAGGTGGAGGTCGAGGGCGAGCAGGACGACGATCGCGGCGTCGACGCCGACGGGGAAGGCGTAGGAGAACCAGCCCAGGCCCACCTTTTCGGCGAGGTCGACCAGGGCGCGGTAGGAGCCGGTGAACCCCACGACGGCGACGATGACGCCGCCGATGGCGGCGAGCACCGACACGGCGGTCATCGCGGTGTCCCCGCGCTGTCCCGCCGCGCCCGCGACGGTGGCGGGCGCAGCCGGAGCGGCGGCGGGCGTCCCCGAAACGGCGCCGGGCCCGGCGGGGGCGGCGCGGCCGAGCAGGCCGCCTACCGCGCCCACCAGCGGGCGCCCGGACGGCCCCGGAACGGGCGTCCCCGAAACGGCACCCGGCGTCCCCGAAACGGGGCCGGGTGCGCCCGAAACGGCGTCGGGTGCGGCCGAAGCGTGCCCCGGACTCCAGTCGAGAGTGGTCATTCCATCCTCCGCAGTGGTGACGTCACGACGTCGCAGTGTCACGACGCCATGGGATCACGACGCCATGACGCCATGATCAAGGGGTTGGAGCAGTTCAGACAGCTACGACACCGACACACCCGGTCGCAGACCGGGCCCGAACCGGCCCGCAGCGGGGCGCAGCAGCAGCGCCGGGCACCGCAGCAGCCCCCGCCAGCGCCAGTGCTGGCGGGGGCTCCGGTGGGGTTACTACTTCGAGAGCGGGTGGGTCAGGTTCGCGTCCAGCAGGTCCCGCAGCTCGCTGCCGTCGGTTGTGCGGGTGTCGTAACGGGCGCGGACCTCGGCGACGATCTCGGCGCATCGGTCGGCGTCGCCCGCCTTGCGGGCGGCGATGTACTCCTGGACGCTCTGGTGCTGGCTCATAGCGGGTTCCTCCGGTGTCTCGTGGGGGTGGTGGCCGTGTCGGTGGATCATGCGGCGTTGGTGTGGTGGACGACGATCGTCCGGGCCGGATCAGTGCGTCATGCCGCGTCGGCGGAGCTGACGTCTTCGTGGTGGACACCGGGACCGTTGCCGTTCGGGGTCCTCACTCCGTCGCGGACCCGGATGCCGTTCTTCGCCAGCAGCGCCCGGACCTCCCCCGTGTTCCGCCACGCGGCGTCGAAGGAGGACAGGCGGGCGGCTACGGCGGTGAGCAGGACGGAGACCTCACCGGATGTCATCTCGGTGAGGACGGCGCGGATCTCGTCGGTGGTCGGGGTGACGCGCTGCCTCGGCAGGGACACGCGGGAGCCCTCGTACTCGACCAGGGCGGCCACGATCCGGCGCGCGTTCTCCTCGTCGGTGGCCTCACAGATCATGGTTACCAGGGTCCGGAAGTCCATCGGTCGTCCTCTCTCGGGAGTGGTGCAGGGGTGGGCTGCACCGGGTGCAGCGGTGCAGGTTTTCGCAGGTGACCCGGCCTGCACCACGGTTGGTGCAGGGGGTCTGTCCGGCGGGGGAGGGGAGCGCCCCGCCGGGGTCTGAGGGCGGATCAGGCGGGGGTGTTGTCGAGCGCCAGGCGGGGGGGCCGGTGGGGCTCACGACCGAGGGCGGTGGACAGCTGATCGAAGCGCACTCCGCGCCGGTTGATCCGGGCGGTCTTGGGACCGAGCGTGAGGGGTCCGACAGGCACCCCGAGGGCGGCCAGCCGGGCGGCGAACAGGTCTTCGTCGACGGGGGCCTGTCCGCCCTGCTCGCGGTAGGCCGTGACGAGCTGGGAGAGGTGGACGCCGGGGCGGCCCTCGGCCTTGGCCGCGAACACCTCCCCTTCGACCCACAGGCGCAGCCGCCCGGCGGAGCGGGCGAGATCGGCCGGGGAGGGGTCGGGGTCCCCGGCCTTGGCGTCCTCGGGGGCGTCCTCGTGGGTGTTGTCGGCGCCGCCTTCGGGGGTGCCGTCCGGGTCGGCGGCGGGGGCCTGCTCGTCCCCGGCCGGGGCCGCCTTGCCGGGGGCGGGGGCGTGGATGAGCGCGGCGATCCACCAGGCGCCGATGAGCAGGCCGATGGCGGGCTGGACCCAGGGGCGGGCGAGGGACCAGATCAGCGGGCCACCGACAATCAGCATCAGGGCCGCCGCGCCGGCGGCGTCGCCCGCCCGGCCGAGCTTGGCCTTGCGGGCGGCCTTGGCCTGGTCCAGCTCTATCTGGCGGGCCGTGACCTGGGCGGTCTCCCGGGCCTGGATCATCGCGGCGCGCTTGGTCGCGTCGGGTTCGGCCGCGAGTTTCTTGGCGAACGCGGACTCGGCGGACTCGGCGGCCTTGGTGGCGAGTTCGGCCTGCTGGGCCTTGAGCGCGGCGGCCTCCGCGCGGCGCTCACGCTGGGGGGCCGTCAACTTGCGGATCAGGACGGGCGTGCCGGTGGCCAGGCCAGTGACCGGCCACAGGAGGGTGGCGCTCGGCTTCTCGGTGGGGATGATCTTCTCCATCGCCGTCAGCCGATGAACGAGGTGATCAGGCCGGTCAGGACGCTCGCGGGCAGGGCCCAGAATCCGCCGGCGGCGGCGAACAGGCTGGGTGCGATGGCGCCGCAGAGGGCGTCCTTCCACGCCCGGGGCTTGAGCCCGAAGACGGCGATGGTCAGCACGGCGGCGGTCGCGCCGGTCTGCCACTCCCCCAGCGCGGCGTTGCCCTGGAAGGAGGTGCTGAGCTGCTGGCCGATCCCGGCGAGCTGCTGGAAGGCGGTGCCGGCGTTGGCGGCGAGGAGGCCGACGCCGAACGCCCAGTAGGGGACGTGGTCGGGGTCGACGGTGATCTTGTTCTTTCCGCGGATGCCGACGTACAGGTACATCGTGGTGACGGTGGCGGCGCCGCCGGTGCCGAGTGCGATGAGGCTGCTCATGGTGTGTCTCCTTGGTTGTCAGTAGAGGGGGAGGGCGGCGAGGACGTTGCCAAGGCCGAGCGCGACGGTGAGGCCGGCGGCGACCGGGATGCGCGCGAGGACCAGGAGGACGAGGGGCCGGGCCCCGCGCACCTCGCTCACGCGCAGGCGGCCCCGGTCCCGCAGGTGGGTGTCGAGCCCCCAGCCGAAGGCGGCGAGCAGCAGGCCGACATAGGGCCCGCCGGGCGTGATGACCTGCACGAGCCCGGTCGAATAGCCGCCGACCGCCGAGATCGCGGTCAGGACGCACCAGCGCCGGAACCGGCGGACCCGGTCGGAGGGACCGGCCTCGCGGGCCGCGCGGCGGCGCTCGCGCCGGGCCCGGGTCGCGGCTTCGCGCTTGTCGGCGAGCTGCTGCTGGCGGTGGCGCCGGGTGCGCTGCTCGGGGGTCTCCCCGGCCGCGGCCCGCTCGGCGTCCTCCCGGGCGCGGCGCCGCCGCTTGTCGAGCTCCCGCTCGGTCTCCAGGCGGGCGGTGCGCTCCTCCGGGGTCTCGCTGATCCGGGCGGCGAGCAGGTCGACCATGCCGACGAGGTCGTCCCGGCGGTGGCCGGGGTTGAGGACGTCCTCGACGCGGTGGCGCTCGGCGCGCTGGGCGGCGCTCTCCCCCGCCGCAGCGAAGAGGGCGTCACGCTCGGCGCGCTCGGCGGCGATCCGGGCCTCGTACTCGACCTGCTCGCGCGCCGACCGCTGCGCCTCGGTCTCGTTCATGAGCTGGGTGACCTGCTGGCCGATCTGCGCGGCCATGGCCGGGACCTGCTCCGAGAGGATCCGGCCGACCGGCGCCCAGAACGCGGCGGCGGTCTCCTCCATCGAGGCCATCGAGGCCGGGCCGCCGACGCCGACCGGGACCGGGATGTGCACGATGGCATCCGGGGCCGAGGGCTGAACCGGGGCGGGGATGCGAGGGCCGTCCTTGCGCCACCACTCGGCCACGGGTTCGGGCTCGGGGGTCGGCATGCCGGCGGTCGGCGGCTCGGTGGGGGGCGGGGGGATCGTCACCGGTTCTCCCCCTCACGACGGGCCAGGAGCCGGGCGAAGTAGAAGGCGAGCGCCGCGTCCCCCAGGATCAGGAGCAGGCAGATCAAATCCCAGATCATGTGTTTCTCCAGGTCAGAGGAGGTGCGCACCCCGTGGTGTGCGGGGTGCGCACCTGAGGGATGGCGGTCAGGAGGAGGAGCGGCCGAGCCGGTCACGGCTGTGGCCGGTGCGCGGGGCGTAGACCGGGCGGCCGTTGGCGCGGGCCTCGTCGTAGTCGGCGCCGGTCCAGGTGCGGCCGGTGGCGTCGACGTGGTCGGGGGTGTCCGTGCGGGTGCTGGGCTTGGACTCGGAGCGGCTGGTGCGTCGGAAGAGGCCCATCAGTCGCGCTCCCCGATCCGGCCGGTGAGCACGAACGGCTCGCCCTCGACCACGCACATCGCGTGGAACTCGGCGGGGGCCTGTCCGTCGCTGCTGGCGTCGGTGACCGCGATCCGGGAGCACCACGACTCGCGGATCAGCCCGGTGACGATGTGGATGGGCACGGGGCTGGCGGCGCGGTAGGCGACGCCGTCGCGGTGGACGGTGCCGACCAGCGGCAACTGGGCGATGGGCTTGCTCACTTCGCACCGCCCTTGCCGGACAGGTTGTCCAGGTGACGACCGGCGGCGTCGCCGGCCTGGGAGCGGTCCTCGGGGGTGATCGGGGGGATCCGGGTAGCGTCAGACATGGCTGAGCCCTCCTTGTCAGGGGTTGGCCTGAGCCCGTCCGGGGTTGCGCCCCCAGACGGGCCGGTCCTGCCCGGGGTTGCACCCCCGGGCAGGGCCGTTCAACGCCGTCCCGGGTTGCACCCCAGGACGGCGTTTTTTGCGTTTACGCAGGTGGCACGACATGCCCGCGTCGGTTGCGCCCGCCGCGTTCCGCCTTGCCGATACTGTTCTAGCACACTCAGTTGGGAGTATGCTAGAACAGTCGCCAGAACGGTTGAAACGGATCGCGTGCTAGTACGCTCAGCGCGACAGAGAGGGAGGACACAGTGAGCCCCAAGATTGAGCGGCCCGCGCCGCCATACATGCAGGTGGCGGACCATTACCGCCGCCAGATTCAGGACGGGACCTTGACGGATGGGGCCCGCCTTCCCGCGGTCGCCACCATCGCCCGCGAGTGGGGAGTGGCCCACGCAACGGCGGCCAAGGTGATCTCTCAGCTTCAGGTGGAGGGCCTGGTCATCAGCACCCCCCGCGGGTCTTTCGTCGCGGCCCGTGACCACTCCGCCACCAGTGCCCACGACCGCGTAATGCGGTCCCACCGCTCCGGCAGCACAGCGAGCCAGGCCGAGCACCACCGGATCCTGTCCGCCGCCCTGACTGAGGCTCCGGTGTACGTCGCCGAGCTGCTCGACCTGGAGCACGGTGCGCAGGTCGTGCGCCGCGAAATGGCGACCATAGAGAGCGGGCGCGTCCAGGCGCTGACTGTCACCTGGCACGCTGGCGACCTCGCGGAGCTGGTCCCGATGCTCCTCAGCACGGCCAACAGCCAGGTCGGCCAGCTCCTCCCCGCAATTGAGGCAGTCGCCGGTCCGGTCACCCGGGGCCAGGACTGGTACCACGCCAGGGCCGCCGACTCCCGCGAGGCCAGCGCGCTCGGCATCCCAGTCGGCAGCCCGACCCTCGCCGGCACATGGATCCTGTGGTCCGCCGCAGACCGAATCCTGGAGTACGGAGAAACGTGCCTGCCGCCTCGCAGTACGGTCTCCTACCCGTACGAAATTCCGGCGACCGCACCTGACGGTGGCTCCGATGATTGAACCGATGAAGGAGCTGCAACAACTCACTCGTGAGATCGCCGACGGCCGGTGGAGCCCATCTAGAGGTGATTCTGAAATCGCGCGAGAAATTATTGAATCCGCAATTTCTGAGGGTTCAATTCACGCGGCGATTTCCAATCGAGCCGACAGCAGCGCCTTCACTCGCGCTTTGAGGCGTGTGGAGGCCGTTCTGAGCCTGCCGCCGGTCCACGAGGAGCCGACGGCCCGCGCCGCGTTGGTCTCGGCCCTGTACGAGCTACTCCGGGCCGTAAGCCATCCAACGGCATGATGCAACGCAACAGGCCCCGCCGACGGCGGGGCCTGCAGGTCCTCCGGGGCGGCAACCCCGGCGGAGAAGCACTCTCTAGGGCATAGAGGAGGTGCGCTCACCTTGAGCGTACGCAACACCGTCAGCAGCACGCCACACGCACTGGCCGTGGCGCTCGGCACGTCGCTGGGCGGTGTGCGATGAGCAACGAGGCCCAGGCCTACGCGGCCAAGGTCAAGGTCGGCGACATCACGGCCAAGTTCGTCCTGAGCCGTCTCGCGGACCGCGCCGACGAACGCTTCTCCTGCTTCCCCTCCGTACCGCTGCTCGCCGCCGAGGCGGAGAAGTCCGAGCGAGTCGTACAGCGAGCGTTGGCGCTGCTGCGCACGCTGCGCCTCGTCTCAGACAAGACGACGACGCGGCCGGACGGCTCGCAGGGAGCGAACCGGTACTACCTGCACGGCCCCTGGGACAACTACGCGGGCACGGGCGTGCCGTTCCCGGAGGTCGTGACGCCCAAGGAGAAGCGGGCCCAGCTGTGGGCCGAGAGGCCGGCCGAAGGCGAGTTCCGGGAAGGTACCGCTGCCGCCGTCGCGGTGTCCGGCGACCGCGAAGCGGCTGCCGCGCTGGAGGCTGCCGCGCGGGCTGCGGCCCTGGAGACCGAGGCCGCGGCCGAGGCCCGCCGGGAGAAGGCCCGCAACGCCCGGAAGGCCTCGAAGTCGCAGGCCCGGGACATTTCCGCAGGTCAGACCGGGGTGACGTCCACGTCACCCCACCCGGTGACGTCCACGTCACCCCACCCGGTGACGTCCACGTCACCCCTAGAACCATCAGTAGTAACCCCCAACTCGAACGCCTCTTCCGTCCCTCCGTCCTTCCCTGACCGTGGCGCGCGTGCGAACGCGGCGGATGGACGGATGGACGGCGGTGAGGTCGATCAGCAGGACCAGGAGCAGCCCGGCGGACCGGCGGTGGGCGGCGAGGTGCCGCCTGCTCCGGCTGCGCCGGTCGCGTCGGCCGGGGTGATGCTGCTGCTGGAGATCGGCGCGGCGGTGCCGGAGCTGAGGGTGTCCGGTGACGCGTTGCGGGACCAGGGCGCGGCCCTGGACCGGCGGCTCGCGGCGGGCTGGCCCGTGGAGCTGCTGCGTGCGGCGGTGACGGCGGGCTCGAAGGAGAAGATCCGCGACGCCGGGTCCGTCCTGGCCTACCGGATCGCCCTGCTTCCCGAGGCCCCGGGTGTCCTGCCCGCGCAGAGCGTTCCCGCGCCGACCGTGCCGGGACAGGCAGACGCCCAGTCGCGTCCGGTGGTGAACTACCGCTGCCCGGGCTACCCGGGCCGGGCCAGTGCCTGCGGGCAGCTGGTCGCGATCGACGGGATGCTCTGCCCGGCCTGCCTGAGCGAGCGAACCCCGTCGGCGCCCTCGCAGCCGTGCGCCGCGCCCGTGCAGGCGGTTGCGGCCGACCTGACGCCCTGCTCCACCGACGGCTGCGACAGGCCCGCCGTCCTGCACGGCCAGTGCACCCGCTGCCGCCGCGAGGACCGGGAGCGAATGGAGGCACAGGCGGCGTTCGCGTCACTTCTGGGCCAGGAAGGCGTTCCAGCGGCGCTCTGACGGCCGTTCACCCCCGTCCGGGTCTCTCTTGGCGGGGGTGGGACTGATCGGCCGTCAGCGGTGGCCTGTAGGGCTTCGGGTTGCTGTGGTTGGCCCGGCGGCCCGTGGTCGGCTTCCACAGGGGGGACTCTCAGTCCCCCCTGTGGCGCCCGGCTTGCTGCGGCCGGGGCGCGCCGCCGGCCTGACCGTGGAGGCCGGTGAGGCCGGGCGGGGGGACTGCAAGACCCCCCGCGGGTGTTCCGCCTGGTGTCACGGATCGTGATGTTCATCTTCATCATCAACCGGCCGGACCCGTGAAAACCGGGTGCTCAACACGCGCGTGCGTCGCACGCGCGCGAGGGTTGTGAATTCGGTGACCCTCTGTCAACCCCATCATCGAAAGGCTGAGCCCGTGGACGAGATCACCGACGGTCTGGAACGCGCGCTGCGCACCCGGCCGATCCCGCGTTCCGTTCCGGCCCGCGTCCGGGTCCTGGTCCGCGCCGCGAAGGGCTCCACCGCCGCCGTCGCCGCGCAGCTCGGCGTCTCCCAGCGCACCGTGCAGCGCTGGCTCAAAGGCCAGGCGGTCCCGAAGCCGGCCGCGGCCGAGGCGATCGAGCGGGCCGTCACCGCCACCTGGCAGCCCCGGGTCCGGGCCCGCCAGCGCCGCGCTGCCATCCAGCGCGGCATCACGGTCCACACCAGCGCCCAGTTCGGCTACACCAGCGCAGCCGGGTCCACCGACGATCCGCGGCTGCGTCAGATAACCCAGCACCTGCCCGGAGAGACCGCCGGTCGCCTCCTGGACGCCCACGCCGCCGGGGCCGGCGAACAGGAACTGGAACAGCTGCTCGCCCAGGCGCTCGGCGAGCACTACTTCCGCGACGGCGGGCGGCGTGCCGGCGGCCTCGACGTGGAGCTCACCGGCGTCCAGTGGGCCGACGTCGAGATCCTGTGACGCCCGCCCGGCACCGTGCCGGGGCCTCGCGCGCGTTTGGCGTGCACGCGTGCCCGTGCCCACGCGTGCACACGAGGCGAGAGCCCCCACCGTCGGTGGGGGCTCTGCCATGCTCGGCGGATGTCGTACGACTACTGGTGCGGGGTCTGCCGCACCATCAGCACCCACCCCAGCCGGGCGGCTGCCGAGACCGGCCGGGCCGACCACATTGCCGCGGTCCACCACGGGCGCCGCCCCGACCGGGAGCGGATCACCCCTCCCCCGGCCCCGGCCCCTGCGCCCGCTCCACGGCCGTCCGTGCTGATCGCCCTGCTGACCAAGTCGAAGGCCGCCACGGCCTTCGTGCTCGTGTTCGTCGTGATCTTCCTCTACGGGCTGCTCAAGTGGAGCGACCGCGTCGCCCACACCTACCTGCCCGCCCACGCTCCCACGGTCCAGCCCAGCACCGCCCCACCCAGCCCCTGACGGGACCGCCGGCGCCATGACGGCGACCGGCCCGTGGGTCCTGATGTAGCTCCTGATGTGGCTTCTGCTGTCACTCCTGATGTGGCTCCTGATGTGAGCCACCCACCGACGGCGCACCGTCCGCGCTAGCGCAGGTCAGGGCCCGCTCACCAAGGTCTGGAAAATCCGACATCCCTCTCCTGGGCCCTTCCTTCGCCTGGTGGTGGGTGGGTGGGGCGGTCGTCGAGGCCCGGCGCCTGCGGCGGGCTGGTCTGGTGGTGGCGTCCGGCGGTGCCGGCCGCGCGGTGGCGGCCGCGATCCGGGCGTGCGACGAGCTGACCGCCCGCCTCTTGTGAGTGGTCTTGTGGGGCGCCTTGTGAGTGGTCTTGTGGGACGTCTAGCTGGTGGTCTTGTGGGTGCACAGTGATCCCGCCCGGTCCGGCATCACCCCAGGTCAAGCCCGGTTTTCGGCGGACCTGAAATTCCGACAACCCCTTCTCTGTCCTTTGTCTTGGGTAGTGAGGTGGTCGGTCGGTTCGGGGTTCACGCCTGCGGCGGGCTGGTGGTTCTTCTGCGCGTCCGGCGAAGCCGTCCGCGCCGAGCCGGGGGCCAGCCGACCGCGGCCCCCGGTCGGCGCCGGGCCGGCTGCACGTAGGTACCACCGCAGGTGGCACCGAGGGCACCACCGCAGGTACGCCCGTAGCTACCACCGTAGGCACCCCGCCGCTCCCGGCCGCCTTCGCGCATTCCCGCAGGTCAAGCCACCTTTTCGGGCCGCCGGAAAATCAGACAACCCCCTTCTGTCTGTCCCTTTCCCCTGGATTGCTGGTTGGTGGAGGTGCGGTTGTGGGTGACGGTCCGGACGGCAGGGGGTCTCCACCCTGCGGGGCCGTGATGGTGGTGAGCGCCCGGCGAAGGCCGGCCGCCCCGCCTGGCCGCGTCCCACGCGTGGGACCCCGGCGCGGGCGGCTGGGCTCGCGGCGCTCGGGCCGCCGGGGCTCGGCCACACAGCGTGTTCGGAGGATCATGGATGGGGTGACGACACCTTCCGCCCGGCGCCCGCTGTACCGGCGCCCGGACTCCGACCCCGCCCAGCCGTCCGCCCCGGCCGCGCCGGTGGGGCTGCGCCTGCTGGCCGTCGAGCTCGCCGCCGCCTCGGACCCGGACCCGGTTCCGGTCCCGCCCGTCCAGGCGCCGCCCGCCGGGCCGGGCCGCAGGCCTCTGGCCGATCCCGGCAGCCGGTAGTGCCTCGCTTCCGACCGGCGCCACGGACGGGCCCTGACGACGGCACAGCGGCGCTCTGACGCCTCGTCCGGCCCCCGGGCCCGGCCCGCCCCTGTGCGGCCCGGGAACGGCCCTTCTCGGTCCTCGGCGGTCCCATGACGTCGTGCCGTCGTGACGTCACAGCACCCCATACAGCAACCCCTTACAGGGCCGTCGGCGATCCGTCGCCGATCCGTTGTCGGGGCCCGCTGATCTGTCGCTGATCCGTCCCCGGTGACGGATCAGCGACAGATCGGCGACGGATCGCCGGACGGATCGTGACCTGCGGAAACGAATCAGACGGATCGATTCCCGCGCACCCCCTCCGGGGCCGCCAGCGGCCCGCTGTATGGGGTGTCGGGGGTGTATGGGGTGTAGGGGTCGGCACCCTCTCGAAGGGCCCCCAGAGTCCTCCGGGCCGGGTAGCCCCGGGGGATCCCATACAACCCAACCTGGGTTGCCGGGGACCATCAAGGTCTCCGGCAGAGACCTTGATGGTCCCCGGCGGGCATCACGGTGCCGCTGTGCGGCGGTAGGGCTGTCGCGCCCCAGTCGCAGGCGGTCAGGAGGTTGCCCTACGAGTAGCCCTACGAGTTTCCGTACGAGGCGCCCTACGAGTGGCCCTACAAGGCGCCCTACGAGTTGCCCCTACGCCACCGCCCTATAGGGAGAACCGGCACGTCACAGGCCTGGTCAAGGGGCGCCGGCCGTGCCGACTACTTCTCTGAGAGACCCCGACGAGGAACAGAGAAGAGCACCGAGGGTGTCCCGTACCGCCCCGCCGGACCCCGCCGAACGCCCCGGTGGTGTCGGCCCCCGCGGCATCACCGCGCCACCCTAGGCTGACGGCCATGGATATCTTCGCCACGGCCAACCAGAAGGGCGGCGTCGGCAAGACCGCGACGACCGTCAACCTCGGGGCGGCCCTCGCCGAGGAGGGCCGCCGTGTCCTCCTGGTCGACTTCGACCCCCAAGGCCATCTCTCGGAAGCTCTGGGTGTCCCGGAGACCCCCGACGACCGCACCCTGTGCGGCTGGCTGCTCGGGGAGTGGACCGGCGACCCCCGCGAGATGATCGCCTCCCACCGCGACCGCCTCGACGTGCTGCCCACCCACCTCGACATGGCCCTGATGGAGCGGGGCCTCTACATGAAGAACAACCGTGAGCGGCGCCTGTCCAGGTTGTTGGAGCACCTGGAGGACGACTACGACGTCTGCGTCGTCGACTGCGCGCCCTCCCTCGGCGTCATCACCGACTGCGCCCTGATGGCCGCCCGCCGCCGTCCCGGCCGGCGAGGCGGCGTCATCGTCCCCGTCGAGGCAGAGGACTCCAGTATCCGCGCGCTGCGCCTGCTGCTGCGCCAGATCGGCGTCCTGTCCGCCGAGATGGACATCGACCTCGACGTCCTGGGCCTGGTCCCCTCCCGCTACGACCTGCGCGACGGCCGACTCGTCACCGGCACCCTCGCCGCTTTCCGCGACCTGGGCACCCCGCCCGTGCTCGCCGAGATCCGCAAGCGCACCGACGTCCGCGAGGCCTGGCGCGCCCGGGTCTCCGTCCTCGAGTACGCGCCGACCTCCGAGGTCGCCGGCTGGTACCGCGACCTGGCCAAGGCGGTGTACGCATGAGCGCCGCCCGCACCCCGCGCCCAGGCCCGGACATGGGCGGCCTCACGGGCGACTGGGAACGCCTCGCCCGGATCCGGGCGAAGGCCGAAGACGCTGCCGCCACCCGGGCAGAACCCCAGGCCAACGAGCCGGACAGCCCCCAAAACGACGCCGTGACGTCACGACACCACGACGCCACCACCGACGACGCCGACGGGACCTCCGACACCGACCAGCCGCGCCCGGCCCGCCCCCAACGCCGGGCACGCGGCGGTCGGCGCCCCGCCCCGGCCGCCTCCGACGCCGTCGCCCTCACCGTCCGCGTCGACCCCGACGAGGCCACCGAGATCGACCACTGGCTCCTCGCCCTGCGCGACGACGCCCACCGCACCCGCCTCGACAAGGCCGAGGCCATCCGCGAACTGCTGCGCCTGGCCCGCGACCACGAACCCACCCGCAAGGCCCTACTCAAGCGGCTCACCTGAGCCGGGTTTCGCCCCGGGGCGAAACCCGCCGGTGATCGTCGGCCCGGCCCCGCATCCGGGCCGTCCGCTCACCCGGCTACCATCCCGATCATGGACCAGGATTTCGACGCGCGAGGAATCAACACCGAACAGGACGCCCCCGCCTGCCCGCAGTGCGGCACCACGCTGCGCACCGGCGGCCCCGGCCGCAAGCCGGTCTACTGCTCCCGCTCTTGCTCCTCCAAGGCCTACCGCCAACGCCGCGCGCAGAGCCACCAAGACGTCGTCGCCGACGCCCTTGTTTCCTCGCGCGTCGAAATCCCCGACGCCCCGGAACCCGGCCACCAACACCTGCTCGAACTCGCCGCCGCCATCGGACGCAGCGCCGCCCGCTACCTCCAAGCCCTCGACCAAGCCCGCCTCGGCCACGGCGACGACCCACGCTGCAACCAAGCCCTCCAACGACTCGAAGCCAGCGCCACCGCCGCCACCCAGCGCATGCTGCGCCAGGCCCACTTCCTGCGCTACGAGATGGTGACCGCCCGCCTCGCCGCCGAACGGGCCGCCGCCCCGGCCGCGCCCGCCGGCGAAACGACGCGCGTCGAAACAAGCCCGGCGCCCGCCGGCGAAACGACGCCCGAAGCACCGGCCACCGCACCCGCCCCCAACGTTGATTCCTCGCGCGTCGAAACCGCCGCCCCCGCCCCCGCCATCATTTCCCCGCGCGTCGAAACCGCCGCACCCGCCCCCGACCTTGATTCCTCGCGCGTCGAAACCGCCGCCCCCGCTCCGACCACCGACCCCGGCCAGCTCCGCCTGGCGCTCGCCGACGAACGCACCGCCCACTCACCACTCGCCCGAGCACTGGGCGCGCCGACCGACACCTGGAGCATCAACGACAGCGACCTGGTGGTGGAGGGCTGGAACACCGTCGACCTGTTCGCCGTCCGCGACCCGGACCGCCGCCTGCTCGGCTGGGTCGAGGCGCTCGGCGACGGCTGGGGCACCTACATCAAGGGCCGCCTGGTCATCGACGCCACCGACGGCGCCCCCTGGCTCTCCACGGACGCACCCCACGCCGTCGCCCTGCTCCGCGTGGCCCGGGACCAGCACCTGACCTGACCCGCGCCTGCGACACAGCCCGCGGCCAAGGGCCCCCGCAGCGCCTCGCACTGCTCCAGCGGATCATCTGGCAGGGCGTCCCCGGGCCGCCCTCCGGGGCGCTTCGGACGAGTCCTGGATGGGGGCCTGAATGGGGGCCCGCCGTCACTCCTGAATGAGGGCCTGCATGGGGGCCTGGATGCGGTCCCCACCCCTCGGCGTGCCCGCTGTGTCCTTGCAGGTCAAACCCCCTTCATCAAGGTTCGAAAACCCGGACAACCAGTCCTCGGGTGGGGTGGGGCGGTGTTCGTCGGCCTGGATCAGTGGGCCTGCGGCGCCAGGTGGTCGGCGTCCGGCGGTGCCGGCCGCGTGCCCGGGGCGGTGCGCCTCGGGGGTCCGTACGGGGTTCGGCAGGGGGTTCGGCACGGCGTTCTGTACGGCGTTCTGTACGGGGGTCGGTACAGCCACCGCCGCCCCGCCGTCCGGACGCCCGTCTGCCCAGCTCAGGGCCGGTGAGCTTCCAACCTCACCACCCCGACTTACCTCTCTGGGGCCCTGCTGCCTGGGGTGTGGGGGGTGGGCGTGGTCGGGCGCGGTTCGGTGGCCGGGCGCTGCGCTGCGCCCTCTCTTCCTCGCGTCCGGCTGGTGCCGGCCGCGCGTGGTGGGGTGGTGGCTCTACAGCGCCGCTACCGGCCCTCGCCTGGCCGTGCGTCAAGGCGTCGCCTGACGCCGGGGTGGTGTCGCTCACCGCCCCGGCGCGCCCCGGCCATCCGGGCCGGGATTCGCCCCGGAACCCCGACCGCGCGGCCCCAGCCGCGACACCGCGCCCCATCTCGTGCTTCCAGAGCCCCGCCACCAGCCCGGCCACAACGGCACGCCGGCCCGACACTCACCCCATCACCACACCGCCCCGGACGTCATACCGATGACATTCCCACTGGTCACCGCGCTGCGGAATCCGACATGCACCCCGGACAGCGGAGCGCAGAAGGCCCCCGGTTGCATTGAGGTACGCAACACCAGAGGCTGGGGAAGCTGGTCTATCGCTGCGCGTGTCGCATAGGTCATTGACAGTGCAAATTTCGAATCCCGGGACGAGGAAGGATGCTCTAAAAATGGGTCCCAAAGTGTACTCGCCGCAAGAATTTTTCGCCAGAAATGACCTGGGGGCGCCGCTAGTCCTCACCGGCATGGTCAAAAAGGAGGAGAATGACGATCAGTTCGTCTCTTTTGCCGTCGGCACCAGTTGTTCCAACTGGAGAAGAGTCCCTGCTGACGCCATCGAAGGTATCGAGCACCTGAGAGATATCTCTTGTCAAGACCACATGCACCCGCTGGTAAATGTTTCATTCAAGAGGCCCCAGTCTGATGAGGGGCTACTGTTCGCTTCGTTGACCTCGGACATGAAGGTCGAAGCCCACAGGATCATCACCAAGGTGGCGAAAGCCTCTAGGAATGGCGACCCAACAAAAGAAATCGACCAAGGGAGTTGTGCTAACTGCCTGAACTACTGCGGGACCGTCAGCATGGATCAATTCTTCCAATGCTATGCCTTTTGCTTGGACGTCATGTGCCCGGACACCTGAACGTGCGACCCGGGTCAGGCGGGCATTCCGGCCTGACCCGCGATGGGCACCGGGGTTGCT
>NZ_JBIRFA010000078.1:0-16463 GCF_044327205.1 Kitasatospora sp. NPDC018058 | reverse complement strand
CGCACACAAAGTTCATGGGAACCACTACTGCAACTAACACGACTGTAGCAGGCCACGGCCCGCCGCGGCGGGAAGTTTCACCCCCGGTTCCACGGGGACCTTCCCGCCGAGCGGCCGTTCCGAGCCGAGACGACCGTGAACACACCTGGGGAGCAGGCCCCTTGAGCATGCGACCGCACCCCGTCCGGGCCGACAGCTCCCACAGACTACCGCGGTGCGTGGCACCTGCCCTCGCGGTGACAGCCCCGCGAATGCGGCGCATGCCGCCCGCCCTCGCCATCCGCGAGGCCGCACTGGACGGCGGGCGCGGCATTCCGGTCGGACTCGAACTCGCGTGCACTGGAAAGGCCCGCGCCCGCGCTTTCAGGCGCATACTGGCTGGAATGACGAAATCTTCAGCAGGTCGCCGCCCCCTGCCCACCAGCCCCTTCAAGCCCCGGGCGGAGGCACCACGCAAGCACTTCGCCGTCGGCGACCGGGTCACCCATGACGGGTACGGCCTCGGCCGGGTCATCGGCGTCGAAGATGACGGCGATATCGCGGTACTCGTCGACTTCGGATCACGGCAGGAACGCATCACTCACCCGTACACCGCGATGTTCAAACTCTGACCCCGGGCCCCTTCCCTGACGAGAACGCGGCCCTCGTTGCCCTGCGATTCCTCGCCAAACAGGAGATCCTCAAGGCCACCACCTACGCCGGCTACCACCTGCCGAAGATCGGTCTGCACGACCTGCGCCATACGGCGGCCAGCATCATGATCGCCGCCGACATCCCCCTCGCCATCGTCTCCAAGACCCTGCACCACTCTCACCTCGCCATCACCGTCGACCTCTACGGCCACCTCCTCAAGGACTCCGCCGACGAAGCAGCCCTCCACGGAGTCAGCACCACTGCGGTCATCCCGAACACCTGCCTGGCCGCGTAGAAGCAAACGAGAACCTGATCGTCCGCGCCGCGTTCGGGCGGCCGGCCCGGCTCAGGTCCTACTGACGCTCCCTCCGCTCCAGCCACACCGCGGCCAGCGCCCTGCCGATGGCCGGCGCCCCCCGCCATGCTCACCTCTCGTCAGGGGCCAGCAGGCCGCGCTGGTAGGCGCGGACCAAGTGCTTGGGGACGAGGTGGCGACGGCCGTCGATCTCGATCGGGACCAGGTCCGGGGCTGCCGACTTCCACTGGGCCCGGCGGTGCCGGGTGTTGCTGCGGGACGTCTTGCGCTTGGGTACAGCCATGGGTGATTCCCCTTTCGGAATACGGTGTTGCGCGGGCGAAACCGGCGTTCAGGCCACCGGGTCGAGCATGTCGTCGAAGGCGTCCGGCAGGTGCTTCCAGCCCTCCTCTCCGGAGGCGAGTTCCTCATCGGTGAGCAGGCAGGAGCCGAGCAACTCGACGATCCCGTCGGCGTCCAGGCCCTCGGCGGTGAAGCAGAGTTGCTGCACCCGGTCGCCGTGGACCGGGTCCCAGTCCAGGGCTGCCGCCGCCCGCCGTTGCGGCGGGTACAGCTCCCAGGAGGCGTCCGGCAGCGCGGCCAGCCAGGGGCCGCACTCCTCGACCCCCAGGCTCGCCCCCGCCGCGTCCCACCCGAGCAGCAGATCGGGCCGGTTGGCGAGCCAGAACCGGCCTCGGCTGCGCTGGGCGGCGGGGACGAGCAGGTCGAGCGCCTCGTGGAACCGAGCCGGGTGCAGCGGGCGCCTGCGCTCCCACCACCAGGGTCGCGACGCCCGCCTCGTCCTGCGGGTACGGGAGCAGGGCGGGCGCCGGGTTGACCCGGTCCCGGGCGGCCGGCACGTCGAACCCGGCCAGCGCCGCGGGGCGAGCGCCCCCGTGCCGAGTGCGACCGTGCGGGCGGACGGGTGCAGCTGGCGCAGCATGGCCAGACCGGCATGGAGCTCGGACGAACCGGCGACATCACCCGCCCTGGGCACCGCGTGGACGGTGGCGTACTCGATCTGCTGCGTGAGCGCCTCGGCACGGGTCCGGGTGTCGTCTGCGCAGGTGTCGGCCGCGTGCTCACGGAGCGTATCGGGCACGGACAGCTGGGGAACGAGCCGCAACGGATCGACGGCGGCGACCACCCCGGCCACCACCACCGCCTCGGACAGGCAACGGCCGTCCACCTCGCCCTCGGCGATCACCTCGACCGCCGGGTGCGGGTCGCTGCCGCCCCACAGTTCGACCACCGCCAGGCGGTACCGGCCGGCGTCGGCTATCCGCAGCAGTTCGGGGAGCAGGTCCTCGCGGAGCGCGCAGCAGGGGCAGTCGCCGGTGAGCGGAACGTCCGCTTCGCGGCGTGTGCCGGCGGTGTCCAGGATGTCCCGCCGGACCCGGCCGTGGGCGGCGTCGGTGAGGTCGTGGTGCAGGACGACGGTGTTCCCGCCGCTGCTCAGCAGTTCCAGGACCGCCTGGCGGCGTTCGGCCTCGTGGAGGCCGGCGACGACCCCCACGGGAAGGCGGGTGTCGTCGGGCATGGCGTGCTCCTTTCGGCGTTGCGGCTACCGGCCGCACGTGGGAGGAGGGGTCGCGCCGCGGACGGCGGCAGTCCGGGAGCAGCCCGCGGCGCGACCGGCCTGTGGGCCGGACTACCAGCTCGACTTGCGCACGCCCGGCAGCTGGCCGGCATGCGCCAGGGTGCGCAGGTTGATCCGTGAGAGGCCGAAGGCGCGAAGGTAGCCGCGCGGGCGCCCGTCCACGCTGTCGCGGTTGCGGATCCGGGTGGCACTGGCGTTGCGCGGCTGGCGCTGCAGTTCGGCCTGGGCCGTGGCGCGGTCCTCGGGGCTGCTCACCGGGGAGGCGATGATGCGCTTGAGTTCGGCGCGGCGCCCGGCGTAGCGGGCGACGGTCGCGCGGCGCTGCTCGTTCTTGGCGATCTTGCTCTGCTTGGCCATCAGACCTTCTCCCCTCGGGCCCGGATCCGGGTGACGGCCGCCTCGATGCCGATCGTGTCGACAGTCTTGATGCCCTTGGCGCTGAGCGCGAGGCGGACGTAGCGGCCCTCGCTGGGCAGCCAGTAGCGCTTGCGCTGGACGTTCGGGTCGAACCGGCGACTGGTGCGACGGTGCGAATGGGAGACGGTGTTGCCGAATCCCGGCCTCCGGCCGGTGAGCTGGCAGTGGGCGGACATCGAGCCTCCACAGGAGCAGGACTGATCGCGGCCTCGGCCCGGGAATGCCGTGGCCGCAGGTGACGTTGCCACCCTACACGCCTAATGGAAACGAAAACCATTTCGCTATGATGTCGGCTCAACCGTCACCGATCCGCCCCAGGAGGACGCCGTGGCCCGCAACGACCTGCGCCCGATCATCAAACTCCGGTCCACCGCCGGTACCGGCTACACGTACGTGACCCGCAAGAACCGGCGCAATGACCCGGACCGGCTCGTCCTGCGCAAGTACGACCCCGTGCTCGGTCGCCACACCGAGTTCCGCGAGGAACGCTGACCCCAACCCCGCCCAGCCAAGGAGAACCCGATGAAGCCCGGCATCCACCCCGCCTACCGCCCCGTCGTCTTCCGCGACCGCGTCGGCGGGCTGACCTTCCTCACGCGATCCACCGTCACCAGTGACCGCACCATCGAGTGGGAGGACGGCAACACCTACCCCGTGATCGACGTGGAGATCTCCTCCGCCAGCCACCCCTTCTACACCGGCCAGTCCCGCGTGCTCGACATCGCGGGCCGCGTCGAGCGCTTCGAGCGCCGCTACGGCGCCGCGGCCGCCCGCCGCAAGGGCTGAGACCGGGACCGCGTGCGAATGCCGGTGTGCCCCCTCGGATCCGAGGGGGCACACCGGCATTCGCACGTATCGGGGCGGTTCATCTCAGCCGCAGGTGCTCGATGTGGGCGAAGGCCTGGTCGAGCAGTTCCGCCACGTGGTGGTCGTGGAGCGCGTAGACGATGCGCCGGCCCCGGCGTTCGCTCCTGACCAGGCCCAGGTTCCGCAGCAGACGCAGCTGGTGGGAGCAGGCCAAGGCCGGGCGCAGCAGGGCGCCGGGTCTTCCGGCGTCGGCCCGCCACAGGGCGAGCTTGTTCTCGGCGCCGGCGCTGGCCAGGATCGCGCGGCTGCCGGGGCGCCAGGCGAGGGCGGTGACGGTCTCGTGGACGCGCAGCGAGCGGGGCTTGGTGCCGGCCGGCCCCTTGCCGGAGAAGTCCCAGACGGTGATGTCGGGGGCTCCGTCGGAGGCGAGCCAGCGGCCGGTGGGGTCGAAGGCGAGGCGGGCGATCTTGTCGGGGTAGCCGTGCATGGTGAGTTCGTCGCCGATGGGGGCACCCCCGGCCGAAGGCTGGGGGAGGGTGCGCCAGATGTGGATGCTGGCGTCCTGGTTTCCGGTGCAGATCCACCGGCCGTTGGGGTTCAGGGCGATGGCGAGGTGGGAGCCGAGGTACTTGTACTCGGCCACAGGCTTCTCGGTGTGCCGTTCGTGGAAGCGCACGCCGCCGTAGGCGGAACTGACCAGCCGTCGGCCATCGCGCAGCCAGGCGAGGTCGGTGACGGTGCTCGGCGCCAGGTCGGTGCCCCACTGGCGCGCGCCGTCCGGGTCCAGTACCTGCACCCGCCGGCCGGAGGCGACGGCGACGCGGTCGTCCGAGGCCCACCGCACAGCGGCCGACCAGGCGCCGGTCTCCGCTTGGAGGAACCGCCCGTCGCAGCGCCGCCCCAGGCCGTAGCCGCTCGGGCCGGCGAGCGCGAGGTGCTCTCCGCCCGGGGAGAACTCCAGGGCGAGCAGGCCGCCGGGCAGGGTGACCGTGCCGACCGGTGTCCCGTCGGCGGTGTCCAGGATCCAGGCCGTCCCGGCGGCGCCGGCGATCGCGACCAGGCCCGCGCCGGCGGCGACGGCCACGGGCGCGTCGTCGACTTCGGTGCCCCACAGGGCGGTCACGGTGGCGGTCATGCAGTCACCCCCGCGAGGCAGAAGGCGAAGCCGTTGTTCAGGACGTCGCGGCCGAGGTTGCGGCCGATGAAGACCAGCTTGTTGCGGCGGGTCTCGCCCTCGTGCCACTCGCGGCCGTTCTCGCCCTCGAGCAGCATGTGTACGCCCTGGAAGATGTACTGCCGGTCGGCGCCCGCGATGGCGAGGATGCCCTTGGAGCGGAAGATGTCCGCGCCCTGGGTGCGCAGCAGTTGGCCGAGCCAGGCGTTGAGGCGTTCCTCGTCCAGTTCGCCTTCCAGGTCGATGCCGACCGAGGTGACGGTGGTGTCGTGTTGGTGCTCGGTCTCGGTGAGGAAGGCCGGGTCGCCTTCCAGCACGCGGTCCAGGTCGAAGGCGTGGACGTCGAGCACCCGGTCGAGGTCGACCTTGGCCTGCTGGGCCGGGATGATCTCGACCAGGGAGTTGATGGCCCGGATGTGGGAGGTCACCTCGGCGATCTGTTCCGGGGTGGCCAGGTCGGTCTTGTTGAGCACGATCCGGTCGGCGAAGGCGACTTGTTCCACGGCTTCGTTCTCGACGCCCTCGGGCTTGGTCTCGGTGAGGTGGTCGAGGACGTGGGCGGCGTCGACGAGGGTGACGATGGCGTCCAGCCGCAGCTGGGAGGAGATCTCGTCGTCCATGAAGAAGGTCTGGGCGACGGGGGCGGGGTCGGCGAGGCCGGTGGTCTCGATGACGATCCGGTCGAACTTCTCCCGGCGGCGCATCAGGGCGCCGAGGATGCGGATGAGGTCTCCGCGCACGGTGCAGCAGATGCAGCCGTTGTTCATCTCGAAGATCTCCTCCTCGGCGTCGAGGACGAGGGCGTCGTCGACGCCGACCTCGCCGAACTCGTTCTCGATGACGGCGATCCGCAGGCCGTGCTGCTCGGTGAGGATGCGGTTGAGCAGGGTGGTCTTGCCGGAGCCGAGGAAGCCGGTCAGCACGGTGACGGGGACGCGGGTGTCCTCGGCGGCCGTCGGGGTGTCGGCGAGGTCGGTCTCAGAGGTGGTCACGGGCGTTCTCCTTCGGTGGTGCCCGGCGGTTCGGCCAGGGCGCGTGCGAGCAGTTCGGGGGTGATCTCGTCCAGGGGGTGGTGCGGCGTCCAGCGGCGGGTGGCTCCCGAGGGCGGCATGACCGCGACGACCGTCTCCACCGGCGGACATCCCGGTTCGGTGCAGTCGAGCATGGGGGTCCCCCGGCCGAAGGCTGGGGGAGGATCATGACGATGTCGTCATCGGCCAGTGAGAGCAGTTCGCGGGCCTGGTTCTTCAGGACGCTCGACAGGGCGACGAGGCACGGTGAGGCGGGTCTGGGCATGGCGAATGCCTTCCTCGGTAGGGAAGTTGATCGGGGTGGGCCGCCGGTCAGCCGGTAGTACAGCAGTCGGGGCACAGGCCCGCCAGCTCGACGGTGTGGTGGACCTGGTCGAAGCCGGATATCGCGGCGATGTGCTCGGCCCAGGCCTCGACGGCCGTGGAGTCGACCGGCAGGCTGAGCCCGCAACTCCGACAGATCAGGTAGTGCCGGTGGTCCGGGCCGGGCCGGTAGCGGAACAGCCGCTCGCCATTGGCATCGCGCACCACGTCGGCACGGCCGACCTGCACGAGTGCGCTCAGGGTGCGGTAGACGGTGCTCAGGCCCACCCGCGAACCGGCCTGCACCAGCCGGGCGTAGAGCACCTGGGCGCTGACGAACTCCTCGGACCCGACCAGCGCCCGCAACACCTCGGCGCGGCGCGGCGTGGGCCGTCCGAGCAGTTCGACGTCCCCGTCGACCGGGCGCGTGGGCCTACCGCCGGGCCGGTCGGCGGCGACCACGGCGTTCGGCTTCGTGTCGCTCATACTCTCCCCCGTTCCACGCCCGCGCGGTCAGCCCACCGCCGGGCGGGCGGTTCGGGCCGCCGGGCGGACCAGGAAGGTGGCCGCATAAACGGCACTGGCGACGGCCATGATCGCGAAGCTCGGCGGCAGTTTCGGCGCGGCGGCGCTGAGCAGCAGCCCGCCCCACATCTCCGCCACCGCGAGCGCGGCGGACAGCGCCAGCGCCCGGAACGGACGGTCGGTGAGCCGGATCGCCGCGCCGGCCGGAGCGGCGAGCAGGCCCAACAGAAGCAGCGAGCCGACGGCCTGGGTGGCCTCGCCGGCACAGGCGCCGACCAGGGCGAGGAAGCCGAAGCCCAGCAGCCGAACCGGAACACCGCGGGCGGCGGCCACGGCCTCGTCGAGCGTGGCGAAGAGCAGCGGCCGGGCGATCAGCAGCAGGACCACGCAGATCGCGCCCGCGATGGCGACGGCCACCGTCGTCTGGCTGCCGTGCAGGCCGAAGATCGAGCCGAACAGCACACTCGTTCCGGCGCCGCCCTGGGCGCCGCTGCGGGAGGTGGTGTAGACGGTCAGGAAGAACGCGCCCAGGCCGAGCATCCAGGCGAAGACGCTGCCGATCACCACGTCGTCCGCACGGCCCCGCCGCCCGAGCCCGCCGATCAGCAGACCCACCCCGATGGTCGCGGCGAACAGCCCGAGCCGCAGGTCGTAGCCACCGGCCAGGGCGGCCATCGCGCCGGTGAACGCGACGTGGCTGAGCGCGTCGCCGGTGAAGATCTGTGCCCGCAGGACCAGGAAGTAGCCCACCAGCCCGCAGGCCAGTGCGATGAACGTCCCGGCCAGCACAGCGTGTTGGAAGAAGGCCTGGGTGATGACCGTGCTCATGCGGCACCTCCGAGCGCGATCGGCGTGCGGGCCCGGCCGAGCGCCTCGCGGGCGAAGCGCAGCAAATGGGCGAGGACAAATCCGGCGAAGGCGAAGCCGGTGACGAAGAAGCCCAGCGGGTACGGCTGGTAGTAGGCCGCGATCAGTCCCGCCCAGCACGCCGTCAGCCCGATGGCCACCGACAGCAGCAGACTCAGCCCGGGCCGGGCGGTGAGCTGCTGGGCGGTCGCGGGCGGTATCACCATCAGCGCGAACACCAGCAACGTGCCGGTGATCTGGCTCGCCTCGGCGGTCGCCGCGCCCAGCAGCACCAGGAACAGCATGCCCAGCAGCCGCACCGGCACCCCGCGCCCGGCGGCCACCTCCGGGTCGACGGAGGCGAACAGCAGCGGCCGTCCGATCACCGCCAGCACGGCCAGCACCACCGCGCCGACCACCGCCAGGGTCACGACCTGGCCGGTGGTGATGCCCAGGAAGCTGCCGAACAGCAGCGCCGTCGGCCCCTCCAGCAGGCCCTTGTAGAGGCTGATGAACAGGTAACCGCAGGCCAGCACGAAGGCCTGCACCGTACCCGTGACGGCCGACTCCTCGGCACCGCCGTCCCGCCCACCGCGAGTGAGAGCCGCTATCACCAGTGCCGCGGCGACGCAGAACCCGAAGTAGCCGAGCGAGGTGGAGAAGCAGAGCAGGATCGCCAGGGACGCGCCGGGAAAGGCCGCGACCGAGAGGGTGTGTCCGGCGAAGGTCTGCCGGCGCAGCACCATGAACCAGCCCACCACGGCGCACACCACGGCCACGACCAGACCGGCCCGGAAGGCGTTCACCATGAAGTCGTAGGACCACATGTCCAGGAGATCGGTGAGCAGGTTCCAGGTGAAGACCGGCGAGGCCGCGTCAGACGCCAGCAGCATGACCGCCCCCGCTCTCGTGCCGGTCGGTGTGGACGGCCGGGGCCTCCGGCTGGCCGACGACCACCAGCCGCCCGTCGCTGGTGCGCAGCACCTCGACGGGCGTGCGGTACAGGCGGGTCAGCGTCGCGGAGGTGATCACCTCGGCCGGGGTGCCGGACACGGCGCCGCCCTCGGCGATGTACACCACCCGGTCCAGGTGGTGGAGGATCGGGTTCACGTCATGGGCGACCATCACCACCGACACCCCCTCCACGTGACAGATCTTGCCCAGCAGGCAGGCGATCGCGGCCTGGTTGGTCAGGTCCAGGCTGTCCAGCGGCTCGTCCAGCAGCAGGAGTTGCGGGCGCCGTATCAACGCCTGGGCGATCAGCAGCCGCTGCTGCTCGCCGCCCGAGCACTGCCCGATCGGCCGGTGCGCGTACTTGCTCGCTCCGACCAGTTCGATGACCTGATCGACCCGCGCCCGGGCGGCCCGGCGCTTGGCCCGGCCCGGGCCCGGAACGGGGATCCCCCACTGATCCCCGTCCAGGCCCAGCCGCACCACATCCACCCCACGGATGCGGACGCTCGCGTCGAAGTTGCGGCGCTGCGGCAGGTACCCGACGGCGGCGTTCCGCTCGCCGGGCGCGGCACCGAGCACCCGGACCTCGCCGGCCGCTGCCGGAAGCACGCCGAGCAGGATCTTGACCAGGGTGGACTTGCCGACCCCGTTCGGGCCGAGCACGGCGGTGAACTCCCCGGCCCCCACGGCCAGATCGACACCCGACCACAGGATCCGCCCACCCACGCGCACGGCCGCGCCGCGCAGCGACACCACCGGCTCCGCGCCGGGCCCGATGCGCACCATCTCCGTACGGTCCTCTTCGGCCGGGTGGATGCTCACTTGCCCGTCGCCTGCTTCAGCGCGTCGGCGATGCCCTGCAACTGCTGGGTCTGCCAGTCCTGGAAGCTGGCGTTCGCCGGGGCGAGGGTCTCGGTCACCTGCGCGACCGGGATCCCCTGCGCCTTCGCGGCGTTGACCTGGGCGACCACGTCGGGGTTGGAGTTCTGGCTGTTGTAGACGTAGATCTTGATCTGCTTGCCGGAGATCTGCTGGTCGATGGTGGCCTTGTCGGCGGCGGTCGGGTCGGTGCCCTCGCTCTCCGCGTCCAGGAACGTCTCCGGGGTGAGCATCTTCAGCCCCGTGCTCTCGGCGAGCGGGGTGACGATCGACTCCGAGGCACCGATCGGGGTGCCCGCGTACTTGGCCTTGATGTCGGCCTCGAGCTGGTTGTACTTGGCCAGCGTCTGGGCGGTGAACGTCTTCTTCTGGGCGTCGAAGTAGGCCGCGTCGGCCGGGTCTATCTTCTTGTAGTCGGCGGTGATCTGGTCGATCACCTTGGTGACGCTCTCCGCCGAGTACCACTGGTGCGGGTTGTCGCCCTCCTTCTTGCCCAGCAGGTCGCCGACCTTCAGCGCGGTGCGGCCGGAGGCGGGGTTCGCCGCGAGCAGCTTGTCCGACCAGGCGTCGTAGCCGATCCCGTTGCTGATCACGTACTCGGCCCCCGCGACGCTGCGCCCGTCGGCGGCGGTCGGCTCGTAGGAGTGCGGGTCGGTGTCCGGGTTGGTGATGACGCTGGTCACCTTCACGTGGTCGCCGCCGAGCTGGGTGGCGATGGAGCCCCAAAAGTTCTCCGCCGCGACCACCTGGATCACCTTCGAACTCCCGCCGCCGGCGCTGCTCGCACCGGCCGAGGCGGTCTTCGCCGGGGAGGAGGTCGAGCAGGCGGTGGCCGTGGCGAGCGCGGCGACGACGGTCACGCCGAGCGCGACGCGGAGGGTACGGCTGGCCGATCTGGACGGGGTGGCACGCATGACGGGGCTACTCCTCGAAACCTGCCGGCCCCGCCGCCTGGCAGGATCCGGCTCCGTTGGACACCGCCACGCTAGATGGAAACGGTTTTCAAAACCACGGGGTTCGTAGGCACAATGGAAATCATTGCCAAACCTTGACTGCGCCCGTCCGAGCAGGGAGGAGTGATCGATCTGGCCGAACCGTCCAGGTGGCGGGGATCCTCGGCCATGGATCCCGCGGCTGTCGGGAGGTGCCGGCTGCGCAGAGTCCGCTCGCTGTGCCCCACACAGCGTGCGCAGCCGGCCTCAGGGCCGACCGTGGAAGGTTCGCGGGCACCCGGCCGCCGGCACCGAACCCCGATGCCGCTCGACCCTCCGAAACCCTGATCCAGCCCTGGCTCCCACCTCACCGGAGGCGGCCGCCCGACGTGACGGCGTTGCCGAGAGCTTGCTCAGCGTTTGACAGCAAGTTGACCCGTCGACCCGGTTCCCATGGTCAGGGCTCGCAAGCGCTCGCCGGACCGCGGTCCACGTTGGTGACGGCCTGCCGCTTGGCGACCTCGCCGACCAGCACTTCGCCGCCCTTGCCGAAGGCCACCACCGATGGGGTGGTGCGCGCGCCTTCGGCGTTCGTGACGACGGTCGGCTCGCCGCCCTCCAGCACGCAGACCACCGAGTTCGTCGTTCCCAGGTCGATACCGACTGCGCGCGCCATCGCGGGCCTCCTCTCTTGCTATCCCTCCCGTCTTGCCTCACCAGGAGGAAGAAAACTTGAGCCTCATAGCATCAAGAGTAAGTCGATGCCGTGACTGGAGGAAATCTGTAACGTGGAAGTGAGGTTTCATTTCAGCGAGCGGCGAGGTGAGGTCGCGGTGGTGGAGCTGCCCATTGATGACGCGGATGCCGCGCTGTACACGGTGGGGCAGGTCGCCGCGATGCTGCACGTCCAGGTGGCGTTCCTGCGGCGACTGGACGAGCTGGGCGCGGTCGTGCCCGTGCGCTCGTCGGGCGGCCAGCGTAGGTACTCGCGCCGGGAAATCAACCGTGTCGCGGCCCTGATGAAGCTGATCAGCGAGGGACTGACCTTGGAAGGCGCGCGCCGGGTACTCGAGCTCCAGGCCCGAGTGGAGGAGTTGGAGGCCGACCTGGACCAGGCCCGCGGCCAGTGACGTCGGGCGCCCGCCGCCTGGACCCGCCCGGGCTGGGTGGGGTTTAAGCGGCGGCGGTGAGGTCGGCGCGGCCGAACAGGAGCGCGTAGCCGCTGGGCAGGCAAGCGAGAAGGCGGTCGGTGAGCCGATCGCCGGCGAGATCGGTGAGGGCGGCCAGGACGGAGGATGCATCCCAGCGGGCGCTGGTGAGGCTGATGTTCAGGGCTCGGGCGACGGCTTCGACGAAGGCGGGGGCGGCGACGGGTTCGGGCAGGGGGATCTGCGAGGCGAAGACGGCGCGGGCCCGCTCGGGCAGCGCGCCGGCCAGCTCGCAGCGTTCGTCGCCGGTGAGCTGGGAGCCGAGGACGGCCAGGACGGTGTCTAGGACTCGTTCGGCTTCCTCGTCACTGGGGTAGCGGCCAAGGGTGCGGACCTGCTGGATCAGGCGGCGGTGCCGGGTCATGGCGGTGGCCTTCCGATACGGGCCGCCGCAGCGTGGGCGGCGGCACGAAAGCGGGTCAGGGTCGGTGGTCGGGGGCGGGGCGGCCGAACAGTACCTCGTAGCCGGGCGGCAGCTGGAACAGCACGCGCTCCATCAGTTCGTCGCCGGCGGCGTCGGCCACCGTGGACAGGACAGCTCCGATGTCCCACACGGCGGTCTTCTCGGTGGCGCCCTCGATCCAGGCGGCGGTGGCGCGCACGAACCGTTCGGGATTGAGCGGCTCGGCGGCCTGCAAGGGGTTCAGCAGGATCAGGGCGAAGGTCTCGGGCAGACGGGCCGCGAGCTTCGCGCGCACGTCGCCGACCAGGTGGGCGCCGAGCAGGGCCAGCACGACGCGGGCCGCGCGGTCGGCGTCCTGGGGTGTGTCGTACTCACCGCGTTCCTGGACCTGGTCCAAGAACGCTTCCCATCGAAGAGTCACCGCGATTCCTCCCTTCGTCCCGGCACGGGCCGGGCCCGGCCCGGGTGTGGGCGTGCGGGGGCCGATCAGAATTCGGCGGCCAGGCGGCGATGGAGGCCGGTGAGCTTGAGCAGCCTGGCCACGGGCCTGGCGGCCCCTTGCAGGACGAGCCGCCCGTCGCACTGGTCGGCCTGGTTGCGGGCCTGGACGAGGACGCCCAGGCCCGGGCAGTCCATGAACGTCACCTCCGACAGTTCGAGCACCACCGCCCGGTGCGCCTCGAACGCGGCGGCCAGCCAGTGGCGAAGCCGCGGGGCAGTGATGATGTCGATTTCACCGAAGGCCCTCACCACGAACGGTGCCGGTCCGGCGGCACGGGGCCGACTGCGGGAGTGTTCCGCGCCGTCCGCTCGGGGGGTGCGGGCGGCACGGAACGGCACAGGGACGTGGTCAGGCCTTGATCTCCTTGCGGTTTCCGCTGTGGCCGATGGCGATCTTGCGGGGCTTGGCCTTCTCGGCGACCGGGATCTTCAGGGTCAGCACACCGGAGTCGTAGTCGGCGGTGATCCCCTCGGGGTCGAGCGTGTCGGAGAGCATGACCTGCCGGGAGAAGACGCCGAGCGGACGCTCGGACAGCTCCCACTTCACGTCCTCGCCCTCGCGGCGGGGACGGCGTTCGGCCTTGACGGTCAGCATGTTCCGCTCGACATCGATGTCGATCGCGTCCGGGTCCACCCCCGGCAGGTCGAAGCAGATCACGTACTCGTCACCGGCGCGGCAGGCGTCCAGCGGCATCGGGGCCGGCCTCGACCAGGTACCGGTCGTGCCGAAGAACTGCTGGGTCAGCCGGTCCAGCTCGCGGAACGGATCGGTGCGCATCAGCATCGCGAAACACCTCCACTGATCGATGGGTGCCAGTGCGCTTCACCTGAAACCGTTCTAACATGTCATCCATCCGATGACAAACCCTGACGTCGCCAAAGGAGTGACACCGATGAGAAAGCGGCCCGAAGCACGCGCCACCGGCGGCGGACCGCCGAGGGGCCCGGCGTCCTTCCTCGCCGCCGCCGCGGCGCTCGCCGCCATAGACGGCGCCGTCCGCACCGCGCAGGACACCGAAGCCATGACCCCGCCCACCACCCAAACCGGCCCCGAGCAGGCACTGGCCGCCCTGCTGCTGCTGCGCGAGCTGCGTACCGAGCTCGCCGACTGGGAGGCCCCGCTGGTGGAGACCGCCCGCGCCGCCGGCGCCACGTGGGCCGACCTCGCCCGCCCCATGGGCGTCGCCAGCCGCCAGGCCGCTGAGAACCGCTACCTGCGCCTTGCGCCACCCGCCACCAGCAACACGAGCACCACCGGGGCCAAACGCGTCAAGGCCGTACGCGACCGCCGCGCCGCAGAGCGCGCCGTCACCGACTGGGCCCGCGCCCACGCCGCTGACCTGCGCCGGCTCGCCGCCCAGGTCGCCGCCCTGACCGACCTCGCCCCGGCAGCCCGCCCCGCCCTCGACCACCTCCACACCGCGCTCGGCGCCCCGGACGCCACCGAACTCCTCACACCCCTGGCCGCCGTCCGCCCCCACCTCGGCGCCCGCCATCCCCAAATCGCCCACCGCCTCGACGACCTCGCCCAGCACACCGACCAACTGCGCCATGACAGCGACCACCGGCGCGCCTGACCCCCTGGCCGCCGCCGAAGAGCGCTGGCAGCGGATCGAGGACCAGCTCGTGGCCGTCGGGCACCAGATGCGGACCGACAGCGACGCCGCCATCGCCTCGATGGACGTCTGTCTTGCGCGCCTGGAAGCCATACGCGAAGCCCTCCGCACCTCCTTTGCGCAGGTCGAACAGGACATCGCGGCGCAGTCCGGCGCCGGCGCGGCGCATCACACCGCCGGGTACTGAGGGACCGTCATGCCGGCGACAGTGGGGGGAGGCCCCGTCAGACCGAGGGGATCTTGCTCGCCCGGCAGTACCGCGACCTCGCGGCGGAGAGCCCTCACACCCCCGCCCGGCGGTCTGACCGGGCGGGGGGAGCCAGAGGCGGGGGAGCCGGAGACCGACTCCGGCGCCATCCCCCGGCGACCGCGCGGGGCGCCCCGGGCGGACGCAGTCGGCGCGCTGGGCCTGCCACAACTCCGAGCGCCGGGGCTGCCGGCGCGCTGATCAGGTGGTGATCTGCTTCTTCTCGCCGCTGCTCTTGATCTCGATCTTGCGCGGCTTGGCTTGTTCGGCTATCGGGATGCGGATCGTGAGTACGCCGGCGTCGTAGTCGGCCTCGATCTTGTCGGCCGCGAGCGTCTCGCCGAGGAACACCTGGCGACTGAAGACGCCGTAGGGCCGTTCGGCGACGACCATCTCGCGGTCCTCGATCTCCGGTGCCGGCCGCTCGGCCTTGACCGTCAGGACGTTCTGCTCGACGTTCAGGTCGATGCTCTCGGGCGCGATGCCGGGCAGGTCGAGGCGGATCAGGAAGGATCCGTCGCTCTCATAGGCGTCCATCGGCATCGCGGTCGGCCGGGTCGTGGTGCCCAGCAGCTGCTGGGTGAGCCGGTCGAGCTCGCGGAACGGATCGGTTCGTATCAACATCACGGGTCACTCTCCTTGTGGGTCGGTGACAGCGATGAGGCTCTCGCGGGAGTCCACCCACAGTCCATATACCCCCATTTCAGGCATCTTGACAAGCGTTGGCCAAGGTTCTATCCAGGTCAATGAGGAGGTCTGCCGGGGTCGCCCGGGAGGTGGTCCGCCATGACGGGATCGCGAGACCGACGCGATCACTACGCGGTGCTGGGAGTGGAACCCACGGCGTCCGCGCGGCAGGTCACCTCGGCCTATCGCACCCTGGTCCGGCTGCTGCACCCCGACACCCGCCCCGTCGAACCGGGATCGGCGGAGCGACTCGGCGCGGTGGTCGCCGCCTACGAGGTCCTGCACGATCCCGAGCTGCGAGCCGCCTACGACGCCGAACGCGAGACCCCCCGACCCCACCCGGGGACCGCCCGCGCCTCGGCCCCTCCCCCGACCGCAGGCCGACGGGTGCCCATACGAATCGTCCGGGAAACCGGAGGGGCGGGGCCTGCGCGCGCCGCGCCGACTCCCTCCGGCGCAGCGATGCGGTATGGGTCCGAACCGCTCGTTCGGGCGGGCCCGGTACGGATCGCACCGCCGGGCGCGTCGGCGTGGGCGCCAGATGATCCCGGCGACCTCTGGGAGTGGATACTGCACCGGCTGCGGGAGGTGGACCCATGGCTGTGAACGGCGACGACTTCCGCACCGCCGTCTCCCGGTGGGACGGCCAGACCACCGTCGCGGTCACCGGCGAGATCGACCTCGCGACCGCCGCCGAGCTGGAGAGCCGCGTCAAGGAGTGCCTGGCGCGCCGGCCCAGCCGCGTCGACCTCGACTTCGCACAAGTGCGATTCTGCGACTGCTCGGGCGCGGACGCCCTGGAACGGCTCCATCGCCAGGCGCAGGAGGAAGGCATCGTCCTGAAAGTCACGGATGTGCGGGCACCGATCGTCGCCCGGCTGTTCGACCTTCTCGGCCTCACCGACCTGGTTGAACCTGGACAGGCTGACACCGGGCCGCGTACCGCGGCGCCACCACGACCCGCACACGCTATCCAACGCGCCGACAGCGCGAGTACGGACCGCTCCAGGACCGTCCTCCCGGCCGCCGGTCAGACTCCCGGTACCGGTCCGGTGTAGACCAGCTCCGCGGCAGTGTGCTGCGCCTGGCGCAGATGGGTGCCAGCGCGTTCGATCGCCGCGATCGCGCATCCCAGCTCGAAGGCGACGTCGGCCTGCTTCCGCACCGGAGTCGGCGGATCCTCCAGGACCGCGAGATGCTCCGGGTCGATCGCGTTCAGGCCCGCCGCGAGCTGATGCAGTGTGCGGGGAAGCTGCTCCAGCAGGCCCGCCAGCGCACCGATCGTGTGATGGACGTCCGTCGGATACGGATACTGACCTTGGCGCTTCGAGGTGATTGGCCTGTTTGTGTGGCTGACTGATGCTCATCTACGCGCTATGCCGTTGGTATGCGCTATGCGGATGGG
>NZ_JBIRFA010000077.1:0-16947 GCF_044327205.1 Kitasatospora sp. NPDC018058 | reverse complement strand
CAGAGCTCAAACGGCTCCGGTGAGAGTAGTGCTCACCTGCTGGCGGCTACGGGCCGTAGTCTCCCTCACGGCCCGTCGAATCCCATTAGGCGTGGGTGTGCGGGACGGGTTCGCCGGTGACGGCGTCGGCCAGGGCCCGGGTGCCCAGTGGCTGGTGCAGGACGGCCTTGAGCTCGGCGATGCCGCCGTCCTCGCACCCGATGTCCGGGCCCGAGGCGTCGCGGCGCTTGAGCAGCAGCGTGACCTGTTTGCCTGTCTCCCGTGCCACCAGGTCGGGCCGCCGGCCCGCCCGACTGAGCGCTCACGAGGACGCGGCCCGCGACTACGTCGACCTGGCCGTGCCTCTGCTGCCCTCCGGGCCGCTGACCGCCGACGGGACCCGGTGGTGAGCTCCGTTCCTCCCCGAGGGCCGATCAGCCCCGCGGGTCACTACTCGAAGAAGTCCCGTACCACCCGCTCGGCCGCCTCGTCCGCGGCCGCGTCAGGCGACAGCTCATCGAGCGTGTCCAGATCGGTGTCCTCGCTGAGTTCGGTCTCCCAGGCCGCAGCCAGTTGCTCCTGCCGCTCGCGTGGCTGCGCCTGCACCTTTTCGAGGCTGGCGGGGCTGAGGGCGGCGAGGAAGCGCTGGAGTTCGTCTTCAGTGGGCATGGGGGCCGGCCTTCCCGGGGAGGGGTTCGTGTTCACGTGACACATGTTCACTGGTAGGTATCCCAGGGGATACGCGCAATGCGCGCAGCGGAGGCGGGAGTCACCCGAGCGCAGGCCTGGCCAGTTCCAGCGTCTGCTGCGCTCGCACGCCACCTCGAACGAGGCGCTGGGTGGCTCGGCCAGGATCGGCCCGCCGGCAGCGCCTCACTCCGCATCTACCAGAGTGAGGCGCCGCGCGGACGATCCGGTCCGGCCCCGCTCACCCGGCTCCACTCACCTGGTCACCAGAGAGCCTCATGTGCCGTCGAGCTGCCTCGGGATCACCGAACAGGACCGCTGTTCGGCCGTTGCCTTGCCGGAACCTCGCAGTGTCCCACCCGAGTCCCACGTCTCAGAGATCTTGTGAAATCCCGGGTGAAGGCGCAGGTCAGGACCGTGGAACGGCGTCTCAGCGTCTCACCGCAGTCCGGGACGGCGGCCGCAGCGAGGAACACGAGGCAGGCTTGCCACTCGCCGACAGAGCATCAGACCCGTTCGACACGACGGACCATCAGGCCCGTTCGGTCCGACGGAGCATCATGCCCGGCGGTACACGACAAGTTCCACGATTTCGAGGATCCCTGACATGTTCAAGAAGACCGTCGCCGCGCTCGCGGTCGCCGCTGGCGTCGCCCTCACCATGGCCCCCGCCGCCCAGGCCGCGCCGTCCAACTGCAACGCCGGTGGCCTGTGCGTCTACTACGACGCCAACTACAGCGGCAACGTCCAGACCGTGTACCAGGACAACGACGACCTCAGCATGTACGCGAACTTCAACAACAGCCTCGGTGGCTCGGCGTTCAACAACGGCAACAGCTGCAACGTCGTCGTCTACGCCCAGAAGTACGCGCAGGGCCAGGGCTGGATCCTGGACCGCGGCCAGGGCTGGACCCAGATCGAGAACAACCTGCCGCAGATCCTTTCCAACCGCTGGTGCACGGTCTGACCCACCCCATGAAGACCAGGATCACCCTCGCCCTCGCGGCGGTCCTCCTGGGCATCGGTGCCGCCGGATGCTCCTCGTCCGGCGGCACCACCTCGCCCGGCCCCCAACCGCGACCCTTCGGCGGCGTCACCCACTACGACGAACAGCAGCGCACCGCCCTGCACAACGCCGAGGAAGGCCTCATCGCCGCCTGCATGCGCAGCCGCGGCTTCGACTACCGCCCGCAGGGCCTCGCCACCGGCGACCACCGGGTCGACGCCAACCCCTACGGCCTGCTCACCGTCGCCCAGGCCGCCAACGACGGATTCGGCCTGATCAGCACCGCGCTGAACATGAAGCGTCCCGACGACCCCAACCAGGACCAGGCCGCCAACGAGGCGTGGAAGGCCGCACTGCTGGGGACCGAGGCCCACCGCGTCACCGTCGACCTGCCCGACGGCCAGCAGTTCTTCTACAACAGCGACTCCTGCCTCAGCCAGGCCGACGACTCCCTCTACGGCCCCGACTACTTCCGCGCCTTCAACACCTTCCAGGTGTTGAGCAGCAAGGTCGTCACCGGGGTCCAGGCCGCCGCCCGCTTCGCCGCCGCCGAGAAGCGCTGGCACGACTGCATGGCCACGGCCGGAGAGCCGTCCGACCACCTCGTCGACCCGATCGCCTCGATCGACCAGCGGGTGAAGCAGGACGGCTCCGACCCGGCGAAGACCCACGGCCTCATCGGCCGTGAGCTCTCCCTCGCCAAGACCTCCGCCCGTTGCCAGGACCAGGCCGGCTTCGCCACCACCGTGGAACAGATCCAGTCCGACGTCGAGAAAACCGTGATCGGGACCAACCAGCCCCTCCTCGACCAGCTGCGCACCCTGCGGCAACAGGCCCTCGCCCGCGCGAGCCACCCGACCTCGACCGGCACCCCCTGACGGCAGCCCCCCGCTCCGCCGAGCCCCGCGCTCGGCGGGCCGCCCGGCCATGCCCACTGGAGGGTTGTCCAGCACCTCGCAGCGCAGAGTTCCTGGATCCTCTGGTCGAGCCCGTCCTGGCGCCGAAGCGTTCCTCCGTTCCATGCGCGGGGTCGGGTCGTGCGGTGGGATCGGTGGCCAGCGCGAGCAGGTCGGGGAGCACCTCTCGGTGTCCGCCGTGCCGTGCTCGGGAGGTCAGGCGTTCTGCAGATGTCCCCCCCACCCAAGCACAGTGGGAATCCACTTCGGGAGGTCGTGGTCGGCCGGTGCTTCGGTGGTCCGTCGTGGGGGGCAACGCGTGGCCGGTGATCAGGCACGCCGGTTCCAGCCGCCGGCCCGCGGAAAGTCCCCGACATTGTCGGGGACTTTCCGCCGTGGTTCCGGTCCCCTGTCCTGGTCGGCGGGTCGCCCGGGCCTTCGGAGGGTGGCCGGTGTTGCTGCGCCGGCGCAGGCCCGGCCGGTCGAGTCCGGAGAACGCTGCGCGGGCCGCCGCCCGTGCGTCCCCGCCCGGCGGCACGACCGGGCTCTACGCCTCGGGCAGCGGCTGGACGGTCAGGTGGTAGTCCTGCAGGATCCGGCCGTCGTCGTCCAGCACGAGGAAGACCCGGGCCGCGAAGGCCACCTCGTCGACCCGGGGGCCCTTGGCGTACGTCAGCTGGATGGTGAACATGACGACGTCGTCGTGAACGCTGACGTGGTCGTCGTCGGTGACGTGGTAGTCGCCGGTGGCGACGAACAGCCCGTACGCCTCGGCGACCCGGTCGACCAGACCGGCTCGGCCGCGGAACTGAGCGCCTTCGACGAACTCGACGCCGTCCGCAACCCACAGGTCGGCGACGGCGCGCTCGCGTGCGGCCGGGTCCGGCTCGCCCCACACGGCGACGTAACGCCGCACGATCCGGTCGACGTCGATTGCGGTGGTCTGCGACATGGCGGGCCAACTCCCTTGTTCGGTAGGTGATCGACGGCCGGGCTCCGGCCGTGGCACCAGACTCCCGGCGGCCGTCGTGGGAGAGTCAAGGAGAGGGTGCCGCCGAACCCTCCCCCTACGGGAGGCCGCACAATCGACGGGTGACGAGCCACCTGTCGATCGGCGACTTCTCCCGCGCCACCCACATGACCGTCAAGACCCTGCGCCACTACCACGAGATCGGACTGCTGGAACCCGTCGAGGTCGATCCCCAGACCGGCTACCGGCGCTACTCGACCGAGCAGATCCCCACCGCCCAGGTCGTGCGCCGCTTCCGGGACCTCGGGATGCCCCTGGAGGAGATCAGGACCGTCCTGGCCGCCTCCGACGTCCCCACCCGCAACCAGCACATCAACGCGCACCTGCACCGGCTGGAGGAGGAGTTGGGCCGCACCCGACGCGCGGTGGCGGCACTGCGCGACCTCCTGTCGCCACCCGTCGGCGGGGACTCGCCCGCGATCGAGCTGCGCAGCGTCGGCGCGGTCCAGGCCGCGGCGGTCACGGCGACGGTCGATGCGCAGGACGTCGGAGCCTGGTTCCAGGGCGCCCGCGGCGAGTTGTTCGCGACCGTGGCGGGCCAGGGGCTGCGGGAGACCGGCCCGGCGGGTGGCGTGTACGCGGACGAGTTGTTCACCCTGCACCGGGGGCAGGCCACCGTCTTCGTTCCCTGCGACGGCCCCGTCCGGCCGGTCGGCCGGGTCGAACCGCTGCTCGTGCCACCAGGGGAGCTCGCGGTGATCGAACACTGCGGTCCGCCCTCCGAGGTCGACCGCGCCTACGGCACGCTGGCCGCCTACGTCGCACGCCACGCGCTCGCCGTCGACGGCCCGATCCGCGAGTACTACCTGGTCGGCCAGCGCCACACCCCCGACAGCGCACTGTGGCGGACCGAAGTCTGCTGGCCGGTCTTCCGTACCGCCAGCGGTGCAGGACGCCGGCCGTCTGGCGCTACGGGGAAACGCGCTTGATCCGGCGTACGTTCTCCCGGCCGCAGGCCGCGCAGACGATCCACTCGCATAGCCAGCCGTCCCAGACGAAGGCCTCGCTCGCCCGGTTGCAGTCCTCCCAGCCGCAGAACAAGCAGTCTCCGTCTTCGCCGGTCAGGCGCCGGAACGGGTGAAGGATCGGGCGGCCTCGGAGATCAGGACGCGCCAGGAACCCGCAGCCGGGGCACTTCCACCACTCGTTGGTGCCTCCGTACGCCCCGGACCGGGTGATCTCCTGCACCAGGGGCCGCGCGCACTGCGGACAGAGCCTCGGCAGTGCGTCGCCCGTTCCGCCCGCATCCTCGATCTCCACGCGGCTCCCCCCAGCCGATCCGTCTACGGCGTCAGCCTATGCCGCCGACGGCGAGGGCGGCGTGGGCTCGGTGCGACTGAGGGGCTCGGTCCGCATGTAGCGCCCTGGGCGCCGCCTACTGGTATCTCCGAAACACCCGGGCCGGGCGGCCGCTTCCCCCATGGCCGCCCGGCCCGGGGGCATGCGCGGGCGAGTGGGGTGAGGGGCCCGACCAGGAGGTGCACCGATTTTTCACAGGTCGGGCGGATAACGGGGCGGGGTGGGCCGATCGGTGCGCCGCAGGTATAAAAATGACCAAACCGGGGCGCTTTCCAAGGGATCTCTCATGGAGGCATCCGAAGGTGCCGACCATGGCTATCAATGTCCTCACCGCCCCCAGGGAGACCCCGTCTCCTCCGCCGCGTGGCCGCCGAGCCCCGTGGACGTCACCCGACGGCCAGCCGGGCTACGCACGGCCCGTGCTGCTCGCGATCGCGGCCGTCGCCGCCGTGCTGTACGCGTGGAACATCAACCACAGCCAGTACCACAGCTTCTACGCCGACGCCGTGCGCAGCATGACGGAGAGCTGGAAGGCGTTCGTGTTCGGGTCGTTCGATCCGGCGGGCACGATCACGCTGGACAAGCTGCCCGGGTTCCTGTGGCCGCAGGCGCTGTCGGCGCGCGTCTTCGGGTTCCATCCGTGGGCGCTGACCCTGCCACAGGTGGTCGAGGGCGTGCTGTCCGTCCTGGTGCTGTACCGGGTGGTGCGGCGGTGGGCGGGGGCCAACGCGGGGCTGCTCGCGGCTGCGGCCTTCACGCTGACGCCGGTGGCCGCGGGGCTGTTCCGCACCGCGGTCGAGGACGCCGCCTTCACGCTGCTGCTCCTGCTCGCGGCGGACGCGGCGCAGCGGGCCGCCCACACGGCGCGGCTGCGTCCGCTGCTGCTGGCCGGGGTGTGGGTGGGGCTGGCGTTCCAGACCAAGATGCTGGAGGCGTGGGCGGTGCTGCCCGCGCTCGCGGCGGTGTACCTGCTCGCGGCGCCGACCAGTCTTCGGCGGCGGGTCGGGCACGTCGCGCTGGCCGGGCTGGTGACGGTGGTGGTGTCGGCCTCGTGGATGCTGGCGGTCACGGTGACCCCGGCGCAGGACCGTCCGTACGTGGACGGCACGACGGACAACTCGGCGTTCAGCATGGTGGTCGGCTACAACTTCCTGAACCGGTTCTCCTCGGTGGGGATGAGCGCGGCGCAGACGGGCAGCGTGCAGGCGGTCCGGGGCGGCGGCGGGGGCGGGGGCCACGCCGGCGGGGCCGGTGCGGATGGCGGTGCGGGTGCCGGTAGGGGCTCGCACGGTGGTCAGGGCACGCAGGGCTCTCAGGGTTCGCAGGGCTCTCAGGGTTCGCCGGCGCAGGCCTCGTCCCAGGGCCAGGGCCCCGGCGGCTGGGGTGGTCAGGGCGGCGGCGCGGACGACGGCGGCTGGACGAAGATGTTCGGCTCGCAGTTCGCTCCGCAGACCGGCTGGCTCTACCCGCTCGCCGCCGTCGCGCTGCTGTGCGGGCTGGCCTGGCGGCGGCGCGAGCCGCGCACCGACGTGCTGCGGGCCGGCTACGTCCTGTGGGGCGCCTGGCTGGGCGTGTTCTTCCTGGTCTTCAGCGCGGGCAGCGTCGGCGGTCACAGCTACTACATGGGTGTGATCGCCGCTCCCCTGGCGGTCCTGGGCGGCGCGGGGACGGTCCTGCTGTGGCGGGGCTTCCGCGAGGGCGGCGCCCGGGCGTGGGCGCTTCCCGCCGCGATCGCCGGGACGGTCGCCTGGTCGGCCTACCTGGCCCGGGAGTTCCCGACCTTCCTGCCGTGGCTGGCGCCGGCCGTGATCGGCCTGGGCGTCGTGGCGCTGGCGCTGCTCGCGGCGGTCGCGCTCAAGCGCGTCACCGGGCGGGGGTTCGCGCTGGCGGGGCTGCTGGCGGGTGTCGCGGCGATGCTGGTCGCGCCGGGCGCCTGGGCGTCGTCGGTGCTGAGCTCGGCGTACGGCAACTCGGGCATGGGCACCGTCGGCCCCTCCGGGGGCGGGCACGGCGGGGGCGGGCGGCACGCGTCGCCGAAGGGGTCCACTGCCGCCATGGCCGCGCTGCGCGCGCAGTACGGCGGGGGCGGGTTCGGCGGCTCTTCGGAGCACCTGACGGCGCCCGAGCAGGCCCTGTTCGACTACCTGCAGGCCCACCGGGGCGGCACCCGCTACCTGTTCGCCGCCTCCAGCTGGAGCGCCGCCTCGCCGTTCATCCTGGCGACGGGCGAGGAGGTCCTGCCGATGGGCGGCTTCAGCGGCTCGGCGCCCTCGCCGACTCTGGCGGAGTTCCAACAGCTCGTCGGGAAGGGAGAGTTGCGCTACGTCCTGCTCGGCGCCGACCGGCGTGGCGGTGGCAGCGGCGGTGGCGGCGAGTCGGCGGGAGTGACGACGACGGCGCAGATCCAGTCCTGGGTGCGGAGCGCCTGCACCCAGGTGCCGACCACCGACGTGCTCGGCACGGCGCCGGCCGCGGCGCCGGCCGCCGGCGGCGGGCGGGCCGATGACGGCGGCGTCATCGGCCAGCAGCTCTACCTCTGCACGCACGCGGGCTGAGAACCGCCCCGGGAGGCCGACTTCACCGGCCTCCCGGGCCTAGCGGCCGAAGCCCCGGGGCACGGTGCGGGCCGCCTCGACGACCTTCACTACCGGCTCCACGCCCGCACCCCCGGGCCTGTGATCTCACGGGGTCATGGCCCTGTTGTCAGCCTGGCGCGTGCTCACGCCCGAGCGGGGTGTCGGCCTCGGCGAGGGGACCGACGTGGTGGGCGCGCTCCTGGTCACCTCCGCGCTGATGCTCGGCGTTTACACGATCGTCGAGACCACCGACAACGGCTGGATGTCCGCGCACACGCTGAGCTTCGGCTTCGTGGCACTCGCCCTGCTCCTGGCGTTCGTCGCCCGCCAGGCGAAGGCGCCCCACCCGCTGCTGCCGCTGCGTGTGTTCCGCTCGCGCAACGTCTCGGGAGCGATGGCCATCCAGGCCCTCATGGTGGCTGGGATGTTCAGCTTCCAGTTCCTGTGTGTCCTCTACCTGCAGAAGGTGCTCGGCTTCGACGAAATACACACCGGCCTCGGGATCTTCCCGGTCTCGGTCGCGATCGGCGCCCTGTCCCTCGGCCTCTCGCCGAAGCTGATCGCGCGCTTCGGTCCCCGTGTCGTACTCCTTCCGGGACTCTCGCTGATCGCGGCAGGTCTCGCCGCGCTCGGCCGCGTACCGGCGGGCGGCACCTACGCCGTGGACGTCTTGCCCGCGCTGCTGCCGCTCGGCATCGGCTTCGGCCTCGCGATGCCGGCGCTGGCCACACTCGCGATGTCAGCGGCCACACCCCAGGACTCGGGGGTCGCCTCCGGCATGTTCAACACCATGCACCAGATCGGCGCCGCCTTCGGCCTCGCGGTCCTCAGCGCGCTCGCCAACGCGCACACGGACGCCCTGTTGGGCGACGGGGCAAGCGCCGCCTCGGCACTCACCGGTGGCTACCGGCTCGCCTTCCGAATCGGCGCGGGCCTCGTCTCCGTCTCCCTCCTCCTTGCCGCCGCCCTGCTGCGATCCCCCGCCCCGACGCGACATCCGGCGGCGATCGAGGAGAAGCCGCTCGCCGAGAACGCCGCTCACTGACCAGGTGGCGACGCCGTCTCGGGCTGGGAGGATCGCCGTGCTCGCAGGAGGGCAGGCGCCTCACCGGTCAGCCTGGCCGGCGGGTTTTGGTGGTGGAGATCCACACCCCGAGCTTCACCTCCACCACGCTGTCCACGTCGGGGATCTCCTCGACGTGGCCGCGCGCCACGGTCACCGACCCGGTCCGTTGCCGATACTGGGCGAGCCCGGCCAGCGCCTGTGTCTGATGCCGACACGATAAAAGATGAGTGCTGTGCGCCTCTCTGCCCGATATGCCGTGTCCGGTGTCGCCCCGGCGAAGTGGTTCTCGGCCGCCTCATATGGGCGGTCGCTCTCCCGCCTGCCGGCGACACCGCCACCGTCCAGTCCGCACTGTCAGTCGACGACGCCACCCCGCGCGTGCAGGATCTCGGCGACAGCCTGCTCGTTGTCCGGGTCCAGGGCGGACAGGGCTCGCGGTGTCGGTCTGGAGGACAGGCATCCGCGCTCTCATGCCAGGTCACCCTGGCCGCGCGGTGCTCGGTGATTGAGGTCCAGATGAGGGCGCGGGGCCGGGATCTGGTGGCCCCGCGCAAGCGGTTATCGGGAGAAGTAGGTCTTGACGCTGACGGCCGGACCGCCTGAGTACTTCTGTACGGCCGTTTCGGCGTCTCCCGATACAGTCACAGAAGAGGTGCCCCCGGCCGGAATCGTAGTCAGCCCGCCGATCGGGACCACCTCAATCGCCTGCTGAGGCGATCCGGGTTTCGGCTGGTCATAGACCAGATAGACGACGCGGACCGATACCGCCGTGTTGTTCGGGTTCTTCAGAATGACCTGGTCGAAGGCATCGAACTTGCTCATGGGCTGACCGGCGGCGTCTGCCGGCTTGGCCTCGATGCCGGACGCATCGGCCGGAAGATTCGCCGGGGCAAGCTCTTTGACGGTCACCCTGACATCGGCGACCTGGCTGGCGCCGGCTCCGCTGAAAGCCAGGACGTCGTAGCCCCCGCCGGGTTGGACGATGAGGCTGCCTCGGTCGCTCCCATAGGCGGTCGTGACCCGCACGTCAGGCAGATCCTTCCCGGTGCTGTCCACCGCTGTGATCGCCAGGGTGGGCACCACGCTCGTCCGTCCGCCGTTGTCGATGAGGAGCGTCTGATCGATGTACTCCTGCTTGCCGAGCGCGTGGTAGCTGAAGGACAGCGGTGTGACCGCTGGGCTTGCCGCAGGGCTTGTTGCGACCGGTGCGGAAGCCGACGACGCCGCACTGCTCGTGGCATTCACGAGTGGCGATGCCGCTGCGGCTGGACTCGTAGAGGCACCACTTGGACTGCAGCCGGCCAGTGCGACGACGCTGAGGACAATGCCTGCAACCGTCGCGCCCCGCCAGTGTCGAACGAAAGATCGATCAATGCTTGGCATTGCCGGAGACTAGCGCAGGCTGGGGACGCGAGAGGTCGACGGGCCCGCCCGCACCGAGGACGCCCCCGCCCCGGACGAGAACCAGCTCCCCCTCCTGTAGACCGGCCCAGCATCAGACGGAGGACTCTACGCACCGACCCGTCATCAACCCAGGGTTGACGCGCACCCCGGAAGCCCTGGAGCCGCTCTGAAATCCGATGGATCCTCCGCCGCAAGCGAGGCACAATCCCCGGGAACCGTGGCGAGGGGGAGCTTGTTTGGACGTGTTCGCGTGTGCCGGGTGCTGCACCGAGTTGACGGCACCGGTGTCCCGGGTCGCGCTCCCCGTCCACACCCACCACGGGGGCTGGGAGGAACTTCATCCTCCGCTGATGGAGCCGGCGACGTACGCCGTCGACCCACAGCCCACCGGACCGCCCTGGCGGTTGTGGGAGGACGTCGGAGAGGAAGCCGCTGCCCGCCAGGGGGTATATGCGCCGGTGTACTCCGTCTCCTTCGGCGCGCGGAACAAGATCGTCATCGCGCCCGGTGACTCCCGGTCAATGACTCTGATCCTGGAGAAGTGTGAGGGCTACTGCCGGGGCGTGGACGGCCGGGCCGGGCCCAACCTGGCCTGCGCGGGGTGCGGACGGGCCGTGGCGACCCGGATCGACGACTGCGGCTCGTGGCAGACAGTGTGGCTGGAGCCCGACGCGGTCGTACGCCGTCCCTCGGAGCTCCCGGCCGACCCGCTACCCGACTGGGCGGACCTGGAGCGTGCCGAGCACCGCGTCCCGCCCGTCGAACTCGACGGGTCGTGGAGCCGCCGCTGGGAGGCCGCGGTCGGCGTCGCGCTGGCCCACCTCGTGGCGGCCACCGAGAACCACCCGGTGACCCTCCCCGCCGGCCCCGTCGCCGAGCTGCTCGGCCACGCCGTGGCCCGCTACCTCCCGCCCGGGCCCGACCCCCGCTCAGTGGGTTTGGCCGGCCCGGGCATCCCCGAGCCCCGGCCCCGCCCAGACGTCCTCCTCGTCCCCCGCCACCCCGGCACGGGCGAGCCGTGGCGCCCACCTGATGGCGATGCGACGGTGGTGCCGCTGGACAGCGGAGTCTGGGCGTACCTCACCAGCCCCGGGGAGACCTCGCCGACGCCCGCCACCGGGGTGCTCCCGGAGGGTGTCCTGCGCGACGACTACCCACTGCCATCGCGCCCCTGGTACCCCCTGGAACCCCACCACGGCGCCGTCAGGGACACCCTGGTCGGGCTGCCCGCGATCCGTGGCCCCCGGCTGCGCAGGTATCACGACGCGTGCCGATGATGAATGCCTGATGGGCGATGGCGGGGCCACTTCGAACCGTCCCGCGTCCGTATCCGTCCCTCCGGTGGTCGGCTTCACGGTGGCGAGACGTTAAGTCCGGGGCTGCGGGTGCCGGCTCGGTGTTCGAGTCAAGGAGCCGTTGTCTACTGGCCGTCGGCCTCCGGGAGGGGTTGGACCACGCTGGTCCAGGGGGAGTCGCCGGTCTTCTGGAACGCGCGGACTCTCCAGCGTCCTGCGGGCAGGTGGACGGGGGCTTGGTCCGGCTCGCCTCTGCCGTCCGGGTAGGGCATGCCGAGGTTCTTGCCGGCTTCGGCCGCATCCATGAGGGCCGCCGGTCGATAAGGCTTCGCCGCTGAGCTTCGGGCGGCTGCTGTTCCGGTGCGCCTCGGGTGCCGGTCGGGGGGACTTCACGGTCCGTCGAAAATTCTTTGAAACATCCTGGCGCCCTCGGGACGTCATAGGGCGGATATCGCGAGGGGACGGGAGAGGGCAGTGGGAAAAGCTCGACGGCGGGCGGCCATGGAGGAGGAGTTCGTCGCGTTCGCGACGGCCCGCTCCGGGCCGCTCTACCGGTCGGCGTACTTCCTGACCGGAGGCGACGCACACCTGGCCGAGGACCTGGTGCAGGAGACCCTGGGCCAGATGTACGCGCAGTGGCACCGGCTGTACCGGCCGAGTTGGGCCGGCCGGATCGACAACGCGGCGGGGTACGCGCAGACGGTGCTGGTCCGGGCGTTCCTGACGCACCGGCGCAGGCGCAGCAGTACCGAGCGGCCCAGCCGGGTGCTGCCGGAGGTGTCGGCACACGAGCGGGACGCGGCGCTGCGGCTGGCGCTGGTCGATGCGCTGGCCCAGTTGCCGCCGCGGGACAGGGCGGTGGTGGTGCTCCGGTACTGGGAGGACCGCAGCGTGGAGGAGACCGCGGCGATCCTCAAGGACAGTTCGTCGGCGGTTCGGACCAGGTGCACCCGGGCGCTGGCCCGGCTGCGGTCCCTGCTGGGGGCGGATCTGGCGGAGTTGGTGGCGCCGTGAGCGAGCGGGGCGAGTCGGTTGTCATGGGCGGATCTTCGGTGAGTGGAGTGGTGAAGTGACCGACGGGGACGAGGAGTTCGAGATGCGGTTGAGCGCGGCGTTCGGACGGGCCGGCGCCGACCTCGGAGCGGACGGGGCTGCCCGGCTGGTGGACGGTGGACTTGAGACCGGACGGCGGCGCAGGCGGGGACGGCGGCGCACGGTGCTGCTGGCCGGCGGGCTGACGCTGGCCGTCGCGGTGGGGGCGAGCGCGCTGACCGTCCCGTCCGCGGTGCCGGGGCGGGCCTCGGGGGCGTTGGCAGCCGCCTCCTCGGCGGGCGCGCCGGCGCCGCTCGACCACGGGGTGACCATTCTCCTGATCGGGCTGCGGTCGACGACCGACGCCCAGGGGCGGCCGGCGCCCGCCGACCTGCGCCGCGGGGAACTCCACGCCGGGGACGGCGACGTGGACGTCGCGGACACCCTGGTTCTGGTGCACATCCCGGCCGGTGGGGGGGCGGTGCGTCAGCTGTCGATTCCCCGGGACGTGCTGGTCGACGCGGGCGGCGGCAAGCAAGTGAGTATCAACCAGGTCTACTCGCAGGCCGAGACTGCGGAGCTGACGCGACTGCCGGGCCAGGGGGTCTCCGGAGCCGAACTGCGCTGGCGGGGACGGGAGGCCGGGCGGGCCGCACTGATCCGGTCGGTACAGGAGCTGACGGGGGTGCCGGTGGACCACTTCGCGGAGGTTTCGATGACCGGGTTCTACCGGGTCGCGCAGGCTGTCGGTGGGGTGCCGGTCTGTCTGAACCACGCGGTGGACGACGTGTGGAGCGGAGCGAGGCTGCCCGCCGGGCGGTCGGAGCTCGGGCCCGCGCAGGCGCTGGCCTTCGTCCGACAACGGCACGGGGTGGGCGACGGATCGGACCTGGGGCGGACCCGGCGCGCGCAGGCGTTCCTCGCGGGGGTGCTGCAGAAGCTGCGTGACGGTGGGGTGGTGGGGGACGCCGGGAAGCTGGGGGCACTGTACGACGCGTTGAAGGACGACCTGGTGGTCGACAAGGGGTGGAGCCCGGTGGACTTCGTCCGCCAGGTGCCCGCGCTCGCGCGGGGGCAGGCGGCGGCCTCGACGCTGCCGGTGCAGACGAAGGGGGCGGCGCTGGTGGCGGAGCAGGGGAAGGCCAAGGAGATCCTGACCAGCAGTGAGGGTGCGGGCGGAGCCCCGGCCGGGAGCGGAGTGCCCTGCGTCGACTGAGAAGGGGACGCCGTGAGCTGGGCGGCGCGACCGGCCTCGGGACGCATGCCGTGGGCTCGCCCGCTCAACGGTGGCCAGTCCTCGGGGTACCGCCAACGAGTGCCGCCGGGCGCCCGAACCAGCGCGCGAGGGTCTCCCGCAGCTCCTCCGCGGCTGCGTCTACCGGTGTCGACGGGGCGCCGATCCACGCTGCGTGCCCGTCCGGACGGACGAGGACCGCGTGGGCGCGCTCCAGGGCGTGCGGGTGGGTACGGGCGGTCGTGACCCGGTCCGCCCATGGACGGGCGGCGGCGGAGAGGGTGTGCGAGCCCGCCGCGCCGTTGAGCAGCAGTGCGCCGCCGGCCGACCGGGTCAGCAGCGCCGTAAGGCGGTCCTCGCCGTCCTGGCCCAGCGAGATGTCCGGCACCATCCGTCCCACCCACGGGTGTCCGGGGTCTCCGGAGGCGGGGTAACGGGTGCCGACAGCGGTGATCGCCTCGGCCAACGGCCCGGCCGTGTCCCCGGACTCGGCCAGCTCGGCGAGCAGATCGCGGACGGGCGCCAGGCGGTCGTCGTCCCCCTTCGCCTGGGCGAGCACCGCCTGCGCGCGGGTGTTGCGGAGTAGGCGTCTGCCGGCCGCGTGGCGCTCGTCGTGGTAGGTGTCGAGCAGCGTGTCCGGCGCCTGCCCGCGCGCCACCAGGGCGAGCTTCCAGCCCAGGTTGACGGCGTCGTCGATCGCCGCGTTGACGCCGATGGCGCCGGCCGGGGGGTGGATGTGCGCGGCGTCCCCGGCGAGTAGTACCCGGCCCGTCCGGAACTGCTCGGCGAGCCGCGCCGCGTCCCCGTACCGGGTCAGCCACAGCGCCTCGGCGATTTCGGCCCGGTGTCCCAGCGCGGCCTCGATCGCGCGTTGGAAGGAGTCGAGCGGCACCGGCTCGTGCGGGTCTGCGGGCGGTGCCGGGTCGGCGGTGATGAGACGGACGTAGCCGGGGCGCGGGATCGCGAACACCGAGCGGCCGCCGGGCCCGGTGTTGGGGCCGAACGAGACGGCCGACGGGTCGGTGAGGGCCACGTCCCCGAGCAGGGTGAACGTGCGTGCGGGTGTCCCGGGGAAGCCGATCCCGGCCGCCTTGCGCACCGTGCTGCGGCCCCCGTCGCAGCCGACCAGCCATCGGCAGCGCACGGTTGACGGGCCGTCCACGCCGTCCGTCTCGACCGTCACGCCGTCACCGTCCTGCCGCAGCCCGGTGAGGCGCCGGCCTCGGACGAGGCGCGCGCCCAACCCCACGGCCCACTCGGCGAGCAGCTCCTCCACGCGGGTCTGGGGGATGCCGAGGGCGTAGGGGTGTTCCGTGCGCATGGCGGCGAGGTCGAGGCGGGAGGGGCCGACGAACATCGTCGTCGGGACGGTCGGTCCCTCGGCGAGGAAGCGGGCGGCAAGGCCCCGGCGCTCGAGCAGCTCCAGGCTCCGGGCGTTGAGGTTGAACCCGCGGCAGAAGCCCGGCGGTTCGGGCTCCCGCTCCAGGACCAGCGCCCGCACCCCCGCGCGCCCCAACTCCCCGCCGAGCGCCAGCCCGGCCGGCCCGGCTCCGGCTATCAGGACGTCGACGACCTCGTCCTTCGAGGCGGTGTCACTCATCGTCCGCCCCGTTCCGGCCACGTCAGCGTCCCGCGCTCGATCTCGTCGGCGGTGCGCTCCACCCAGGCCAGCTCGGCCTGTGCCATGGCGGCGGCGTACTCGGCCTCGATGACGAACAGGCGCGGCGCGTTGTGCTCCTCGCGGGCCGCGCGGTAGCCCTCGGCGTCCTGCGCGATCCGCTCCCGCAGCGCGGCGGCCCGCTCGCGCAGCGCCCCCGCCGCGCGGACGCGGCCCAGCGCGCCGAGGTATCCGACGGCGGAGAGGAACCGCGGGTACTCGGGTGAGGGCTCTCGGATCAGCTCGTCGAGCCAGTCGGTGAAGCCGTCCCGCCCGGCGGGGGTGTGGCGGTAGACGGTGCGGGCCGGGCGGTTGCCGACCTGCTCGGTGCCGTCCGCCTCGATCCACCCGTCCCGCGTGAGCGCGCGGACGGTGTCGTAGAGCGATCCGGTCGTCAGCTTGAACGTGCGATCCATGCCGCGCTCGCGGAGCGCGCCGGCCATGGCATGGGGGTGCATCGGCTGCTCCAGCAGCAACCCGAGTACGGCAAGGGCGAGGGCGTTGGCGGGGCGTTTCGGGGGCTTCTGGACGGCGGGGGGTTCACGGGTGGGCATGGAGCTCCAGTGCGTCGGCCCGGTGAGATACTCGGTATCGATTACTTGGATCCGAGCATATGGCGCGAGGATACCGGGTGCAAGGGTGTGGGAGCAGGTGCGACGACGGTGACCGCGTCAGCGGGTGCGGAGTTCCGCCTCGGCCGTGACCGCCAGGGCGACGACGGTCAGCAGGGACAGCAGCGCCAGAGCCGGGGTGAAGCTGCCGGTGAGGTCGACCAGCAGGCCGAGTACGGGCGGCACCGTGACGATGGCGATCTGGTTGACGGACATGGCCAGACCCAGGGCGAAGCCGGTCCTGCCCGGCGGGGCCGCTTCGGTGACGTAGGCGACCCACGGGCCGTACCAGCCGAAGCCGAAGAAGCCGAGCCAGACGCCGCCCGCGGCCACGATCAGGCGGGAGTCGGTGGTGGTCAGGGGGGTCGTGCGGGGCTGGGTGCGAATGTCAGAGGCCCCGCCTCCACCGCCGCCGAAGTGGCTGGTGCCGCCGCCGTTGAAGCCGCCGACGCACTGCGAGCCGGGGATGCAGGCGGGGAAGCCACCCATGGGGGTGCCACCGACCTCGACGTAGAGGGTCTGCCCGCCGGACAGTCCGGTGAGCGTGCCCGAGACCTGGGAGCCCCGGCCGCCGGACGTGTTGTGGACGCCCTCCCGGCCGCCTGCGGCGCCGATCGCCGTGACGTCGACCTGCGTGACACCGGCCGGGATGGTGAACGTCTGCTCGGCGCCGGTGAACGCGAACGTACAGGTGGTGGTGGGGCCGGACACCGTACAGGTGCCCTGCGCGTGAGCGGGCACCGACAACGCCACCGGAGCGACGGCCGCGGCGCAGAACACACCGGCCGCCACGGCCAGCACCCGGCCCCGACGCCCGGCCGAACCGGCACGATGCCCGGTACCGGGACCGGGTCGGCCGACGGCCCCCGACAGTGAGAACGTCACGATCAACTCCAGAAGACGGAAGAGGGTCTCTCGGCGAGGGATCGCCTTCCGCCACTGCCGATCACGCGACCAGGGGCCGCGGCCCCCCGTCGAACCGACACACCGTCGGTTCACACCGGCGGTCCCCGGGCCGAGCCTTCGCCAGCACCCGGGCCCGAGCGCACAATCACGGTCCCGAAGCAATCACCCGAGTGCTCTCAGAGGGCGGTACGTGACCTGATGTCCGGTTCGGTGTCGCCTGATCGTGTGACTGTGGGGACTCCCAGCCGGTCGACGGGCTTGGCCGTGCT
>NZ_JBIRFA010000076.1:0-18663 GCF_044327205.1 Kitasatospora sp. NPDC018058 | reverse complement strand
TGGTCCCGCCTCCACTGTCCGCCCGCCGCGAGCCGCCGGACAGGGCCGTACGGTCCCTGCCGCCAGGGCCGGTTCAGCCCAGGACAGGGCGGCCGGGCGGCAGGAGGACGGAACCCCGAGCGACCCTGGAGGCGGTGCTCAGCCGAGGACCTTGGCCTTGGCGCGCTGGTACTCCTCGTCCGTGAGTTTGCCGGTGCTGTGCAGGTCCGCGATCCTGGCCAGCTCGTCGGTGGTGGAGGGGGCGGGGGCGGTGCCGGCGGCCTGGCGCACGTAGGAGCGGAAGTCCGCCTCGCGCTCCTGCGCCTCCTTCAGTTCCCGTCGACCCATGCCCTGGCCCCGGGCGATGAGGTAGACGAAGACCCCGAGGAACGGCAGGAAGAGCACGAAGATCGTCCACCCGGCCTTGGCCCAGCCGCCCAGCGAATCGTCCCGGAACAGGTCGCCGAAGACCCGGAAGAGCAGCATGAACCACAGGACCCAGAGGAAGATCAGGCAGGTGGTCCAGAAGATGTCGAGCACGGGGTAGTCGGCCGCGAGGTTCGAGGGAGTGTGCATGAGCGTGTCCTGTTCGTGAGTCGGTTTCAGCGGCGCCGGTGGACCGGCACATCTGCGGCGGCCCGCGCCACCACGGCGTGCGCGAGGCCGACGGCTGCACCTGGGGTGAGCCGCCGTGGTCGGAGCTCACGGCCACCCGTCCTGCGAGCGCGGAATGGTGCGATTCCTCGAATCTAGGTCGGATGCCGGAGGGGAGCAGGTGGGGATGCTGCCGACCGGGGCCGTCAGGGTGAGGCATGGCACCGGGCTACGGTCTCAGTCCCCCGGTGGACCCGTCGGGTCGAGCCTGCGGCGCCGAATCGCGGGCAACGTGCCGGTGCTCTCCCGCAGACCCGGGTCACGCGCGACGGCGTGCTCGCACCAGCGGCCGTAGCGGTCCGAGAGCACCACCGCGGACACCCCGTGCAGGATCACGCTGAGGCCGACGGTGGCCGCGATGCGGTTCCCTGGGACGCACGGCCATGGCGTCGGCGAACAGCACCAGGGTCAGGGCGGCTTCCGGAAGGGTGAGCAGCGGTTCGCGGTCGTGTTCCGCGCTGATCAGGTCGAGGCCGACCGGCCCCAGCAGGATGCCGGCCCCACGAACACGATGGCCGCGGACACCGGTGTGCCCGCCAGGCGTCGCGAGGCGAGCGCGTAGGCGGCGGTGACACCGGCCACCGCCACACCGGCCCACCCCGCGTCACTCACCGGTCCCGCGCCTTCCCGTCTGCGGGTCCGTGGAGGTGGCGACCCGTCCGGAGGCGGCGAGCAGTGCCAGGACGGCGAGCACCACGAGGAGGACGGCGAGCAGGAACAGCACGGTCAGCGCGGTCGGATGGTTCCACAGAGCGAACACCAGGGCCAGGACCAGCACCACCGCGAGCACCAGCGGACGACGGTGGGCATCGGTCCAGGTACCGGCCCGCCCGGTGCGCACCCCGTGCCGGTCACCCCAGCGGGCGACCGACTCGGCGACGCCGTCCGCCCGCCCACGGACCGTCCGCGGCAACCGCCCCGCACCGGACGAGTAGGCACCGAGCGCCACCACCACACCCAGGACGATCCCGGTGCGCAGACTGATCCGCAGGAAGTGCAGCAAGGTGTCGAAGACCGCCGCCGCGGCCGCCGGGGACTGCACCTCGGAAGGCAGGTGGTCGAGATAGTAGTGCCGGGCCACCACCAGGGCGATGGACATCAGCAGACAACCGCCGGCCGCACCCAGAGCCGTGCACACCAACGCCCGACGCCTGCGCCGCGCCAACAGGACACCGGTCGCACCGAGCAGCACGGTCACCACGGGCATCCAGTTGCCCACCACATCGAGCGCATGCGCGGCTCGCCGGAGCTCCGCCAGCTTGTCGGACTGGAACAACACCAGCCGCTTGTTCACGTCCGGGATCTTCTCCGCCGGCGACAGCCCCGCGGCCACCAGCTCCTCCTTCAGCCGGTCCACGACCGCCCCGATGTCAAGGCTCACCGTCCCGTCCGTGAGCTCCACCGCGCCCCGACCATGCCCGGTGAGCGCCTGGACCACCGCCACATGGGCGAAACGGTTGGCCTGCGTCCACACCGTCACGAAGGTGTCACTGTGCACAACCTCCGTCGCCGCCTTGGTCACCACCTGGTTCACCGCGTCGTCGAGCTTGGGCCCCAACGCCTTGACCGCCGCTGCGGCCCGCGGCGGCACACCCCGCGACTGCAACCACGTGGCCAGATCGGACACGACCGCCGGACCGTCCACCCTCACGTCCACCGCGTGCACGATCCGGTCGACCGCCGCGTCCTGAACCGCGGGTTCCCTCGCCAGTGGAGCGACCGTGGCAACGTACCGGTCGGTGTCCAGGACGATGTCGTGCACCCACACGGTCACCAACGAGACCGGCACCAGAATGCACGTCAACGTGATCAACACCGCCGAGACGGTACTCGTCACGATCCGCCCCGCCCTCGAAGGACGCCCGCCCCCGGCAGGCAGACCGTCGTCCCCCGCCCCACCGGCCCCCGGCACGGACGCAGGCCCTGGCGGCTCGTTCATCGGGACTCCCACCACTCCACGCGGCCGAGACGCCGCTGAGCACCATTGCCCCGTAGGGCCCGACGTCCGGCACCCCGGACTAGCCCGCCCGGAGGACGAACGAGCCGGGCCCGGACCGCTGCGCGGTGTGGCGCGCGCCGCCGTCGTCGCCGCAACGGCGAACGCCGTGGCCGACCGGGTCTCCCGCCGTCAGGCGAGTCGTCGTGCCTCAGTGCCCGACGGCCACCTTGGCCGCCACGATGACCAAACCCAGGAGCAGGTTGACCGTGCCCTCCGCGGCGGCCTGGCCCGATGAGGCGCCCGCCCGGCGGGCGCCCAGCGTCGCCCAGGCCACCTGCTGCGCCACGGCGACACCGAGGGCGAACCAGGCGCTCTTCCCCGTCCCGAGCCAGGGACTGACCAGCACCGCCAGGGCCGGCAGCGCCGCCGCCTCGACGAGTGGCCACTCGTGCCGGCCGACCACGCACACCTGGCTCCAGGTGACCCGGCGGCCGACCTCGCGCTGCCCAGCCACGTGCGCGTAGACATGCGCGATCCAGAAGACGATCCCGGTGACCAGCAGCAGCAGGATGAGCGCCAGCCGCGGATGCGATGCGTGGACACCGGCGGCCGCGATCACGGAGGCCGCCAGCATCGAACCGTAGACCGCGCCGGCGTAGTCCGTCCGGTCCCCGGTTCTGTCCGGTGCCGGTTCGGGTGGGGCGGGGGTACGACCGTGGGACGTTGTCACGGCGCCTCCTCCTGTCACCACGCCGAGGACGACCGATGAACCCGTTGCCCCGATCCTCCCCGGTTTCCCAGCTCTCGGCCTCCCCGGCAGGTGAAGTCCCGGGCCGTTGCGCCGAACGGCGGTCCGCCCGAGATGCCGCACGCCGTCCCGTCCCCCAGTCTTGGACGGAATCCGAGGTGCTCGCGCCGGCGACGAACCGCGGCGGCGACCGGGGTGCCGACATCGACCGGAGGGACAGCGGAGTGGCGGAGCAGCGTGGTCAGCCCGGCCGCGCTCACTGGATCCGCACCAGATCGGCCTGGCTGCGGGGGCGGACGGCCACGCTGCGCGACGCCCCGTTCCCGCGCCGACTCCTGGCGCAGCTGGTCCACATCCGTGTTCTGGACGTCGCCACCCGCCTCGCGGCGCAGGCGTTCCTGACCGCCATCCCGGTGCTGTTCGTGCTGGCCGCCTTCATGCCCCATGAGGTACGCAACAGCGTCTCCGAGTCCCTGCGGACCGTCCTGGGGCTCCACGGCGCCTCGCTCGACGAGATCAAACAGGTGCTCCAGGCCGGCGGCCAGACCACCACCGCCAAGGCCTTCGGCGGCGTCGGAGTCCTGGTGACCCTGATCTCGGCCACGAGTTGCAGCCGTGTCCTGCAACGTCTGTGCGAGCGGAGCTGGCACCTGCCCCATCTGTCGGGGCGTCTGGCGGCATGGCGGTGGCTCGCCTGGCTCTTGGTGTGGCTCGTCGGCCTGACCGTCCAGGGGCAGGTGCGGTCCGGATTCGGGGTGGGCAGAGGCCTCGGGGTCTTCCTCTACCTGGTCACGGCCACTCTGCTCTGGTGGTGGACACAGCACCTGCTGCTCGGCGGCCGTGTCCCCTGGCTCCCGCTGCTGCCGGGGGCCGCGCTGACCAGTGCCGGACTGACGGCGCTCGCGTCGGGATCGCAGCTCTACATCCCCCGCTCGCTGAACCACAGCGTGGCCCAGTTCGGCCCGCTCGGTCTGGTCTTCACCCTGCTCAGCTGGCTCATCGTGGTGTTCACGGCCATCACCCTCGGAATCGGCATCGGGTACGTGGTGGCAGGCCAGGGCCGACTGGCCCGGCTGCTGGCGACCCCGGCGCCGGCGGACGAGGAATGACGGTCCCCGCACGGCCCCGGCGCCGGTGGGCGGGACGCACGCCCCCCTTGTCGGGTCGCGCCCGTTTCGGTCATCGCCCCCGCGCCACCCGGGTGGGGTGCCTCCCGCGGTAGCGGAAATAGCGCCATCCGACGGCCACCGCACTCGCCCCGAGCATCACGAGGAACACCGCGAGCCAGGTGTTGTCGACGACGCGAGCCCCGGTGAGCAGCACGACCAGCACCGCGCCCGCCGTCACCAGACAGGCCAGCACGGTCCGCAGGACTACGAGGAGCGTCCCGGGACGCAGCACGCGTCGGGTCCTGGTCCGGGCCGGTGCGGCCGCGGTGGCCGCCGGCCCGAATCGGAGAAGGGCGCGGTCGGCGAGCTGGTTGGTGGCGCGACGGTACATCTCGGCGCAGGCGGGCACCCAGATGAACGGCACCACTGTCCCGACGGCGATCAGCACGCCCATGCCGGCCCAGCCGAGCCACTTGCGGACCCGGCCGCGCGCCGGGTCCTCGGGGGTCAGCAGGCCGATCAGGTACGCCTGGCGCCGGACGACGGCCGGCCAGGAACCCTTGTCCCCGCCATCGGTTCCGGCCGATGGCGCCTTCCGCAGGGCCGCAGCCGCCGCCACGGACGTCGGATAGACGCCCTGCACCACCAGCACCTCGGCCGCCGCCTCGTCGGCGCACGGGTCGTGCCCGACCAGGGCGGCCAGTTCCAGCACCATCCGCAACTGGGCGAGCAACGCGGCGACGAACGCGATCGGGAGCAGCAGGACGAAGGGGCCCCCGAGGAAGGAGCCGTCCACCACCGCACGACGCACGCCCCGGCCGATGACCTCCTCGGTGGGATCCGGCCGGGCGGTCCCCACCCGCTCGGCCTCGCGCAACCGCGCCACCGTGTCGGCCACGTCGGGGCCCAGGTACTCCACCGCGAAAGCCGCCAGCCGCTCGGGCATGCGAGCCGGGTCCGCCCGGACCGTCCGCAGCAGTTCCACCACGCCGGGTTGCCGTCGCCGTGCACGCTCCGTTCTGCCCATCAGCCGCAGAATAACCCTGCCGATCGGGGGCCGCCCCGGGAGCGGACTCCGGCACCAGCGCCGGGCCCGGCCCCTGGGGGAATCGTCCAGGGGCCGGGCCGGTCACGCTGTCAGGGCCCGGGACGGTCGTCCCTCGGCGGCCGTCAGGTCTCCCTTCTGGTCGTTCCGACACACAGCGCCCAGATGACGAAGCCGTCGATCGCGATCAGGACGGTCGCCCAGAACGGGTAGTAGGGCAGCCACAGGAAGTTGGCGATCATTCCCAGCCCGGCGACGACGACACCGACGGCACGGGCCCAGGCAGAGCCGCCGAACAGCGCCACGCCCGCCAGGACGACGACGATCCCGAGGATCAGATGGATCCAGCCCCATCCGGTGGTGTTCATCGAGTACACGTAGTTCCGGGTGACGACTATCAGGCTGTCCTTGGTGATGCCGGCGATCCCCTGGAAGATCGCCATGGTGCCGCCGGCGATCAGCATGATCGCGGCGAAGGTGGTCCACCCGGTCGCGTAGGGGCGTTTCTCGGGGACCTGGGCGGTACGGCCCGCTTCGGTGGCAGTGCTGGTCATCTGATACCTCCGTGGATACCCCCGGCCTCAGCCGGAGGGGGATGTCACGACATGGACTCCTTCGACAGCGGTCGCCTCGCCGGGAACGGGAGACGGGAGGCAAGAGCGGCTGAGTAGAGGCGCTCCGGGGAAACGGCACCCGCCCGGCTTCCGACCGGCGCGGGAGGGGACGGCAGGAGATCGGTGACGCGGAGCAGGGCGAGGATGCGGCGGAACCCCGGCCGGACGCCGATGAGACGGAACTCCGCGTGGTGGACGCGGCAGACCCGGCGGGCCTGGAGAAGGGCGCGCACACCGGCGGCGTCGCAGAAGGTGAGGGCCGCGACGTCGAGCTCCAACCGCTGTGGACGAGCCGCGAGGGCCTGAGCGACGGCGTCGCTCACGAGCGGCGCGGTGGCGATGTCGAGTTCGCCTTCCAACGACACCGACGCGGTGTCCTGGCACACCCCGGTCCTGGTGCGGAGTAGGTCGTCGTCTTCCATTACGACCGCCCTGGAAGCTCGGCTGGCGGAAAGGACCCGGGACGGAAGCCCTTCGTCCCACCGTAGGACCGGGCCTTCCAGGCGGTCGTGGGCCACATGGACCCCGAAAAAGGGGCCATATGGCCCCTACCGGTGCTCTTCAGCCGTCCTCGGCCTCCTCACCAGGGCGGTTCCCGGTGGTGACCGCCGCGGCCCGCGGCGGCGCACTGTGGACATCCGGCCCCCGGGTTGTGGGCCGAACGGCTCATGGCACCCCGGCCGTGCTCTGCGAACGTCGGAAGGAAGGGATCGTCCCACCGCATCCAGTAGAGGAGGCGAGACGCATGCCCGGCATCCACCACCAGGTATCACGTCCCACCGCCGCACCCGGACCCGCCGAGCTCGGACGATTCGACTGGGTCGTGCTCGGTACCTCGATGATCGCCGCCGGCGCGGTCAAGCACGCGCTGTCTGGTGTCGTCGCGATCGCCAAGGACATGGTGCGCCCCGCTCCGGACCATGCACCCGCGTCAGACCGCCCCGCGCCCGCTGCCGACCTCAGCGTCAACGAGAGGGACGGATGGATCCTCATCAGTGCCCTGTTCATCACGACCGCCGCGGTGGCCCACGCCGCCGCACGCGTCATCGAGAGCGTCAGGGCGGCCATGCACCCGACGCACCCGCGGATACGGGCATGACGCCCGGAGCACCCGAAGCACGTGGTCGGTGCCCCGGGGCGTGCACCCGATCGGCCGCCTGGGGCGGCCGACCCGGTCGGGGTGCCGTGACACTGGCCGGGTGGAACCGATCGCCTCCGACGTCGTCGCCGCGGGGAAGCAGGCCCGCCGGCGCGTGCCGCGCTCAGCCCACGGGGCCTGGGCTCCCGCACCGGACCGGTTCGACCCCGTCGACATCCTGGAACAGCAGGCCGCCTCCCGTGTCCCGGAGCTGGTACCGATCCGGTACGGCCGCATGGCGGCCTCCCGCTTCGCCTTCCTGCGCGGCGCCCCCGCGATCATGGCCGCGGACATCGCCCGGTCCCCGAGCAGCGGCCTGACCGTCCAGCTCTGCGGGGACGCGCACCTGTGCAACTTCGGCCTCTTCGCCTCGCCCGAGCGCGCCCTGCTCTTCGATCTCAACGACTTCGACGAGACCCTGCCCGGCCCCTTCGAATGGGACGTCAAACGCCTGGCCGCCAGCGTCGCCGTGGCCGCGCACGAGAACCGGGAGTCCGACGCGTCCGCACGGGCCGCGGCGCTCGCCTCCGCCCGGGCGTACCGGCTCGCCATGCTCCGGCTCGCCGGCCTCGGTGAACTCGACGTCTGGTACGAACGGGTGGACACCGCCGACCTGCTGCCGCTGATCCAGGAGCCGAAGTACCGCAAGCGCGTCGAGGCCTCCCTGGCGAAGGCCCGCGGGCGCACCAGCCTGCAGGCCCTGGCCAAGCTGACCGAGCGCGGCCCGGGCGGCGAACCCCGCATCATCCACGACCCGCCGCTGCTGGAACCGATGGATCCGGAGGGCCTGTCTCACCTTCAGCAGATCCTCCAGGACTACCGTGACACCCTCTCGGAGGACCGCTCGGAGCTTCTCGACCGCTTCGAGCTGATCGACGCGGCCCGCAAGGTGGTCGGCGTCGGCAGTGTCGGTACCCGCTGCTACATCGGCCTGTTCCGTGGGCGCAACACCGGCGAGCCGCTCTTCCTCCAGGTGAAGGAGGCCGAGCGGTCGGTGCTGGAGCCCCATCTCGCGCCCAGCGTCCACCGGCACCACGGCCAACGGGTGGTCGCCGGACAGCGCAGGCTCCAAGCGACCGGCGACATCTTCCTCGGCTGGGCCACCGGCCCCGGGGGGCGCGACTTCTACTGGCGGCAGCTGCGGGACATGAAGGGCTCCGCCGTCGTCGAGGGCATGCCCCGGCCCCTGTTGGAGCAGTACGCCGACCTGTGCGGCCGCACCCTCGCACGTGGGCACGCGCGCTCCGGAAACCGCGTCGCCATCGCCGCGTACCTCGGCTCCGGCGACGTCTTCGACCGCGCCATCGCCGACTTCGCCCTCGGATACGCCGAGCAGACCCGCGCCGACCACGCCGCGCTCACCACGGCGATCAGCGACGGCCGGATCAGCACACGAGCCGACGTGTGAGACGGACCCTGCGGACGAACGGATCGTGGCCGCTCGTTCGCACGCTGTGATGTGCCACGAATCAACCAGGCAACTCCCGGGAGGTCGCGGTGGGCCGGTGGAAAGCGTTGAGCATCCTCGGATTGGCGCAGTTCCTCATGGTGCTGGACGCCTCGGTGATGAACGTTTCGATCAGCCAACTGGTCATCGACTTCGACACCGAGGTGACGGCGATCCAGGCGGTCATCACCCTCTACACGCTGGTGATGGCCGCCTTCATGATCACCGGCGGCAAACTCGGCGACATGCTCGGGCGCCGCCGTGTGTTCGCCGTCGGGCTCGTCGTCTACGGGATCGGATCCGCTCTCACCTCCGTCGCGCCCACGCTGGGGGTGCTGGCACTCGGCTGGTCCGTCATCGAGGGCTTCGGGGCCGCGCTGGTCCTCCCGGCCCTCGCCGCCCTGGTGGCGGGCACCTATCAGGGCCGGGACCGTGCGATCGCCTACGGGGTCATCGGTGGCCTCGCCGGCGCGGGAATCGCCGTGGGCCCGCTGCTCGGAGGGTGGGTGACCACATATCTGACCTGGCGCCTGGTCTTCGCCGGCGAGGCCGTGCTCGTGGTGGTCATCCTCGTCCTGATCCGCTGGATCGCGCCGCAGCCCGCACCCGAGACCCGGCCCCGGCTCGACCTGGGCGGTGTGGTGCTGTCGGTCGCGGGACTGGCCCTGGTGGTGCTGGCCGTCCTGCAGAGCAGCTCGTGGGGATGGCTCCATCCGCGCAACCCCCCTTTCACGGTGTTCGGGTTCTCCCCGACGGTCTTCGTCATCGCGCTCGGCCTCGTCCTCCTCCACCTCTTCCGCGTCCGGGAGGCGCGCCGGGCGGATCCGCTGGTGCGGTTCAGCCTGTTCGGCATCCCGAGCCTGCGCTCCGGTCTGCTCATGCTCTTCAGCCAGAACGTCATCCTGCTGGGCCTGTTCTTCGCCATTCCGCTCTACCTCCAGGTGGTGCAGGGACTGGACGCCTTCCAGACCGGGCTGCGCCTGCTACCCGTGTCGGTCACGATGCTCGTGGCGGCGATGAGTGGTCCCGTGCTGGGCAGGTTCGCCTCCCCTCGGACGGTGGTGCGGATCGGGCTGCTGGTGCTGTTCGCCTCGACCCTGTGGCTGCTCGGCACCGTCGAACCCGAACTCGACGACCTGTCCTTCGCCCTGGCGATGGCGCTGCTCGGGCTGGGCATGGGCCTGCTCGCCTCCCAGCTGGGCAACGTCGTGCAGTCGAGTGTCGGCGAGTCCGAGCGCAGCGAGGTCGGCGGGCTGCAGTACACCGCGCAGAACCTCGGATCGTCCCTCGGTACCGCGCTGATCGGGTCCATCCTGATCGGCGCCCTGGCCGGCGCCTTCACGGCCGCGCTCGCCAAGGACCCGGCGGTCTCGGACGCGGTCCGCCACCAGGCCGGGATCAAGATCGAGTCAGGGCTCAACTTCGTACCGGCCGACCAGGTCGCCACCGCCCTCGCCACGACCCCGATCCCGCCGGAGGAGGCGGACGCGGTGGTCGCGACGTACCGGACCGCCCAGCTCGACGGCCTGAAGGTCGGCATTCTGGCCGCCGCCGGGATCACGCTGGCCGGCTTCCCCTTCACCGGCCACCTGCCCGCCGACCGGATCGGCGCCGGCGGCATTCCGGCGCGCGCGCCCGGTAGGCGCCCCGGCCGGACTCCGTGATTCCGCCGAACGGCACACATCCGACCCGGTCTGCGGTCGCGCGGGACCGGCGTGGACCCCACGCTGAAGCAGACTGCGACGTTCCACTCGCTCCATCAACCCTCCGGCCCGCCTCCGAGGAGCTGCCATGAGCAACGCCACCGATGACGAATTCAACGAAGCCGGTCCGATCGACTATCTGATCGTCGAATTCCCCGGCACCCACCTGACCGGCGAGGGCATGCCCCTGCTCCTGGACCTGGTGGAACGGCGCATCATCCGGATCCTGGACCTGACCTTCATCAAGAAGGAACCGGACGGCTCCCTGACCGCGCTGGAGGTCGCCGATCTGACCGGCGACGGGCAGCTCGATCTCGCCGTGTTCGAAGGGGCCTCCTCGGGCCTGCTGGGCGACGACGACATCAGTGAGGCGGCGAAGGCCCTGAATCCCGGCAGCTCCGCCGCCGTCCTCGTCTACGAGAACCTCTGGGCGGCTCCGCTGGCGGCAGCCCTACGCCGCTCCGGTGCCCAGCTGGTGGCCGGCGGGAGGATCCCGGTCCAGGACGTTCTGGCGGCACTGACAGCCGTCGAAGCCGCCGACGCCTCGGCCTGACCGGCCCCGTACGACCCGCACGAACCGAAGCACGACCGAAGGAGGAACCAGTGCCCGGACTGATTCGAGGAGTGGCCCGCACCGCCGTGGTCGCGGGTACGGCGACGGCCGTCTCCAACCGCGTCTCGCGGCGGCAGGCCGGCCGGTGGGCCCAGCAGGACGCAGGGCCCGCACAGGCCTACCAGGCACCGCCGACCGCCGCCGCCCCCAGCAGCACCGAGGACACGCTCGACCAGCTCCAGAAGCTCGCCGCCCTCAAGGAGCAGGGCGTGCTGACCGAGGCCGAATTCGCCGCCCAGAAGGCGAAGATCCTCGGCACCTGACCCGTCAGCGGCGGAGTGACCGCGACCGGGCCGCGACGGCGCTCGCCGTCCCGGCCCGGTCCGCGACCGACCCACTGCGGCCCCTCAGTCCTTCAGCCCCTGGCCGCAGGGGCCTTCGGGCCTCCGCCGCGCGGACCGAGCCGTAGCGTCAGGACGTAGGCGACCACCACCGAGACGATCACCAGCGGCATGACGGTGAGGCCGTCCGCACCCAGCAGCAGGGTCGCGAGGAGCACCGAGGTCATCGGCAGCCGCAGCAGGGCGACGGACATGCCGCCGATGCCCATGGCGAACGCGGCCGTCAGCGGCAGCCCGGCCAGATGGGAGAGCGCCATGCCTCCCGTCGCCCCCACGAACATCGCCGGGAAGACCGGGCCGCCGCGGAAGGCGCTCAGCGAGGCGCAGTAGGCCAGGCTCTTGCACACGACGAGGAGGACCAGGGCACCGGCCGAGTAGCCGGCATGACCGGCCAGCAGCGGGCCCATCGCGCTCTGTCCCGAGTAGAGCACGTCGACCGCGTCCTTGCCGGTGGCCTCGCTGTACGCGATGGCGGACCCGGCGACCGCCAGGCCCGTCACCACGGTCGCGGGCATCCGGTGCCGCTCGACCCTCGCCTTCAGGAGCAGGGCCGACCGGCGGATACCGGTGCCGAGCAGGGCCGCCGCCGCCCCGATGACAAGCGCCCAGCCGAACTCGGCGATGTCCGGTCGATCCGCGTGCGGCACGCTCGTCAGCGCCAGGGAGTACGTGCCCAGGCCGGTCCAGCTGCCGAGGCCGATGAAGATGAGGGAGCCGAGACCGGCTGCGAGCAGGCCTGGGACCAGGACCACCCCCAGCATCGAGCCTGCGAGCCCCGAGGCCTCCATGAGCAGGAAAGCGCCGAGCAGTGGCGACCCCAGCAGGGTGCTGACGGCCGCGAAGCTTCCGGCTGCCCCGACGACGGCGACGACCTGCGGCGGGACGTCCCGACTGGGCCCCTTGACGGCCAGCACGGCCAGCCCGCCGCCGAGCGCGATCAGCGGTGCCTCCGGGCCGAGGACCGCGCCCAGGCCGAGGGTGGCCAGCGCGGCGAGGAACACGCCCGGAAGCTCGATCGCGCCCGGGGCGCCCGTGGTCGACAGGCCTTCGGCCGGCTCGTGGCCGCCGGTCCCGGGGAGGTACCGGACGGTCACGCCGACCAGCAGTCCGGCGACGCCGAGCAGCGGCAACGGCCACCAGGGCGGTGTCCCGTGGAAGCCGAGGGCCTTCGGCAGGTCCGTGTAGGTCATCGACTGCACCTTGGAGACCAGGGCGAGGAAGCCGTAGGCCGCCGCGGCGATCAGCACCCCCAGAACGGCCGCCAGCGCCAGCAGCTTCAGGTAGCCGGAGGTACGGACGACGACCGCCGGATCCGGTGGAGCCGCGCCGGGTGCCGGGGACCGGGGGTCGGCCGACAAGCTCATGTCCTCCTCGACGCCGGTCTCCGCGGGGAACGTGGCGGCGGCAGCCGCGTCCCTGACGTCTATCACGGAGCCACCACCGCCCCCGGGCCGTCCGAACGCAACCGACCGGCGGCGCGGGCAGCACCACTCGCACGGCCCACTGCCGCCCTCAGGTGCTTCACCGCTCCACCCGCAGCCGCGCTCCTTCTCGCCAGAGGTCCACCCAGGGCGCCGCTGGAGGCCCGACTCTGTTACGGGATGGGCGATTTCACTCCCATTCCGCCCTTGGCGCCGGTCCGGCGTCGTCCAGGTCCCACACCAGGTGGTCGGACAGGGCGACGAGGCCGTCGATACGGGCGATCTGGAGGCAGAGCGCGGCGGCGTCGCCGCGGGTGCGGGTGCGGCCGCTGACCGAGAGCAGGCCGCGTTCGCAGCGGACGTGCAGGGAGCCGGGGACGACACCGGTGCCGGGGGTGAGGGCGAGGGCGAGCGCCTCGGAGCCGATGGCCTCGTCCTCGCGGCGCAGGGCGTCGAGGAGGTCGTGCGAGGAGAGCAGGCCGGTCAGGCGGCCGTCGGTGTCCACGACGGGTAGGTGGTGCAGGGCGTGTTCGACCAGCAGGGCCACCGCACCGGTGACGCTCGCGTCCTCGGTGACGGTGACCACCGGGGCGGCCATCAGGTCGCGGGCGAGCAGCTCGTGCTGCGGGTCCTGTTCGGCGTAGGCGGCGAGCAGGTCGGAGGCGGCGACCACGCCGGCGACGGTGCCGTCGGCGGACACCACGGGCACGATGCCGCGCCGGGAGGCGCTCAGCACGGCGGCCACGGTGGGAAAGTCGGTGTCGGGGGTGACGGCGATGCCGGGGCGGGTCATGCAGTCGCGGACGGCGACCCGGCCGGGTCGGCGGGCGGGCTCCGCGGCCGGAAAGGTGTCGGCCGCCGTGCCGTCGAGGATGCTGTGCTTCACGGTGTTCACTCCCCCTCGGCGGCCGCAGGGCGCCGCAGCCGTCGCAGGTAAGGGTCGAAGGACGGCCGGCGTTCGAGGCGGATCCGGGCGTCCACGCAGACCGCGCCGTCGGGGTGGAGGATGACGGGGTTGAGGTCGGCCTCGACGAGCTCCGGGAAGTCGTCGGCGAGCCGGGACAGCCGGGCGAGGACGGACCGTACTGCGGCGAGGTCGACGGGTGGTGCCCCGCCGTCTCCCGACAGCAGTGGTGCGCTGCGCAGTTCGGTGACCATGGTGGTCAGGTCGCGATCGCTCAGCGGGGCGAGCCGAGCCACCCGGTCGGCCAGCAGGTCGGCGGCGGTGCCGCCGAGGCCGAGGACGACCAGCGGGCCGAACACCTGGTCCTGGACCACACCCGCGAGCAGCTCCACACCGGGGGCGGCCATCGGCTGGACCACCGCTCCGGACAGCTCGGAGCCGAACTTCCGCGCGAACTCCCGGTAGGCGGAACGCACGTCGGCATCGGTCGCCAGTCCGGTACGGACGGCCCCCACAGCGCTCTTGTGGACCTGCCCGGGCCAGTACGCCTTCAGGGCCACCTTCCCCCCGTGCCCGAGCCGGCGCAGGCCGGTGGCGGCGACGGAGGCCATGTGCTCGTCGCGGGCCCACACCAAGGTGGTCAGCGGCAACCCGTAGGCCTCCAGCAGGTCGGCGGTCGACAGCGGGTCGAGCCAGCCGCCTTCGGGGTGGGAGGTGAGGTAGCCGTCCACCACACTGCGGGCGGCGCGGCGGTCGCAGTCCGAGGCGGCTGCGGGCTCGGGCGGCGGTTCGGCCAGCCAGCGGGCACGGTCCCGGGCATGGGCGAGGGCGCGGGCGGCGGAGAGGCTGTCGGAGTAGACGGGGAGGCTGCCGCCGTCGGCGCAGGTGCGGTACCGGACGGGCACCTGCTGGTCGAGCAGCACGGCCACGATCGGGACGCGGCGCCGAGCCGGTCCCTCCAGCAGGGCGTGCACCGGGTCCTGGCCGGGGGTTTCGCACAGCGCCGTCGGCGCCAGGCACACCAGGATCGCGTCGACGGCTTCCTCGCGTTCCAACGCCCTCAGGAACAGGGCGAGTTCAGCGGGGCGAACCGCCGCCGTGGTGTCCACCGGGTTGCGGACGGAGGCGCCGGGCGGGAGCGACTCCCCCACTTCCGCCGGGAGTTCCGGCACGACCAGCCCGGCCTCGACGCAGGCGTCGGCGGCCAGGATGCCGATGCCGCCCGCGTTGGACACCACGGCGACCGCGCCGCGCGGGGCGGGCAGCGGCTGGGCGTGCAACAAGGCGGCGGCGTCGACGAGTTCCTCGATGCCGCGGGTGGCCGTGATGCCCGCCTGCCGGAACAGTGCCTCCCGGGTGACGGTGGGGGTGGCGGCGGCCGCGGTGTGCGAGGCGGCGCCCCGGCGGCCGGCGGTGGATCGACCGGCGTCGACGGTCAGCACCGGGATGGTCCGGGTGACCCGGCGGGCGGTGCGGGCGAAGGCTCGCGGGCTGCCGAAGGACTCCAGGTGGAGCAGCGCGAGGTCGGTGCGATCGTCCGCCTCCCACCACTGCAGCAGGTCGTTGCCGCTCACGTCGTACTTGTCGCCGAGCGAGACGAAGCTCGACACCCCGATGCCCAGCCAGGCCAGCCGCTGGAGCAGCGCGATCCCCACACCGCCGCTCTGCACGGCAACCCCGGCGCTGCCCGGCCTCGGGAAGGCGCCGCCGAACTCGGCGTCCAGCCGGATGGTGGGATCGGTCTGGACCATGCCCAGGCTGTTCGGTCCGACCAGGCGCATGCTGTGCCGGCGGCAGGCCCTCATCAGCCCGCGGGCCTCCTGCGTCCCGAGGCCGGAGGTGAGCACCACCAGCGCCCGGACCCCGGCGGCGCCGCACTCCTCGGCCACCCCGGGGACGGCACCCGCGGGCACGGCCAGCACCGCGAGGTCCGGCACGGCGGGCAGCGCGCGGACGGACGGGTAGGCGGGCTGGCCGTCGATCTCCCCGGCGTGCGGGTTGACCGCCCAGACCGCGCCCGCGAAGCCGCCCCGCCGGATCTTCCCGAGGACGGTCCGCCCGACCGAGCCAGCCCGCCGGGACGCCCCGACCAGCGCGACCGAACCCGGGCGCAGCAGCGCCCCCAGGCTCGCGACGTCGGCGCGGCGACCGCGTTCGTCCACGGCCGAGCGGTAGCGCTCGTCGCTCTCGTCCAGCGGCACCCGGATTCTCACCTCGCCCTGCGCGTAGCGGCGCTGGACGGGCAGGCCGAGGTCGGCGAAGACCTGGTGGACGGCCCGGTTGCCGAACAGCGTGTCGGCCTCGAAGAAACGGATGCCGGCCATCCGGGCGGCGTGGACCAGGTGTTCCAGCAGCAGGGTGGCCACGCCTCGGTGGTGCCAGCGGTCGGCCACCGCGAGCGCCAGCTCCGCCGTGTCCGGCGGGTCGTCCAGCAGCTCACAGTCCGCCTCACCGATCAGCTCCTCCCCCACCCAGGCACCGAGCGCCAGCAGACCGGCCCGCGGCGCCCCGCACAGCCGGTCGGCGGCCTGCGCGGGTGCGTTGCGGCTCACCCCGAAGAAGCGCAGCCGCCGGCTCTCCTCGGACAACCCTTCGGTGTGCAGATCGAGCACGGCCCGGTGGTCCTGCGGCCCGAGCGGCCGTAGTTCCACCGTGGTGCCGTCGGCCAGCAACGCCTCGGCGGTGGTGTGCGGCGGGTGGACGGTGGACATGGCGCCTCCTCGGCCGTCGCCGTGCTACTCCTCCAGCCTCCGCGTCGGCGCGGCGTCGCGCGAGGGCCGACCGGCCCCGTCCCGGGGCGCCGAACGGCATGGCGGCCCGGAGTCACGGAGGGAGACCCTGGTTACGGGACCCATGAGCTACTTCGACCGCGACGCCCTCTCGATTGCACCCGCACGGCTTCCCGGCCGGACCAGCCGTGGTCCGCCCCCACCACCCAGATCGGAAGCATCCGACCTGGGCCGCACCTTCGAATGCAGGGAAAATCCTTGCCGTCAGCGGGAGTTGGGCGAACCACTCGTTCGGAGGACATCCGGGTCCTCCGCCGCATCCGCCGGCCGCACCACGTGATGTCAGCAGGCGGCGGCAAGCGAGTCGACGAGGATGGCGAGCCCTTCCCTGGCCTCGTCCTCGGTCAGGGTGAGCGCGGGAGCCATCCGCAGGGTGTGGCCGTAGAGGCCGCCCTTGCCGATGAGCAGGCCCCGCTCCTTCGCGTGCTCCAACACCCTGGTGGCCAGCGACGGGCTCGGCGCTCCCGTGCCGGGGTCGATCAGGTCGACGGCGAACATCAGGCCCTTGCCCCGGACGTCCCGCGCGACGGGAAGCCGTTCCACTGCGGCCCGCAGGCCGTCGATCAGCAGCTGGCCGAGCCGTTGCGCGTTGGCCTGGAGGTCGTGGGCGAGCAGGTGGTCGAGCGTGGCCTTGGCGGCCGCCGTCGCGATCGGGTTACCGCCGAAAGTGGAGATGCCGTTGGCCGGAAGCGCGTCCATCAGCGTGCCGTCCGCGACGACACCGCCGATCGCGAAGCCGTTTCCCAGGCCCTTCGCGAAGGTCATGATGTGGGGTGTCACGCCATGGGCCTGGATGCCCCAGAAGTGCTCTCCGGTACGGCCCCAGCCCGTCTGCACCTCGTCCGAGACCAACAGGATCCCGTACCGGTCCAGGATCTCCCGGTATCGCGCGAGGAGTCCGTCCGGTGCGGCGGTGAAGCCTCCGACGCCCTGGATGGGCTCCACGATCAGGCAGGCGACGTCGGTGGCGGTGGCCGTGTCGAGGACGTGCTGCAGATCGTCCGCGCAGAAGGCCAGGAACTCGTCGTCCGACAGGTGCGGGAAGCGTACGCGGTCGGCGCCGTGCAGGTAGTGCACGTTGACGGGCGAGAGCGAGGAGTTCTTCCAGCTCCGGTTGCCCGTGACGGCCGTGGCCGCGTACGAGCGTCCGTGGTAGCTGTTGCGCAGGGCGAGCACCTGGTCGGACCGGCGGGCGTTGGTGGCGAGCAGCAGCGCCGTCTCGTTGGCCTCGGTGCCGGAGTTGGTGAAGAACACCTTGGCGTTCGCGATGCCCGACAGCTCCGCGATCTTCTCGGCCAACTCCACCTGCGTGCGGATGAGATACAGCGTCGAGGTGTGCGCAACCCCGGTGCGCAGCTGCCGTTCGACGGCCTCCCGTACCTCGGGTACGTCGTACCCGAGCATGTTGGTGAGGATGCCGCCGAAGAAGTCGAGATAGCTGCGCCCGTCGGAGTCGGTGACGCGGCGCCCCTTGCCGCTCACGATCTCGATCGGTTCGTCGTAGTAGAGCGACACCCACTTCGGCATGACCGCGCGATGACGGCCGAGCAGGTTCGACATGCGAGGCTCACTTTCCTGGCGACAGCATCGACTTCGCATCGATCGGGTAACCGGGACGCACGGACGGCTTTCAGGCAAGCTACCCTGCCCCCGGTCCGTGGGACGGCCAATCGGGGACGACACGGGCCGCGACTCCACGGGCCGCGACCCGCGCCCGCTGGACCCGCCGGGGCGTCGCGCGGTGCCGCCGCCGGGCGACCGAGGGCGCCGCGCCGCCGCCTGCTCGTTGACCTCCTCCACCAAGTCGAGCAGGGCGGCCGGCGCGTCCGGCTTCACCAGTGCCAGAGCCTCGAAGGTGGCCAGCGCGGCGGGCGTCATGGCGGCTGGTTCGAGCGGTTCCGACGCCGCGCGATCCCACGCCTCGCGGCGGACGATCGTCGCCTTGGCGGACAGGTCCATCCCGGCAGAGTAGAGGCGTCACAGTAAGCAGGGGAGGCCACGTCGAGCAGGATGACGGGGGCCTCGGGCGTTCGGTGGGGGCCGTCTACGGCAGGAGTGGAACGCCCCTCGCAACCCGGCGGTGCGCTCCGCCGAACGAGTGATCAGCTGCCATGTCCTTGCATGTATGGCGGTTCAGATGACTTACTTGTGGCGTCCGATTAGGGGGCTGCCCATCCCTCCGTTGGGGAAGGCAGCCCATCGGTTTGTGGTGGTGGGTG
>NZ_JBIRFA010000075.1:15656-19895 GCF_044327205.1 Kitasatospora sp. NPDC018058 | reverse complement strand
TTCGTGGCGCAGAGCGAGGATCTCAGCGTTGTTCACGGCAGAGGAACGGCCCAACAGAGCCAGCCAGCCCAGCACGCGGCAGAAGATCAAGTAGAGCAGTCGCAGACCCACAACCAGCAATCATGCCCAGAACACGCTCGCCCGAAAAAATCGCAGCTCAGCCGCCCTACCGACAGTAAAGACACCCTTCAGGCCTTGGCGGCAGGGGGCGCGGGGGTCAGTGCGGCCCCCGGAAGTGTCGGCGCCTCGTTCCACGGCCGCCCGCCCAGGCCGTCGCAGGCGCGGCACAGCTGAGGCGGCGTGGTGCGGATGTGGCAGGGGCGGCAGGACGGGGCTGTAGCACGGTGTGGCAGGATGCCGACTGCACGTAAGCGAAGCACCGTGCTCGACCGATGAACCCGCGGGGGGTCCTCTTGTCCATCGTCCGAACCGTCCACCGAACTCCACTCGCGGCCGGCGCAGCCGTCGTGGCCGCTGCGCTCCTGACCGGATGTTCCTCGGGGCCGGGGCCTGTCCTTGGTGCGCCGGGTGGTGTCACCGCATCGACTGCCGCCACGACGGGCGGTTCCTCCTCCCCGGGCGCCGTCCCGGTGACCACGCCGACACTCGGCGCGTCCGGCGCAGCCGCGTTCGGCTCTCCCAGCAGCACACCGAGCGGCCCGCCGATCCCCACCGGCGCGTTCCTGCGCAGCCTCCTGCCGACCGCCGCCACCCTGCCGGCGGGCTGGACGATCGAGAGCGACGGCGGCGAGACCGACACCGGCACCTACGTCGATGACGAGCCCGGCGATCCGATGCTGCCGAAGGAAAAGTGCACCGAGATGCGTCTCGGCGGGGGCACCCTCACGCACGACCTCCAGGCCTCGGATGCGGAGAACCACGTCTCCGACGGCATGAACGAGGTGTACGTCCGGCTGTCCGCCTACCACCCGGGCGACGCGGCCAAGGTGCTCGCCGAGATCCGGGACTACGCGGCACGCTGCAAGTCCTTCACGGGGCAGTCATGGGACCACCCCCCGGTGCCGGTGCCGGAGACGGTGACCGTGCAGCCGGTAGCGGGACTCGGCGACGAGGCCATCGACATGAAGAAGGTGCCGACGGGTCCCTACCAGACAGAGGAGATCATCGTGATCCGGCTCGGCGACCGACTGCTGAGCCTCTCGGGCAACAACATCGTGGAGCGGCTGCCGCACTTCATGGAACTGGCAACGCCGCTCTCCAAGACCGCCAGGTAGCGCACTCCGCGCAAAAGCCGATCTCTGCCGGCCCTCAGTTCCAGGGCAGTGCCCGGAAATCCAGAGCCGCCCACCCCGCGATTCGGTGTCAGAAAGACCGCTGACGCCGAGGCGCGGGGTGCGACTTGGCCGCTGACGGCTCACGTCACGCTGGCGCGGCGCCAGCGCAGGAACCCGGCGCCGACGTCGCTGTCGGCAAGCAGCACGGCGTGGGCGGCGGCCAGGTCGCCGACGGCGTCCCGAACCTCGACAGGCACGACGGGGTCGAAGACCGGTCTCACCACGGGCCTCTTGCTCAGGTCGGCCATCGATCCTTCTCGGCTCCGGAGATCCATACCCGGACCTACCCGGTGTCTGGGCTGCCCACACGAGGCCAGGTCGGTCGAGGACCGCTGCTCGGCCCTCGACCGACCTGGCGGGCAGCGTAGCGCCGTTCACCAATAGCAGCCAGGGTGGTTGACGGCGTAGTCGTCCTTCGTGACCGGGCGCTCAGAGGCGGCGCAGGACCGCGACGACCTTGCCGAGGATGGTGGCGTTGTCGCCGTTGATGGGTTCGTACGCCGGGTTGTGCGGCATCAACCAGATCCGGCCGTCCTCGCGCTTGAGCCGCTTGACGGTGGCCTCGCCGTCGATCATCGCGGCCACAATGTCGCCGTCGCAGATGGCCGCCTCGATCATGCTGTCGCCGCGCACGGTGATGGGGTCGAAGTCCAGTCCGTCGACGAGGTCGCCGTACGGGGAGCCGTCCACCGGCGGCGTGCTGATGCCGAGGTACTCGTCCAGCTCGCCGCCGCCGTACAGCGTGACGAAGTCGCGGTAGTCGGCGGGCAGGCGCAGGCCCGTGGTCCGGACCAGCTCGTCCCAGTCGACGGTGTCACCCGGGGTGCCCGGCTCCCCGAGCAGGGCCGAGAGTCGGGTAATAGCCGGGTGGACCATGGCGGTGTCTCCTCCGAGGGTGGCAGGCTTTGATCAGTCACCGTATTGCCCAGCGTCCCGCCGATGCCGCAGAGCCGGATGAGGGCGTCGCCGAGCGCGGTGTACAGCACGACGGTCTCGAAGGGGCGCTGGGTGAATTCTCGGAGCAGGCCGATGACGGGTCGGCGACCGGGCGCCAGCGAGTTCTGCCCGACTGGCACCGATCGGTTGATCACTGGACATCCCCAGGTCGTTGCCCAGCTCAGACCCGATGCACGGTGCTGCGGGCGGTGCGCGCATGATTTCCGCTATGGAGAACGCGGTCGAGAAGATCAAGGTCTGGTTTCGCTTCACCCCTCGCGAGGGCTGGTTCCCTCAGGACACGGAGGGCCTGTGGGCAACGAAGCTCGGTGCCGACACGGCTCGGGTGCAGAACGTTGCGTTCCTCCAGGACGGGGTCGCGGAGGGCGACGTCGTGAGGTTCCAGACGGACGAAGACGGCAGGCACTGGGCTGTCGGACGGGTCAGCGCCTCCGGCAACTGCACGATTCGGGTCGTGCCCATCCCTTCCGGTCCGCTGGGCCGCAGCCCCCAAGCCGTCCATCAGCGCCTTTCGGCCTTTGAGCTCGGAGGCGAGGTCTTCAGCGAGGAGTTCCCGATGGTCGCCTTCAACGTTCCGGCCAACGCCGACTTCTCCGCGATCAAGAAGCTCCTGGACCGCGGCGAGGAGGAAGGCTGGTGGCACTTCGAGGTCGGATGCGGCACCGACGCGTGGTGGAGCGCCTGACCGTCCGCCACCGAACAGCGAGGACCCTCAATTGCGGGCCGCCCGGGCCTCAACACCAACCGCGCGCAGTCTCCGAGCAAGCTGCTCGATCTCGGGCAACGTCGCCGCGTGCTGACCTGACTGCACAGCCTGGAGCATCTTCCTGGACTCCTTCAGCTCGACACTGAACGTCGCCCGAATCACCTTCATGATCACAGCAGTTCGGGCGCCATTCTGAGGGAGTTCAAGGCGCGCGGGGCCGTGCTCGCCGATCAATCGTTCACGCAGATCGGCTGGCGTGTCTCCGCTCCCGCATCCCACTGACGGCCCGCAAACGGCGCAGTCGGCCTCGATGCTCCATTCCAGGCGGTCGAAGATCAGAACTTGCCCGCCCGAGCATGGTGCCTCCCCTCTGCAAACAGGGCATGCCGCAGCGAAACTGACGTACTCGCCGACGCCGACGAAGCGCTCCCGCTCAGTCACTCCTATGAGATCCATCCGCGCATCGTCTCACCAGCCCCCTTTGTGAGGCAGGTCAAGGTTCGAGACTCCAGTGGTCAAGCTGGCGGCCGCCGCCGAGCGCACCCGTGCGGCCGACGCCGCCACGGCGTAGCCGTACCCTGCGGGTGTGGCCGGTCATCTGGGGGCGTTCACGGCCGTGGTCTGCTGTCGGTCCGATCGTGCTCCTCGGGGATGCGCGCAACCCGGACACCGCCACCAACATCGCCGCCTACGTCCCGCCCAACCCGTCAGCGGGAACCATGGCCGCCGACGCCGCCACCGCCCGGGCCCTGGCCGTGGCCGCGGGGAAGGCCGACCCCACGAAGACCACGGCGAGCCTGGTCGCCACGAGCCTGGGCCCCCCTGGTGACCCGGGCCTGACTCCCCGCTCGGTGCCGGGGCGCCCGCTGCGCGAATCCTCCATCGCCCTGGGCGCGTACTCCAGCCTGGCGGTCTCCCATCAGGGCAAGGGCGCCACCGTGAGCGAGATCTCCGCCACCCCGGACGGGTCGGCCCCCGGGTACGCCGTCGCCCGCATGCCCCTGGACAACTACTGGCAGGGCGTCGTGGCCTCCCGCACACCCGATGCCGTCGTGGCCAGGACACCAGGCGGCCCCGAGGATCCGTCCTCCCGCCACACCCTCGTCAACGCGATCGTCGGCCGCCGATAGCGGCCCTCACGACTCAAGGTGCCCCTGGCGTTTGGCCGGGGGCACCTTGCTATGTGGAGGAGTGGGGGGGGGGGGGGGGGGGGGGGGCGGCGCCGGGGGGGGGGGGGGGGGGGCGGGGGGGGGGGGGGGGGGGGGGGGGGGGGGGGGGGGT
>NZ_JBIRFA010000075.1:0-15648 GCF_044327205.1 Kitasatospora sp. NPDC018058 | reverse complement strand
ACCCCCCCCCAAACGGCTCGGGGGGCCCCCCTTTCCCGCCCCACCCCACTATGGGGCCCCGGGGGTTGGGGGGGGGGGCACCTTGCTATGTGGAGGAGTGCGCCCGCTTCAGGAAGCGGGCGCACTCCGGTCGGTAAGTCAGGCGTTCAGCTGGATGGGCGCGACGTCGATGCCGGGGCAGGGAGCCGCCGGGCGGCAGTCCGAGCCGCTGCAGTCTGCCGTGTCGGCCGCCGAGTAGACCTCGGGCGCGGCGCCGTAGCCGGCCGCCTGGAGGGCGGCGACGGTCTCTCGGATCTTGTCGGGGGTGCCGTAGTTGTCGGCGGGCTCGTGGTGAATGAAGCGGCCGCCGGTCAGGCGGGACATGAAGGCGAAGTTCTTGCGGGTGCGCCGCAGGGCGGCGTGCCAGACCTCGTCCATGTCGACGGTGAGCGCGTAACCGGCGTGGGGGTCGTCGGCGACGAGGGTGGCCCAGTCGGCCCAGGCCGTCACCAGCAGGGCGATGTAGTCGGCGCTGAAGCCGGGGTTCTCCTTGGCGACGTCGGCGGCCAGGTCGGCCGCGAACTCGGAGAACTCGCCGGCCAGCAGCTCGGCGCCGCGCGACCTGGTCAGGGTGTCACTCATGGTGTTCCTCCTTGATCTCCTGTTTCGGGTGGTGCCGGGGCCCGTGCCCGGCCGCTGTGCGCGCGTGCGGCGGCCGGGTCGGGAGTCTGTGGGTACGCCGTGCGGGTCAGAGGCGGCCGAGGGCGCGGAAGGTCCAGCCGGCCGCGCGCCAGCACTCGGCGTTGAGGGTGCCGCGGGCGTCGATGACCTTGAGGGCGGCGATGTGGCGGGCGAGGTCGGCCGGGTCGGCGTCGGAGTACTGGGGCCAGTCGGTCAGGTGCAGCAGCAGGGCGGCGCCGGTGACGGCCTGGATGGGGTCGTCGGCGTAGTCGAGTGCGGGGTAGGCCCTGCGGGCGTTCTCCATCGCGGCGGGGTCGTGGACGGTGACCTCGGCGCCGGCCTTTTGGAGGGCGTCGGCGACGGCGAGGGCCGGGGAGTCGCGAATGTCGTCGGTGTGGGGCTTGAACGCGGCGCCCCAGACGGCGATCCGCTTGCCGACCAGGGTGCCGCCGACGGCCTCGCGGGCGAGCTCGACGGTGTGCTCGCGACGGCGCCGGCGCGGTGGGCTGGGAGTGGAGCCAGGTCGTGTCGATCACGATGCCCGGCACCACGAGGATCCACGGCCTCGCCCGCCGGCTGGGCAACGACTACCGCTGCCGCCTCGCCCTCGCCGGTGGCGCGCGCCTGCACATCGACGGGCACGCCGCCGGGGCCTCCGGCCTGGGCCGCGCGGTGGTGGAGCACAGCCCCCGCGTGCGGCGGCTGGAAGGGGACGAGTGGCAGGAGCGGGCGGGCGGCTGGTTCCTGGCCGGGGCGGCGGTGTTCCTGGCGGTGGGCGTCTCGATGGTCACCTATCTCGCGAACCACGCGGAGACCACCCGCCGGATCACCGACGCGAACGGGATGGTCAGGGAGGAGACCGTGCAGGGCGTCAGCGACGGCGTGATCATGGCGGTCGGGCTGAGCCTTCCGGTGTGCGCGGTCGGCGCGATCACGTGCATCGTGCTGTACGTCCGCTACCTGCGGTACCGCCCGCGCTGACCCTCGTCCCGGGGGCATCCCCGCGCTCCACGGGGGCCGGGGAGTGCGGCAAGGAGCTTGCGGGCGGCCGCGAAGCGTCGGGCAAACGTCCGGTCAACATCGTTCCTCGGCCGGCGGCGCACGGGAAGGATGCTGCGAGGACGACCGGGGCACCCCGTGGCAGAGGTCGTGGTCGTCCACCGTTTCGGCACCACAGAGCCACGGATCACGGACCACGGACCACGGACCACGGAGGAACCATGCGTCGTCGTATCGGAGCAGTGGTCGCTGCCGCCTCGCTGGCGGGCATCAGCGTCATCGGCACGTCCGGAACCGCCCACGCCGGCACGACCGGTTCGGTGAGCATCTCGGTTCCCGGCTGCATCGGCCATCTGCACCTCTCGGCCAACTCGGCCTACGGCCACCTGGACTCGTACACCACCACCTGCTGGCTGACCATCTTCGACCGCAACGACCAGACCGGGGGAAAGACCTCCCAGACCATCTCCGCCGGACCCGGCGGGCACGTCGACACCGGCCAGTTCTACCACGACAGCGTCGTCCACGCGGTCGCCATAGCGATCTCCAACGGCAGCCAGAGCACCGGCTCGGCCTGGTACCACTGAGGAAGCCGGACGGGGCCAACGGCACGCGGCCGGAGGCGAGTTCGCGGACCGGGCGGCAGAGCAGGCAGGTCCGCGGACCCGGCACCCCCCTGGCCTTCCCGCGCCCCGGAGGACGCCGTGACCACCACGCGAAGTGCCGGCGGTGACGCCCCCGCGCCGCCGCGGCCCAGCGGCCGGCGCCTGCTGCTCCGCGTCGCCTGGGACGTCCTGGTCCCGATCGCGGTGTACTACGGGCTGCGCGCCGCCGATGTCAGCGTCTTCGTCGCACTACTGGCCGGCGCCGTCCTGCCGGCGCTCACCACAGCGGTGCGGTGGCTGCGCACCCGCAGCCTGGAGGGCATCGCGGGATTCATCGCCGGGACCATGCTACTCGGCGTCGCGGCCGCGCTGGTCAGCGGCAGCCTGGGGGGCTCGTAAAGTCATCGCTGCAGGTGGAAGGCCGTGTCCAGGGCTGGTCGGTGGTAACTGGGATGCTGCGCGGATGATCGTGTCGCTGCTCTACCGAGCCACCCGTGCGCTGCCGTCCGTACCGGCGGTGCTGTTGCGCCGGGACTCCGCCAAGGACGCCGAACTGCTGGTGCCGCGGCACGAGAACGCGGTGCTGCGGCGACAGCTCGGCGGCCCGGTCCGCTACGAGCCCACGGACCGGTTCCGGCCGGCCGCACTGTCGTCGCTGATACCGCGCCACCGCTGGACGGACGTCTTCCCGGTCACGCCGGGAACGCTGCCGGCCCGGCACCGCAGGCTGTTCGCCGGGAAGTGGGACTACTCCGCTCAACGCCGGCGCACCGGGCGAGCGCCCACCGCGGCCGCACTCAAGAGGCCGGTCCTGCGCCTGGCGCGGGAGAACCCGCGGTGGGGGCATCGCAGGATCCAGGGCGAGCTGGCCGGGCCGGGGGCATCCGATCGCGTCTTCGACGGTGTGGCGGATCCTGCACGCGGCCGGCATCGATCCGGCTCCGCGCCGTACCGGTCCCAGCCGGCGCGAGTTCCTCACCGCCCAGGCTGAGGGGATCATCGCCGCGGACTTCTTCCCTGTGGACACGGTCACCGGCAGGCGACTGTACGCGCTGGTGTTCCTCGAACACGGCACCCGCAGGCTGCATATCACCGGCGTGACCGCCCACCCCACCGCTCAGTGGGCGACCCAGAGGCCCGCAACCTCGCCGCCGACCTCGGCACCCGCCCCGATTCCCCGCGCTTCGTGCTCCGCGACCGCGATACCGAGTACACCGACTCCTTCGACGCCGTCTTCAAGGCCGAGGAGATGGACGTGCTACTCAGCGCCCCGCAGGCCCCGCGGATGAACGCCCACTGCGAGCGAGTGATCGGAACCGTCCGACGCGAGGCTCTCGACCACGTTCTGATCATGAACGAGGCCCACGCCCGACAGGTCCTTGCCGACTACCGGAACCACTACAACCGGCACCGGCCCCACCGATCCCGAGACCGACGACCGCCCCAGGCGAACGGGCAACCCGCTGTCGTAAACGACCTCGAGACCCGCAGAGTCCTGCGCACCCACATCCTCGGCGGCGTCATCAACGAGTACCGATACACGGCTTGAGCTGCAACGATGACTTTTCGAGCCCCACAGGCTTGAGGAAGAAGGAACTGCCTTCGGGTGACAAGACCGCCGGATCCATGTTGTGCTGGAAGTGTCCGGAGGTGTGCGGGTCATGCTTCTTTCGGGAACGCACGTGACGCTGCGGTCACACCAAATTGTCACCATTACTAACAGCGTAATTGCGGCTATACGGCACGCTGATCGGCTAAGGGGGTACGGCTATGCGTACCAAACGGCCCTTCATTGGGCTTGGCTCAGCACTTCTCGCGGCAACGCTGATGACGATACCGGGAACGACAGCACTCGCATCAGCAGCCCCAAGTCGGGCTTCGGGGGCCTCGGTGTCATCAGGGGGCGGCAACGAGAGCATGTGGGTCCACATCACCGGCCTCAACGCCGCGACTGATTCATGCAGCCTCACCTACGACAACAACACCTCGTCCTCCGCCGGCGGAAATGCCGATACCAAGGGAAACCTCTTCTTCGACAGCGTCCTGATGTCTCAAGGCGACCATGTCGTACATATCTCATGCAAAAACCGCGACACCGGCGCAACGTTCAAACTAGACGATCAAAACATCCACGTCGGCCCAACCACCGCACCGGCCTCGCCAGCCTCGCCAGGCACGGCGGAAGCGTCGTTGAACGGCACCTATACTGTCACGCCGACCGTTGGCCAAGTGGCAACGTGGACGATCACTTCGTGCGGCTCCGGGTGCGCCCACGTAACAAGTAGTAGGGGCTGGTCTGCAGATGCGCACTTGGTCAGCGGTCAATGGACCCTCGCGGTTGACCGGCCAGACGCCGCGCAATGTCCAGATGGGAGTCTTGTGCCTGGCACATCGAAGTATACATTTGATGCTGGAGCGACCAGCGGCACAGCTGGCTCTACCAATGTTGTCTGCGCTGGCGCATCGCAGGAAACGCTGCCGACTCCATTCACGATGACCAAGGTGCAATAAACGTATTCTGGCCTGGCAGCTGGCAGTACGCTGCTACAGCAGCAGAGCATGTGACTTGTGGGGCTCGGAAAGCCGTCGCTGCTGGTCAAGCTGCGTATCGGTATTCGTTGATGACGCCGCCGAGGACGCGGATGCGCAGGAATGTGCGACCTTCGGGGTCGTGTACGGTGGCTGGCTGCTCGTGGGCGCCGGGTGGCAGCTGGTTGCGGGCCCGGTGCGGCCGGTGCTCGTTGTAATACCGCTGGTGAACCGCACCGGTCGTTCGAACGCTTCCACAGCGGTGCCGGTTCCAGTCAGAGCTCGAAGGCTCGCGGATTCACGAAGAGGTCAGCCCTGGAACGGACTCGCACCACGACCACGAAAACACGATCACCAGTGGGTTTCGCGGCAGCCCGAAGACGCCGGACCTCGCAGGTCAGGTAAGTCGCAGGCGTCGGTCCGGCGCCCACGCGGCCGCCACGAAACCCACCATCACCACCGTGACGGCACCGCTCTATGAACCGCCCCGGGTTCGATAGAGATCTCAGGTTGTGGTTGTGACCTGCGGTTTTGTGGTGGTGAGGTAGTAATCGGTCTCGTACTCGACTGGCGGGACGTGGCCTATCTCACCGTGGAGCCGGCGGTGGTTGTACCAGTCGACCCACTCGGCGGTGGCGAGTTCGACCTGCGAGAGGGTGCGCCAGGGCCGCCGGGGCTTGATCAGCTCGGTCTTGAACAGGCCGATCGTGGACTCCATGAGGGCGTTGTCGTAGGCGTCGCCGACGGATCCGATCGAGGCTGCGATGCCGGCGGCGTTCAGGTGTTCGGCGAGCCGGAAGCTCGTGTACTGCGACCCAGCGTCCGAGTGATGTATCAACTCGCCTCGTTGGTAGGGGAATCCGTCACGGTCGCGCTGCCACAGCGCCATGTCCAGTGCGTCCAGAACAAGGCGGGTCTCCTTGGAGGTCGCAGCCGACCAGCCGACGATGCGGCGGGAGAAGGTGTCCACGACGAAGGCGACGTAGACGACTCCGGCCCAGGTGGCGATGTGCGTGAAGTCGGCGACCCAGCAACGGTTCGGCGCGGCGGCGACGAACTGGCGGTCGACCAGGTCCGGGGCGCGTTCGGCGGCCGGGTCCGCGATGGTGGTGATGACCTTCTTGCCGCGTACAGCGCCGGTGATGCCGAGTTCGCGCATCAGGCGTTCGACGGTGCAGCGTGCCACTGTGTGGCCCTGCCGGCCCAGCTCCCACCAGACTTTCCGGGCCCCGTAGACACGGTAATTGGCGTCGTGAACGTCCTTGATCAGCTCCTTGAGCTCCTCGTCGCGCGCGGTGCCGGCGGAGGGCGAGGCCACGCGTTGGTGGTGGGCGTAGTAGGTGGAGGGGGCGATGCTGCAGCCGTGCTCGGTGAGCACACGGCAGATCGGCTCGACGCCGCCGAAGCGGCCCCGGTGCTCGTCGATGAACGCTACGAGCGCTGGTGTGGCCGGTCGAGCTCGGCCGCGAAGAAACTCGCCGCGGCCTTGAGGATCTCGTTGGCGCGCTTGAGTTCGGCGATCTCCTTCTTCATCGCCTTGATCTGCGCGGACTCCTCCGTGGTCGTGCCCGGGCGCTGCCCGGAGTCGACCTGGTCGCGTCGCACCCAGTTGCGCAGAGTCTCGGCGGAGCCGATGCCCAGTTTCTCCGCGACGGCCCGCAGCGCCGCCGACTCGTTCGGGTAGTCACCGAGGACCTCGGCAACCATGCGCACCGCACGACGGCGCAGCTCAGGCGGGTAGGCCAGTTCCGGATGGCCACGGCCGAGCAGCTGCGCGTCCTGCACACCCCCGGCAGCCGGCCGGAGCTGATGTGCCGACGGCTTCGCCAGCTGAAGGGCGAGGGCCTGGTCGAGGATGTCGTCCTCCCGCAGGCCGGGCGGCTGCGGGCCTGGTTCCTGACCGAGCGGGGCGCGCGGATCGCCGCCCGCTTCCCGGAACTGGAGAACGTGGCCTCCCCGCCGCTGCCCGAGGACAAGACCGAGGCGAGGCTGCGGGTCGGACACATCCTGGCCGTCACCCGCACACAGGCCGCCTTCGTGGCCGGCGCCCGGGCGGCCGGTGACGAGTGCCGGCCGCTGGACTTCCTGCCGGAGGTCTACCACCGCTACGGCGAAGGCCAAGGCGGTGCGGTCATCCCCGACGGGCTGCTGCACTACACCGCTGTCGCGGGCGGCCGGAGGCTGTGCCGGGCGTTCGTCGAGGTCGACCGCGGCACCATGGCCAGCGAGAAGCTCGCCTCCAAGCTGTTCGGCTACGCCCGCTTCCACGAGCACCACCCTGTACCAGTACATCTGCGGCGCACCGTCGCCGGGCAGAGCATGCTGCCGGCCTGGCAGCAGCACTACGTCGTCTTCCCGCGGCTGCTGTTCGTCCTCGCCGACACCGGCGAGCAGGCCGCCCGGCAGCGCATCCGCGACCTCCAGAGCATCGCCGACACGAGCCCGATGGTGGCCAGGATGCTCAAGACCGTACGGGCCGGTGCGGCCCGCCTGGCCGATCCGGAGCAACGGCACCAGCGCCGCGGTGTGGCACACCCTCACCGACCCCCAGCGGCCCCTGTGCGGGGCCTGGGAGCTGTAGAGCAGCGCGGTGGCCGGTCCGAGGCCGGGGCGGGCGGTATCAAGGTGACCAGGCCTTCCATGAAGGTGTCCGGGGGTCACCAAGGTTTCCCAGATGCCGGTCACCAAGGAATCCGCCAAGGTGAGGCCGTGCAGGGTCTCAGCATTGCGTTTGGAATACCAGTCCAGGAAGTGGTTCGGTCGAACCACTTCATGGACTCCGCGGTGGCTGCAGGGGTGAACGAACCACACGGCTGCTGCCGGGGTGGAGGTCCGTTCACCCCTTGAGCAGACCTTCAGGGGTGGTGGGCGAGGCGGTCCCAGGTCCTCGCGGGCTGTGTCCGCGAGAGGGACGCCGGTGAGGGCCCGGTTCTGCCCGGTGGATGCTCCTATGGCTGTCAAGCCGCAGGAGCCAGGTCGGTTTGAGTGATTTGTGTGGTTGGTGTGCTGGTCAGGACGCGGTAGACCTCGCGGGCGACGAATCGCTTGAGGCAGCGCATGACGTCCTTCTTGGACATGCCTTCCTTGGTGCGGCGTTCAACGTAGGCGCGGGTGCGCGCGTCGAAGCGCATGCGGGTCAGCACGATGGTATGCAGGGCGTTGTTCGCGGCCCGGTCGCCGCCGCGGTTGAGGCGGTGGCGGTGGGTGCGGCCTGAGGAGGCGGGGATCGGCGCGACGCCGGCCAGGTGGGCGAACGCGGCCTCGGAGCGCATCCGTTCGGGGTTGTCCCCGGCGGAGGCCAGGAGCTGGCCGGCGGTCTCGGGGCCGACACCGAACAGCTCCAGCAGCGCGGGGCGGCCTTCTTGACCAGTGGGCCGATCTCGGTGTCGAGCTCGGCGATCTCTTCGTCCATCGCCTGGTGGCGGCGGGCCAGTCGCCGCAGTGCCGCTCGGGTCGCCGCCAGCGGGCCCGAGAGGTCGTCTCCGGGCCGCAACCGGGCCAGCGTGCGTATGAGCTCCGTCCGCTGCAGACCGGCGAGTTGCTCGCGCAGCGCCGCCGGCGCGGAGACGAGCAGGCCGCGGATCTGGTTCATGGCCTGGGTACGAGCCTTGACCGCACTGCGGCGGGCGACCCGCAGCACCCGCACGGCCTCGACCGGGCCGTCCCGGCTCTTGGGGATGCCGGTGGCCCGCCCGGAGAGCACGGCGGTGGCGGCCGCGTAGGCGTCGATCGGGTCGGACTTGCCCTTCATCCGTCGGGTCTTGCGGTCCGGCCGGTCGACGTCGACGACCGTGACCCCGGCGGCGGTCAGCACCCGGGCGAGTTCGGCCCCGTAGGCGCCGGTGCCCTCCACCCCGACCGCGCTCGGCGTGCCGTGCGAGCGCATCCAGGCCAGCAGTTCCCGGTAGCCACGGATCGTGGCAGGGAACTCCCGGTCGGCCAGGTGCCGGCCGATGGAGTCGATCACCGCCGCGTGATGGGTCAGGCCGTGGGTGTCGACTCCGCCGGTGATCTCCCGGGCGTCGTGCGTCATGCTGGTCATGTCCGTCCTTGCGAGTCCGTTCCGGGGGCGGCACGCGCCGGTCGGGCGGGTGGACAAGACAGTGACGGGGCTTCTGGACCAAGCTCCTATAAAGTCACAGCGCCCGTCCGGCCGCGTGCGTGGTGATGCCCCGGCGGGCCGACAAATCCCAAACAGGACAGTCGAGACGTCAGTCAGGCGGAGGGTCAGACCCACCGGCAACATCACCACGTCACATCCTCACTGTCAGGCGGGCTGGTTGTGCTTGTCGAGGAAGTTGGTGATGAGCTGCAGCCATTCCTCGGTGCGTTCCAGCATGGGCAGGTGGCCGGTGGCGATTTCGGCGAGCTGGGCGCCGGGGATCGTCTCGGCGAGCTGGCGGTGCAGGGTGGTGGAGGTGAACCAGTCCTGGGTGGTGGAGATGACCAGGGTGGGCACCTGGATGTCGGGGAGGTCGTCGCGGACGTCGACTCGTCCGACGAGGTCGGCCTGCTCCGGGGTGCCGGGGGCGGCGGTGGCGGCGGCGAAACCGAGGGTCTGCTGCAGCTGTTCGGCCGGCATCGACTCCAGCGCGTCGGCGCCGAGCGACATCATGAGCAGGAACTCGGCCAGCATCTCGCGGTCGCCGGACAGGGCGATCTTGCGCCAGACGGAGGAGGACAGGGCGAGCCGGTTGTCGCGGTGGGGGAAGGTGGCGGTCAGGATCAGGGCGGTGACGCGCTCGGGGTGGCGGGCGGCGGCGCGGATGGCGACCGGGCCGCCGAGGGAGAAGCCGGACAGCGCGAAGGTGTCCAGGCCCTCGGCGACGGCGGCGGCGACCAGTTGGTCGGCCAGGTCGTCCACGGACAGGGGCGCGGTGGAGCGGGGGGTGTCGCCGCTGCCGGGGTAGTCGACGCCGACGACCTTGTGGCGGGCGGCGAGGCCTTCGAGGATCGGGCCGTAGGTGTTCTCTACGCTGCTGCCGGCGCCGTGGGCGAGGACGAGGCCGGGGCCGGTGCCCAGGACGGTGCGGGCGAAGGTGGCCTCGGGAAGGTTGCGTGCTGGCATGGGGGATCTGTCCTTCGAACGTGCCGTGATCAACGGGAGGTCGGGGGTGTGGAGCGGTGCTGCCACCAGGAGCGGATCTGCTCCAGTGCGGGCAGCAGGGCCCGGCCGTCGGGGGTGAGGGTGTAGGTGGCGGGGCCCGGGGGCAGCTGGGCGTGGGTGACGAGTCCGGAGTCGAGGAGTTCGCGCAGCCGGTCGCTGAGCATCTTGGTGCTGATCGGACATATCGCGGCGCGCAGTTCGCCGAAGCGGGCCGGCCGTGCGGCCAGGGTGTGGAGGATGATTCCGTTCCACTTCTGGCCGAGGACGTCGAACGCGCGGCTCAGGTCGGGGTCGGCCGCCAGCGGCGGGAGTGTGGTGCGTGTTTCCATCGCTGTCGGCCTTTGCGTCTCGTGGTTGTCGCGATGCGCTGGTGCGTCGGGCGGGTTGGGGGGCCGCCTCACCCGTTCCGGCGCGGGTGAGGCGGCGGCTCAGGGTCAGGGCAGGAGGACGACCTTGCCCTGGTTGCGGCGGGCTTCGATGTCGGCGTGGGCCTTCGCGGCCTCGGCGAGCGGGTAGGCCCGCCAGACCGGGACGTCGAGCTTGCCGGTGGCGATCAGGTCGGCCAGCAGTGGCAGGGACTCCGGGAAGCGGTCCTTGGGGTCCGAGCCGGTGAACCGGACACCGTGCTGCCCGGCGGTGGGGTCGGCGATGGTGATGACCCGGCCCGCGTCGCCCACCAGGGCCACGGAGTCCGGCAGCACGCCCGCGCCGGAGGCGTCGAACACGAAGTCCACGCCGCCCTGGGCGGCGGCCTTGACCCGCTCCACCCAGCCGTCGCCGTACCGGACGGCGGTGGCACCGAGGGCGGTGACGCGCTCGAGGTCCTGCTCGGCGACGGTCCCGACAACGGTGATGCCCCAGGCGGTGGCGAGCTGGACGGCGATCGTGCCGACGCTGCCACCCGCGCCGTGGATCAGCAGCGTCTGCCCTTGCCGAACGCCGAGGTGCCTCAGCGCCCGGTAGGCAGCCTCGCCGACCGTGACCATGCCGGCCGCGGTCTCGAACGACAGCTCCTTCGGCTTGGCCACCGGCCGCTCCAGCAACGCGTACTCGCTGTAGCCGCCGACGGCCGCGACGCCGAAGACCTCGTCGCCGACCGAGGCGGTGGCGCCCGCGCCGGCCTTGTCGACGACGCCGGCCACGTCCCAGCCCGGCATGTGCGGGAAGGTCACCGGGAAGACGCCCTGCATCATCCCCGCGCGGATCCGCACGTCGATCGGGTTGACGGCGGCCGCCCGGACCTTGATCCGGACCTGGCCCGGACCCGGCTCAGGGGTGGCGACCTCGGACAGGGTGAGGACCTCCGGCGCACCGTACTCGGAGAAGGTGATCGCGATGGACATCAGGAACTCCCGGAAGAAGAGGGAACTTGAACACGCCCTGAATCATCCAGTGCGTGTGATTGCCCTTCCAGGTGTATCACGCGCGATGTGTGATTTCTAAAGTGATCTGAATCACACGTTTCGTATGATCCGTGGGTAGGATGGGCCCATGCCGCAGCAGCCCGTCCACCGCCGCCAGCCGACCCTCAGCAACCCGCGCGTCCAGCGCACCCGCACCCGGGTCCTGGCCGTCGCGCGCGAACTGCTCCCCGAAGTCGGACCGACCGGGCTGACCTGGGCCCTGCTGGCCGAACGCGCCGACGTCACCCGCCAGACCCTCTACCGGCACTGGCCCAACCGCGGCGCCCTGCTCTTCGACCTCATCCTCGAAGGCCCCGACCTCGGCACCTACCCCGAACCCGACAGCGACGTCCGCACCGTCGCGACCGCCTGGCTCAGAAGCCTGCGCGACGGCATCAACGACCCGGCCATCCGCACCGCGGTACTGGCCGTCACCGCCCAGGCCGACCACGACCCCGACAGCGCCCACGCCCTCATCCGGATCGGCGAGGACCGCCACGCCGCCCTCAACAAACTCCTGGAACCCTCCGGCATCCAGATCACCACCGACGAATACACCCTGCTCTACGGCCCGGTCCTCGCCCGCCTCTTCCTCGACCGCGGCCAGGCCACCGACGCCTTCATCGACACCGTCGTCACCCAGTGGCTCACCACCCTCGACCGCGCCGGCGCGCTGCCGCAAAGGCAGAGCAAAGCCTCGACTGAGAACTGATCAGACAGGAACGGATGCTGAGGACCATGCGGGCCGCGCGGCCCGTCTGGCCGACCTGGAGCAGCACGGCACCAGCGCGGCGGTGTGGCACACCCTCACCGACCACCAGCGGCCCATGTGCGGGGTCTGGGAGCTGTAAGGCGCAGCGGGTGGTCCGGCCGGGGCGGCATCAAGACACCTCACGGCGCCAAGCCGTCAAGTTGAGGTCCGGGTAGCTCGTGGGGCGGTCGAACAGAGCGGATCTTCGTACGCCAGAATCACGGCATGGCGATGGCGCGGCACTGGTACTCCTCGGCTCCCGTTGTGGACGGTCTTCCGTTGCTGGACGAGCCCGGGTTCTGGGCCGCGCACTTGGTCGACCTGTGCGAGGACGTGTCGCCGGAGGCCTTTGGTGTGGACGCCGCTGATGCCGGCGCCATGCTGGAGCGCCTGCACGACAAGTCGGCCTGGCCGATGTTCACGGTCCCGCTGGAGGGCGGGTTCTCGATCGTCGTGCACTACAACAGCGGCGAGGAGTACACGAGCACGGACTACTTCCTGGTCCACCCGAACGGCCCCGATGCGGTCCTGGCCAGCACGGACCAGGACCGTACGGGTCCGGGCCTGTGCTGGCCGGAGCTCGCCGCGATCCTCCACGCCCCGGACGGGGCGGTCGGTGTGACCGATCCGCATGCCCGACTGCTGCTTCTCCTGCCGGTGCTGGGCGACTCCGCAGTCCCTGCCGAGGCCGTGGACGCCGTCACCGAGTCGCTGATCGCCCAAGACGCCCCCGAGGGGTGCGAGGCACTGGCCCAGCGTCTGCTCGGCGGCCACCCGATGTGGGGTGCCCAGTCGTGGTCCTTCGACGCGGACGAGCGGAGCTGGATCTGCGACGGCGAGCACAGCCCGCGACAGGTCCCGCTCGGCGACCACCTGCCGCCGGGCCGGCGAGGTGTGTTGGAGGTCTGCCTCGGCTCCCCCGTGCCGGACGCGTGAACCGCCGTCAGGCAGCGGCGGCCACGACAGGGGCGGGGAACGCCGTCTTCTCGTCGAACAGGCGGCGGCTCTTGAGGCAGTGGTAGAGCTGGCCGAGCATGCGGTTGAACAGGTTGCGCTGGCCGGCGGCGTGCAAGTCTCCGGCATCGCGTCGGCGTCGGTAGTGCGCTTTGGCAATTTCCTCCTTGGGGGCTCCCCGGTTGACGGGGGCGGGGGCGTCGTGCGGGTGACGGCTACCGTCGCCCGCGCGACACCCGCACGGTCAGGCCGACACGTGGTACCAGTAGCCACCGGTGCGCAGGCCGACGTAGTGGACGTTGGTGCCGGTCTTCTCCGCCTCGTACATCATGTCCGCGCCGGTGGCGGGGTCGGTGCCGGCGTAGAGCACGACGTGCACGGTGTTGTGCGCGTCGGTGCCGAAGTACTCGACGTCGCCCGGCTGGCGCTGGGACTCGGCGATCGGGGTGAGGTGGCTGTCCAGGGTCTGCTCGGTGGTGTCGCCGCCGCCTGCGAGGTCGATGCCGGCGCCGAACCAGAAGGCCGCCCGGACCAGGCCCGAACAGTCCAGGCCGACGGTGGGTAGAGGGCGTTCTTGACGGCGTTGCCGACGATGCCGTCGATGGTCAGGGCGTGGGAGGCCTGGAAGTTGCGCACGGCGGTGTCGGTGGCCGGGCCGAACTGCCCGTCCACGGTGAGGCGGCCGGCGTTGAAGGTGTTCAGCATCGTCTGCAGGGTGCTGACGCACGGGCCACTGGCGCCGGTCTGCAGGTTCCCGCACTGGGTGCGCAGGTCCACGGTGCCGGAGGAGGAGGCCGCCGCCGCGTCGAGGGCCGACTTGGTGGCCGGACCGACGATGCCGTCGACGCCCAGGGCGTGCAAGGCCTGGAAGCTGCGCACAGCCGTGTCGGTGGCCGGCCCGAACTGCCCGTCCACGGTGAGCCGGGCGCCGGTCAGGTTGAGCTCCAGCTGGAGCTGGGTGACGCAGCCGTCGGCCTCACCCTGCTGCAGGTCGGCAGGGCAGGCCGGGGAGGTGAGGGGTATCGGGCCGGGCGCGGTCGTGGCGGGTGCGGCCGAGGCGGTGTACGCGCCGAGGCCCGTCAGCGCGGCCGCCAGTGCCAGGCCCAGCGACAACCGGCGCCGGGTGGGCAGGAGGGTACTCACAGGAGATTCTCCAAGTTCATGATGATTCGTCGGACAGGGCAGGGGTCTTCACCCCCTGGCGCTCGATGTGCTCGACGGGCAGATCCAGACGATCCGTATCGCGATCAACCCCGGCAAGCGGGGGCGTGTAAGCCTGGTTGCGGATGCCTTGGCGATCTCCCGCGAGTTGACGCGGGCCCGGCGGCAGCAGCACACGGACCCGGCCGCACACCGTGCACACGATCAAGGAGGCCGCCGAGTAGCCGATCTCCCACCCGCAGGGCAGCCTCTTCGAGCTTCGGCCGGACCTCGGCGATAGGCGAACACCGCCGGCGTCACCTCATCAAATCTCAGCAACGTGTCGTCACGAACGACCCGACTGCACTTGAACGCATCATTCGCGCCCGTAGCCGGTCGACCCGCGCAGCCGTCACGCCCGGGTGGCGATGGGGGCGTGCCCGGCCCGCGGGATGCGGGCCGGGCACGTGTCATCACAGGTCAGCAGACGTAGTTCGGCGAGTACGCCCAGAAGTCGAGCGAGGCCCAGGTCTGCGGGCCGACGGACCCGTCCACGCCGTCGCCGGCACAGGCCTGGAAGGTCTTGACCGCGTTCAGCGTGTTCGGGCCGAAGGAGCCGTCGACGGTCAGCGAGGTGTGGCTGGCCGGGTTGAGCGAGCGGTTCAGCTCGCACTGGAGCTGCTGGACCGCGACGGCGTTGCTGCTCCACTCCGTCAGGGTGGGCTCGGAGTTGGTGTAGTTGCAGCCCGTCCCGGTCTGCGCCGAGGCGGTGGAGGCGGTGGCGACCGCCCCGCCGAGCGTGAGACCGAGCACGGCAACGCCGCTGATGATGCGCTTGAGCACGGTTGTTCCCCTCGTGAATGGCCGCACGCGGAAGTCCGGCGCGCGGAACGTGACGCCCGGCCGGTTCGCCCGGCGGGGCGGATGTGACTCCCGGCGCCTGCTCCGCCCGGGTCACCGCAATGCGATGGGCACCACGGTGAGGGTCGGAACCAATGGGCGACCATAGGTGCACTGCACTGCGTTCCCTGCCCCAACAGCATCAGCCACGGCCACCGGCAACGTCGTCCTGTTTCAACCTGGCGTGAACAACGACGTATGGGAAGAATCGGCACCCGCAGCGGCACACCGGACGGGCGACGGAGGACGTATGGTCTACCGGTTCCATTTCACCGGCGCCGACCTTGCCCGCACCCGCGTCGCAACGTCGGTCCCGCCACTGGAAGAACTGAGCATCGCGCTGCGCGTCCTGCAGAACCGCAACCAGGCACTGCGCTTCGGCGCGTGGCGCCGCGAAGTCTGGGCCCGCCTGCCGCCCCAGGCGCACATGGTGCTCGACCTGGCGCCCAAACACGGATGGGCGCCCACCTTCCTGAGCCCGCAAGGAATCGGCAGCATCCCCGAGTTAGGGCGTCCGCCAGTAGGTGCCGAGCTAATCGGCAGTAGCAGGGCAGGCACGGTTCGCCCGATCATGGAGTTCTCTACGCTTCATGATCACCG
>NZ_JBIRFA010000074.1:0-19930 GCF_044327205.1 Kitasatospora sp. NPDC018058 | reverse complement strand
GGGGATGTCAACATATCTGGCGTTGACTTTTGGCACGCTGTTGAGTTCTCAAGGAACGGACGCTTCCTTCGGACCGCCTTCCAGCGGGCCCTCCGAGCGCTTCGTTCTTTCGCATTTCCAGCTTACCAGATGTTTTCCACCCCGTTTTCCGGAGTTTCATTCATCCAGCTCGCTGACGCCTTCCAGGGCTTGGCGCCCTGTCCGACGTTTCAAACTCTAGCCGACCCTCGCTCCGAAAAGCGAATCCGCCCGCAACCCGATAAAACGCGCACGCCGAATCAACACCGGGCCGCAACGCGACAGCGCGAAACGACCGGCGAGAACCGGGAAATGGTGCTTCAGAGGATTGGCCGCCCCGGGACCGTCCGCGCAGATGCGTGTCCGGTTGCTCCCTGCCGAGCGACTGGGAGACAGTACCCCTACTCAGCGCCCGAAACAAATTGCGGAAGCACCCGCCGCTCCGGACTCCCATCAGGTCAGCGTTCAGAACCACTCTGGAAACACAGACGTTCCATCCTGATCGATGTACGGGCGAACAGGGGCTTTCCTCCGAGGGCGTCCCACAATGCGTGGGCCCCGCGAACTTCACGTCTCCCGGACCGCTGTCCGCCGCACGTTCCACGATCTCGGTGATGACCACGAGGACCTGCGAACCAGCTCGACCCCGTTCTCCCTCGGCGCCGTCGGGTCAGCTGAGTGTGCGTACCAGGGGGAGGGACTGGGAACCCAGAGCCGCCTTCCACGGCTCGTCGACCCACCCTTCCAGCACCGGCGGAGGTTCCGGTGCCGCAGTCTGCGGGACGTGGTCCAGGACCAGAAACGGACGGTCGTCGCCGGACGGCCTGGGCACTTTCGCCGGCAGGTCGGCCAGCCAGAGCGGACCCCAGGAGCGCGTGTCCCGGAGCCGCTGATGGCTGCTCTGCACGACCTTGCGCAGGAACCCGACCAGCCCAGTGGTCTGGCCGATGACGTCCGGATCGCTCGCATGTCGTCGTGGAGCGCTCACCATTCTCCCCTCGGTCGGTGACGAACGTTCCAGGATGGGGGCGGACGCTGCGGTTGGGGGGCTGTCGTCGGGCTCCCCCGAACCCCCGGCGGCTACCCGGGCAGCGGCATCCGCATGATCAGCTGGTCGCCGCCGGTACCGAAGTAGTCGGCCCGGTGATCGACCTGGACGAAGCCGAGCGACTCGTACAGGCCCCGGGCGGCCCGGTTGCCTGGAGCGACGGTGATCATCACCTCGCGGCCACCGTCGACGGCGAGGCGGCCCAGGCCCTCCGCCATCGGGGAACGCCCGTAGCCGAGTCCCCGAGCGCCGGGAACGACCCCGAGGGCCAGCACCCAACTGCGGGCGGTACAGCTCGAACAACTGCCGCAGCACGAAGTACAGGTAGGGCATGTCCGGAAAGAGCCGGTGGTCCATGTCACGGGTCAGAACACCTAGCCGAACGTGAACCAGTTGAGGTTGACGAAGTCGGCGCTCTGCCCGCTGGCGAAGGTGAGGTAAACGGTGTGTCTGCCGGTGGTCCGGGCGATGTCGGTGGGCACCGTCCGCCAGCTCTGCCAGCCGCCGGTGCTGGCGACGGCGAAGCTGCCGACCGGTGCGGCGGTCGGGCTGTCCAGCCGCACCTGGACCAGCCCGCTGACCCCGGGCGCGGCGCCGGAGGCGACCCGGGCCTGGAACCGGGTCGCGCCGGAGCTGCCGAAGTCCACGCCGGCATAGCCGAGCCAGTCGCCGTTCGCGATCCAGCCGACGTCCTGGCCGCCGCCGGTGTCGCCGCAGTCCTCCAGCGCGGTGCCGGACTGCGAGCTGTAGGACTCGGCCTGGATGGTGCCGAACGCGCTCGTCCCGCCGCCGGGTTGCGGCGACGGCCCGGGGCCGGCCGGGCCCTGGGCGCCTCCGACGGTGACCGACAGCAGAGTCGGACTCGCCGACTGCACCTTGCCCTCGAAGTCCACGCCGGCCGGATGGACGTCGTCGTACGGGAACGCGTAGCCGAGGTGGTCGGGGTTGGTCGCGTGCAGGATGCGGGCGTAGTGGTTGGTGCGCGCTGCGGTGTAGAAGGCGGCCGGGTTCTCGCCGTCCGGCTGGTGCGGATCGTTCAGCAGGGTGGTGCGGTTGAGCGCGGCGGCGAGCCGCGCGCTCAGGTTGCCCATCAGGTCGTTGCCGGTGGTGAACGGCGCCGAGCTGCAGTTGAAGACGGCGGCGGTGGAGGGCTTGGCGAAGCCGCCGACGCCAGGGAAGGTGAGCACGCCGTTGCCGACCCGGCCGGTGACGGTGCCCCAGCCGGCCTGGGTGTCGATCACCAGGTCGGTGCTCTGGTACTTCTGCCACACGGCGGCGAGGTAGCTGTCCAGATAGCCGTTGAACAGCGACGGATTGGCACTGATCGCCGTGTTGGGACTGAGGATGCGCAGGGTCCGGCCGGCGGAGTCCGGGACGATCAGCCGGGCCCAGTCGCCGCCGTCGCGGGCGGCCTGCGAGCGCAGCGCGTTCGCGGCGGACTCCAGGCCGCCCGCGGGCAGGCCGCTGACGCTCTGCCGCCCGCCACCGGCGGTCAGGTCGAACGCGATCGGGACGGCGGCGAAGTCGACGTAGCTGATGTTGGCGTACAACTGGTCCGGCCCGTAGGTGAATTCGCAGAATCCGTAGGAGGTAGCGATGTTGGGGTCGCTCGGGTTGCTCACCGAGGGCAGCGCGATGCCCGGGCCCGGGTTGATCAGGAAGACCAGCTCGCGGCCGATGGAGAAGTAGATCCGTCCGCTGGAGAGGTACGGCAGTTGGATCCGCCGCTGGGTGCCGCCGGGTGCACCCAGCGCGATGGCGCAGTCTGCTCCGAGCGGCGCGCCCGGGGCGGCGGGGGAGGGCGGGTGGTAGAGCGTGCTGCCGTCGGAGCGCAGGAAGGCCCAGCTGTTGCCCTGGGCCGGGTCGAGGCCGAGGACGTAGGCGTAAACCGGCTGCGAAGGCACGGTGTTGACCAGATCGACGTCGAGCCGCTGCGGGGTGGTGCTGCCGTCCGCGGTCTGCGACAGGGCGAACAGTGCGGGCGCGGTCAGGGCCGCGACGGAGGCGCCGAGCATGGTCCGGCGAGTGATCACGGGGGCTCCGGGGGCGGTGAGGGCGGGCCGGCGACGCGGACTGCGCCGCCCAGCCGTCACCCTCCCGCCCGAGCCTGAACACGTCAATGTCTGTAACCATAAGTGGCTCTTAAGCCTGAGTCGGTTGATTTCCTGAAGGCTGAGGCGGCCCGGTGACCTACCCCGCCTACTTCACTCCCTGCTTCCGATGGGCGGCGATCAGGTCGCGATACCCGGCATAGGGCGCCTTCGATGTGCGGCGCCGCCACGGGAGTCGGCCGAGCTGGCCGACCGGCGCGGCGTCGAGCGGACGCTCCTGGACACGCCGGAGGCCGTGCGCGCCGAGATCGACTCCCCGGCCTTCCTCGCCGGACGGTGGGACCGGGACGGACCCGCACCGCGGCTATCCGGTCGATCGGTATCTCCACCGCGGGCCGGTCACCGTGCGCGTCCATGCGCACGTGTTCCCGGGCCACCCGGATTCGGCCGGCGGCGACCGACCCGATCTCGTCGAGCGTGCGCAGAGCGACGCCCAGCCCCGACGAGAGCTCTCACAGCCTGCCCGACTTCTGGTGACCGGCGATCCACCCCCGGAGGTGTCCGGGGACGGACCGGTGTCAACCGGATAAAAACGCTTGGACTCCTCCGGCACCGTCGCGGGAGACTGCGGTTCCTGCCTCCTCCGCATTCATACTGACGAAACCTCGCAAGCAGTGCATTCCCCAGGAGAGGCAGGTAATGGGCTGCCGCACGACACAACGAGGTCGGGATGGAATCGTCCGAATCACTCCAGGGAGCGCCGGGCAGGCGCTCGTTGCTCCTCGCACTTCGCCACTACGGACGGGAGCTGGCCCGGCTCCCGCGCCTGACGGTGCCGGGCATGCTGCTGCCGGCGTTGGGCAACATCGGCATCGGCTATCTCGCGCCGCTCGCCGTGGCGAAGCTCGTCTGCCGGATCGCCGGCCATGCCGGCATCGACTCCGGCTCGATGTGCGCAGCTGTGAGTGTCCTCATTCCGCGGCGCCCGCCAACCGGCGTCGAGCATGGCAGCTGCAAGCTCCACCGCGGCACCCAATCACCTTGCCTGGTCTGCTCGATGAGTGATGATCAGGTCTCGGTACCAGGGGCACGAGGCCTTCGGCGTACGGCGCTGCGTCTCGAAGTCGACGTGCACGAGCCCGAATCTCCGCGGGAGCCCCTCCGCCCGTCGAACACCCTGTCATCGTATCCAGCTGAAATGCACGCCTTTGAAACCTCCGTTCGATCACTCCACCTGCTCGACCTATCGGGCACGAACTCGACGAGCAGAGCGAGAACCTGCGCATCACCCACGCAGACGACACCGCCGCCTGTTACGGCACACCGGAGTCCCCCACTCGAACCGGGGTGGTTCGAGTCGCGGCCCGACGCCGGTGCACGGTCAATTGATCGGCACCTGCCGTCAGCCGACGCTCGGGGACGCGGGTTCCCACGGCTGGACCCATGGGTCAGGCCACGCCTCGGCTGCGGCGAGCAGCGGGTCAAAGGTTGCGCCGTCAATGCTCTCGCGGATGACGTCAGCGTGACCGCCGTGCCGTGCCGTCTCCTCGATCAAGTGCAGCAGGACCCAGCGGATCGACCATTCTTTGACCTCTGCGGGAATCCATGGCGCCCCCTGCGGCACCGGAACGGCCTGCCCGAGGTCCGGAATACCGGCGATCACCGCGTCGGTCCGCTCGGCCGCCTCGGTATACGCGGCCAGAACCTCGGCCAGGGCGAGCTGGAATTCGTCCGCGTTCGACTCGTCCGCCTCCGGCTGCGTCCCGCGCTGCTGCTGGAGGATGAGGTCGGTCCAGAAGCACTCACACCGTGCGGCGTGCTTGATCAGCCCGCCGATGCTCAGGTCGCTGGCAGAGGCCGCCATGCGGGCCTGCTCCTCGGACAAACCGTGAGCGGTGACCCGCAGCGCGCGCCGCTGGTGGGCCAGGTAGGCGGTCAGCGCCGTGCGCTCATCGGCGACGGGCGGGACGACTCTCGGCATGGCTGGACCCTCTCGCAGTGCAAATCTTTGCAGCAAGTTTCTGCCGGACTCTACTGCCACTTCCCAGCCGACGTACACCAGGCCGATCAACCTGATCCTCAACCTCCGGCACCGGGCCTGCCGGCCACGGCGCCGGCGGGCGATGCGACCGAGCCGGAAGCCAACAACGACCACGCGCGTGACGCCGACGTGGCGAGGCAGGGCGCACGGCCGCAGCACGCCCCGATCTTGCGCAAGGATCTGAAATTCTTTTCACAGGAGGGTTGACCAGCCCTTTCTCCAGGAGAGAGGGTCAGCCCCATGCCCGCACACGTACCGCCGATCGCCGACGAGCGCGAAGGCCTGCTCGCCTACCTCACCCAGCAGCGCCAGGCTCTGCGCGCCACCACCCATGGACTGACGGACGATCAGGCAAGGATGACGCCCACCGCCAGTGAGCTGAGCATCGGCGGCCTCATCAAGCACGCCGCACGGTGCGAGGCCGGCTGGACCGACCTGATCCTCCAGCGGCAGCGCGGCCAAGAGCGAACGGCCGACGATAGCGACTCCGCCGATTTCGTGCTCACCGCGGAGGAGACGCTCGCAGATGTGCTGGACCAGTACGAGGCCGCGGCCCAGGAGACGGACGCCGTGATCGCCGGAATCGCCGATCTCGGCCAGGCCGTGCCCGTCCCGCAGGGACTGCCATGGTTCCCTGCCGACGTGAAGAACTGGTCCGTCCGCTGGGTGCTGCTGCACCTCATCGAGGAGACCTCCCGACACGGCGGTCACGCCGACATCATCCGCGAAACCATCGACGGCGCCACCCTGTTCCCCCTGCTGGCCGCCGCCGAACAGTGGCCCGACCCGTGGTTCCAGCCCTGGCAGGCCCCGATCGACTGAACACCGGAAGGGCGACCAGGCCGGCCACCCCAGCGCGCGCAGACGGACGGGCAGCGCTGGGGCGATCCTCGCAACGCACCTGCTGCCGACGACACTTACCGCGGCCACGGCCAGTGGCAGCCCACTGCTTCCGTCAGCGTCACCCGATCGGAGAGCCCATCTCGTCAGGAGCGCGCAAGATCACGCGGTCCCGCCGCTCCAGCGGAAGAAGCGCAGCGCGAGCGCGGCGGTCACGGCGGCGACGGCGAGCAGGAAAGCGACGGGGGTCACAGGCGGCGGGTGGCCGCTCACCGCCACGTCCTGGACTACTCCTGGACGGCGCACACCGAGGGCCGCTGACTGACCCGCCCGATTTGATCGCCGCGGAGTCCCGGAATCCTCGGCTGAGTCTCTCGCCGCTCGGGGCGCCCGCGCAGGCATCGTTGCTCGCCGTCCTCATTCAGTCCGCCGCGCCCAGGCGTAGTCGCCTGCGGATGTGACGAGGAGTCAGCAGGTCTTGGTCCGCAAGGGTTTCCAGGAAGGCGGCGGTGACGGGGTCGGGGGTGGTGCGGGTGTAGGCGGTCAACGGGCGGCTGACCGGTGGGACGGGGCGGAGGACGGCGCCGTTGAAGTGGGGCGGGATGGTGTTGGCGGGGACGAGGGTGGGGCCGAGTCCGGTGGCGGCGTAGTTGGCTGCGGCAGGGGCCTGTTCGGTGCGGACGGCGACGCGGGGGCGGAAGCCGGCCGCGCCGCAGGCTTGGTCGAGGACGTCGGCCAGGCCGCTGTCGGGGGTGAAGTGCACCCATTCCCGCTCGGCGAGGTCGGCCAGCTTGATGCGCGGAGCGTGGTCGCTGCGGGCTGCGGGGTCGTCGGCACACGTGACGACGAGGAAGTCCTCGGTGCCGAGATGGCGCACCGGCCCCTCCCAGCCGAGTGGTGGCGGGCCGACGGCGATGTCGGCCTGACCGGCGTTCATGGCGGCTGCCAGCTCGTCGGCGCGGCGGTGCTCGAACAGGCGGACGCGTACGCCCGGGTGCCGTCGGCGCCAGGCACCGAGGGCGGCGGGCAGCAGGCCGTAGCTGATGGAGTAGAGGGTGGCGAGGTGGAGTTCGCCGGTGGCAAGGCCGGCGGCCCGGCGGGCGGCGGTGGTGGCGCGATCGGCCTCGGCGAGGGCGGCGCGAGCGTACGGGAGCATGGCCCGCCCGGCCGGGGTGGGGCGCACGGTGCGAGGCAGGCGCTCCAGCAGCGGGCCGCCGATCTCCCGTTCCAGGGCCTGAAACTGGTGGGAGAGGCCGGGCTGGGTGATGTGCAGGCGCTCGGCGGCGCGGGTGAAGGAGCCCTCGTCGACGATCGTCACCAGGTACTCAAGCTGTCGCAGCGTCGGCATGTGCCCAGCTTATGGGTTTCAGAGAAAACAGTCCTTGGACGCATGGTGGGCTCGGCTCGCAGGATGGGGCCATGCCCGACGAGGCGGTACCGAGCCCTCGTCGATTCCCCACCGAGGAGTTGTCCCCATGTCGAACGCACCCGGCACTGCTGTTCTCGCGGTCTTCAAGGCGGCGCCGCACGCCACCGAGGAGGACTTCGCGACGGTCATCGACGCGGAGTTGACCCGAGCCAAGGAGCTCGTCGACCAGGGCGTGATCGTGCACGGCTACCACCGCGCGGACCGCGTCGGTGCGGCACTGGTCGTGGACGCCACGACGGTCGAGGCCGCGCGCGAGATCTTCGCGACCTTCCCCGCGGTCGCGGCGGGCTTGATCGAGACCGAGTCGGTCATCCCGCTGGTTCCGCTGCAGCTGCCGCAGGCCTGACGAGCCGTCGGACGGCTCGGCGCCGTTGCCCGGGGTGCCCGGCCGTCTCCCGGAAACCTGGAGGAGCGTTCCATGCATCATCCGCCCGTGCCGGTCCTCGACCCGGCCGCCCGGGCGCTTGCCGAACAGGTGGCGGCCGGGCCCGACCCGCGCCGACTGCCGCTGTCGGAGATCCGCGCCCGGCTGGACCTGACCCAGTCCGGCCCGGTCGAGCGCCCCGACGCCCACATCGAGGACCTGCGCCTGCCCGGCCCCGGCGGCGCGGTCCGAGTCCGGATCATACGGCCGGCCGTCCCTGGCCCGGCCCTGCTGCCGGTGGTTCTCTACCTGCACGGCGGAGGGTGGATCGCCGGCGGCGTGGTCAGCCATGACCGGCTGATCCGGGAGCTGGCGGTGGGGGTTGGTGCGGCCGTCGTCTTCGTGGACTACGACCTCTCCCCCGAGGCGCCGTACCCCACCGCCCTCCGGCAGGCCCGCGTGGTGGTCCGCTGGGTGGCCGGCCACGGCCGCGGGAACGGACTGGACGCGGCCCGGATGGCCGTGGCCGGCGACAGCGCCGGCGGCAACCTGGCAGCAGCCCTGACCCTGCTGCCCAAGGGGCACGGCGAGTTCCCCTTCCGCCACCAGGTGCTGATCCACCCGCCCCTGTCGGCGGCCTGCGACACCGCCTCCTACCGTCGATTCGCCCAGGGCTACTTCCAGAGCGCCGACTACCTGCGCTGGCTGTGGCGGCAGTACGTACCCGACTCGTGCCGACGGATGGAGCCGACCGCGGCACCGCTGAACGCCGAACCCCACCAGCTGGCCGGCCTGCCGCCGGCGCTGGTGATCACCGCCGAAGCGGACGTGCTCCGCGACGAGGCCGAGGCCTATGCCGCAAAACTGCGCACGGCCGGTGTGCCGGTCACCTGCGTGCGCTACCAGGGCACGATCCACGCCTTCGTCGTCCTCGACGCCCTGCGTGGGACCGGTGCCGCCCGCGCCGCGCTCGCGCAGATCGTCTCGACCCTGCGTGAGGCACTCCACCCACGACAGGAGACCGCATGAACACTCCACCCTCCGGGCCCGCGATCACCGTGGGCAACATCGCCCTGTCCTTCCACCGCGCCACCGCGGCCGTCACCCGCCGCGTGTTGGAGGCCCACGGCCACCGGGTCCAGAGCATCGAGGCCCCGCACGAGCAGCTCTTCCGGCTCCAGGCCGACGGCAGGGTCGACGTCCTGGTCTCGGCCTGGTTGCCCTCCAGCCACGACGCCTACCTGTCCGCCTACCGCGACCGGGCACACCTGCTCGCGCCGCACTACCACCCCTACTGCATCTGGGCGGTGCCGCCCTACGTCCCGGCCGACGCGGTGCGCGAGGTCGCCGATCTCGCCCGGCCGGAGGTGGCCTCCCGGATGACCCGGGCCATCGACGGCATCAACCCCGGCGCCGGGATCAGCCGTTTCTCCGCCCGGATGGTCACTGCCTACGGCCTCGACCACGTCGGCTACAGCTTCACTCCCGGCACCGAGGCCGGGTTCATCGCCCGGGTCGAGCAGGGAATCGCCGACCGGGAGTGGTTCGTCATCCCGCTGTGGCGCCCGCAGTACCTCAGCCGCCGCCACGGCCTCCGCCCGCTGGCCGAGCCGAAGGGCCTGCTGGGCACGGTCGACGCCGCCGGACCCGTCATCCGACGGGCGAGTCTCGACCTCATCCGCCCCGAGGCTCTGGCCCGTCTCGACGCCTTCTACCTCGGCAACGACGGCGTCGAGGAACTCGACTCCTGGATCAACGCCGACGGCCTCGCCCCGCTGCACGCCGCCGACCGCTACCTCGCGGCCCACCCGTAGCCCGCCTTCGACCCGACCTGACGACCTACCGGAGAACGAACATGAGCCCGCACCCCGACACCATGCCCGCCGTCGCCTACCGCACCAGCCTGCCGATCGACGACCCCGCCAGCCTGGAGGACCTCGAACTGCCCGTCCCCACGCCCGGCCCGCACGATCTTCTGGTCCGGGTCGAGGCCGTCGCCGTCAATCCGGTGGACTACAAGGTCCGCCAGAACGCCGACCCGGGCGGCATCCCCCGCGTGCTCGGCTGGGACGCCGCCGGCACCGTGGTCGCGGTCGGCGACCAGGTGACCCTGTTCCAGCCCGGCGACGAGGTCTACTACGCCGGCGCGCTCGACCGACCCGGCGCGAACTCCCGTTACCACACGGTCGACGAGCGACTGGTCGGCCCCAAGCCGACCACCCTCTCCTTCACCGAGGCGGCCGCCCTGCCACTCACCTCGCTCACTGCCTGGGAAGGCCTGTTCGAGCGCCTAGGCCTGCGCCACGGCGCCCTGGACCAGACCGGGACCCTGCTGGTCACCGCCGCCGCCGGCGGTGTCGGCTCCATCGTCACCCAACTCGCCCGCACCCTCACGGGGTTGACCGTGATCGGCACCGCCTCCTGGCCCGAGACCGCTCACTTCGCCCGCCGCATGGGCGCCCACCACGTGATCGACCACCACCGCCCGTTGGTCCAGCAGTTGGTCGAGGTTGCGCCCGGCGGCGTCGACCACGTCTTCAGCACCGCCGGCACCGACCGGAACCTCGCCGCCTACGCCGAAGTGCTCAACCCCTTCGGGCAGATCGTCGCCATCGACGACCTCGATACCCTCGGCATCGGCGCGCTCAAGGCCAAGAGTCTTTCCTTCCACTGGGAGTTCATGTACACCCGCTCCATGTTCCAGACCGCGGACCAGAACATGCAGCACCACATCCTCACCGAGATCGCACGGTTGGTCGACGCCGGCCTCCTCACCACCACCGCCACCCAGGATCTCGGCCCGATCAACGCCGCCAACCTCCGCGAAGCGCACCGCATCCTGGAGTCCGGCACCGCCATCGGCAAGACCACCCTGACCGGCTGAACAGTCGAAACGACGGCTTGGTCCGACGCAGGATCCATCCGCGGTGGCGTCCGAGGTGCCCAGGACGACGGCATGCACTTCGCAGCGGTATCGACACCGCCGTGGCACAGCCTCAGCGCTGCCGGGCAGCCGGCCACTGCGCCGGGTACGTCGGCGGCCCGACGAAACCACCAGGCGGACACCCTGATCCGGCAGCCGGGGATACTCGGCTCAGCGCCACGAGCAACCGCCGGTCCTCACCGTCCAAGCGGGCCAGAAGCGGGCTGGAGGAGTCCGGCGCACCCGCGCTCGGCACCATCGGCTGGACCAGCGTCCTGGAACCGACGAATAAGAGGATTCCATGCACCGACCTCCCCAGGGAGCAGCGCAGCGTCGCCGCCCGGCTGCCAGCGCCACTACAGTCGGCGCGACTGTAGTGGCGCTGGTGGCCGCCACCGGCTGCGGCGCAGCGCGCTCAGGCGAACCGGCCGCCCATCCGGCACCCCGACAGCCCGCAGCCGCGGCGAGCCTTCCCGCGAGCGGCCCTGCGGGCGGAAGAGCTGCCTGGACCGGGCAGTTCACCGCCTACGGTTCCGCGTCGTGGCGGCGCGCCTGGGGCGTCGCTGCACAGGGTGCCTGGGGCGGCGGGAACCTGGCCGAGATCTCCGACCCCACGGCTCCCGGCGACGGTTCGGCCCTGGAGGTCACCTACGGGGCCGGATCCTCGGACAACAAGTGTGCCGACTGCCCGGCTACCGGCGGCGGTCAGTTCTACTCCGACCTGAACGCTCTCGGCCTTTCCGCACTCGCCGACGGCAGCACCCTCGACCTGGCCTACCACGTCAAGTTCCCGGCCGGCCGTGACTGGGGCAGGGCCGGGAAGCTGCCCGGACTCTACGGAGGCCGGATCGGCCAGGAGTCCGGCGGCAACCACGGCAACGGCTGGTCCACCCGGTACATGTGGCGCGGCGCGAACGGCGTGCCCGACAACGGCGAGGTCTACCTCTACACGCCGACCAACTCCGGCCCGACCGGGTACGGCGTGGACGAGGGCCTCGGCGACTGGAGGTTCCTCGCCGACGGCAAGTGGCACACCGTCGAGCAACTCGTGAACCGGACGACTGGTGACATCACCGTCTGGTACGACGGCCGGCAGGTCCACTCCGCACCCGGTGCCGCCTCTGGCATCGGCTCCCTACCGTTCGGAGGAGTCCTCTTCTCCACTTTCTACGGCGGACATGACACCATCTGGGGACCCGCGAGCATCCAACACGCCTACTTCTGCGACTTCACCCTCTCCCCGTCCGTCCAGCACTGACGGACGGCGGGACCTCACCGCTGCCTGAAGACGCTGCCGACGTGGAATCGGCAGTACTCCCCACCCAGTTGCGCAGACCTCTTCAGCGAGCCCGAGTTCGGCCACCAGTTCCACGAGGCCGGCTCGAACTCGTCGTCGCAGGAGCGATGCGGCCGGCCTGCGGTCGCTGTTCCGCAGAAGGACCGGCCGAACTTGCCAGGTGGTGGTTTGGAGCGGCCGGAATCCTTGTCTACTGTCTTGCCACACCGGACGGCTGGAGGCTGCCGATCTGCCGCCGCGCCCCATCCGGGTGGACCTCTCCCGGCCTACCTCCCGCACCGGGAACGGTGGGTGGCGATCAGGTCGCGGTACCAGGCGTAGGAGGCCTTGGGGGTGCGCTCTTGCGTCTCGAAGTCGACGTGGACCAAACCGAACCTTTGATGGAACCCCTCAGCCCGTCGAACAGACTGTCATTTTAAGCCTTGTTCTGAGCACCCCATCGACGCGCTCGGCCAGCGCATGCACCGGAGAGTCCCCGTCCCTCTCCCCTCACCGTGCCTGCCCGGTTTCCCAACGAGGCGCACGGAGAGCACGGCTGCGCGCTCCCAGTACTCCCATGCGCTCCCTGAGATCTCCGATCAGGCTCCAAATTCATCCTCTTCCTCTCAACAGAGGTCGTAGCCTGATGCGTTCGCCTTCCGACCAGGCGGGCTTACGAAGAGGTTTCGGACCAGAGGGGTAGCAACGTGAACGGCACCGCCACTCGCTCGCGGGAGGAGGCCGTGGCCTCCCAGGCTCAGCGATGGGCCGACGAACTCATTGATTTCGGACCGCGCAACACATTGCTGCACTTCAAGGACACCAAGACTGGCAGTCTCGACCTGACCTCCGTCTCCGCCGAGGCACAGCATGCGCTACTGACCGGCCGGAAGGTCCGGCTCGCGAGCCTCGTTACCGATCCGTCCGATCAAAAATCCGCCTGCATCCGCGCACGCCACCTTCGGCGCCGGATCCTGGAACTGGACGAGGAACAGGGCGTCGAGGCCGGTCGCCTAGCCTGCGGACTGCTCAACGTGGACCCGCCGAAGACACGTGGCACAACCACCGTCCTCCCGCTGCGCGCTCCCCTCGTACTGCTACCCCTGACCCTCCAGCCGCGCACAGCCACCGAGAACGACTTCGTCCTCCAGGTCGACGGCGAGCCGGAGATCAATCCGGTCCTGTTCTACGCGCTGAACCGCCAGTACGGTCTGGACGCCGACCTCGACCGACTGGCCGACCAGGCGTCAGTCACGCTTGAGGAACTGACGGATCCGGGGACCCGGGTGCGCGCCGTGTACGACCTCCTCGCCAAGGCCCTCCGCCGGAGCGGGCTGTCCGCGTCGTTCGAGGAACGCCTAGTGATCGGCGCCTTCAGCTTCGACCGACTACCCATGGTCAACGATCTGAAGAACTCGAGCTCGTTGCTCGCCGAGCACCCCGTCATCGCCGCCATCGCCGGTGACAGCACGGCGGCCCGCTCGCTGCTCGAGGACTCGGAGGGCCCTCCTCCGGGAGGCGAGATCCCGCCGCGGGAGGAGTTCCTCGTCCACGACGCCGATGCTTCTCAGCAGCAGGCAATCCGCGCCGTGCTGGCCGGCCGACATGTGGTCATTGAGGGCCCTCCCGGAACGGGCAAGAGCCAGACCATCGCCAACCTCATCGCCGCACTGGCTGCTGAGGGACGCCGCATCCTCTTCGTCGCCGAGAAGCGCGCCGCGATCGAGGCGGTCACCGACCGCCTCGCCCAAGCCGACCTCGACGGACTCGTTCTCGATCTCCACGGGAACAAGCTGAACCGTCGCCAGCTCGCCCAACAGCTTCTTGAGACCCTCGAGCGGTCCGGCCAGGAGCCGCCGCCGCGCCCTGAGCAGTTGCACGCCTCGCTCGAGCACTTCCGTGGTCAGACCAGCCGGCACGTCTCCGAGTTCCACCAACCGCGGTCCCCGTGGGGGGTCAGCGCCTACCAGGCCCTGACGGCGCTGTCGGGAGTTCCGCCAGAGCAACAGACCCGCTGGCGCCTGCGCGGCAGTGTCCTGAAGCACCTGGACCTGACTGCCCGGCAACAGGTCGAGCAGGACCTGCACAAGTTCGTCAGCCGGAAGGGGCTACAGATTCGGTGCGGCCAGTCTCCCTGGGCGCGCACCCGTGTACGGGACGCCACGGAACTCCGTCCCGTCCTCGAACGACTCGACCAACTGGCGGGCACGGCCTTCGTGGACACTCGCCGGGAGATCGAGGCGCTGATCACCACAGCGGGGCTGCGCCAGGCACAGGACATCCACGGTTGGCAACACTTGCTAGACCTCCTGCAAGCCGTGTCCGGCACCTTCGAGGAGTTCACTGCGGAGGTCTTCGGACCACAACTCGACCGACTCGTCGCCGCCACCGCCGACCGGGCTTGGCGCAAGCAGCATGGACACCCCATCGGCTGGTGGCAGCGGCGCTCCTTGATCCGTGAGGCCAGGGCCGTCCATCGGGATGGACTGCGCGACCGCCAGGTTCTCCACACTCGGCTGGTCCAGGCCCAGGAGCAGCGGACCCGCTGGCAGAGCGTGTCGCTCGACGGCGCACCGCCGTCCGCCGTCCCTGAGCTCGGCGCTGCTCTGAAGAACTTCACCGAACTCCGCGACCGGCTCGCCGCAGTGGCCCTCTGCGCCGGTGTCGACGACTGGGCGAAAAAGCCTGCGGACGAGGTCGCCGAGATGGTACGAGAACTCGACGCCCACCGTGCGACGTTGTACCAGATGCCCGAACTCAACCAGCTGACCGACCGATTGGAGACCGCCGGTCTCGGCCCGCTACTCGACGAGCTGGCCCAGAGTCTGCCCACGCCCGAAGCGGCGGTCGCCCGGTTCCAGTACGCCTGGTGGTCATCCGTTCTCGACGAGATCAAGATGCATTCCCAGCACATTCGCACCTTCACCGGACGGGAACACGATCACGCCGTCACACAGTTCCGCCGCACCGACAGCGACCACATGACCGCCAATGCCGGTCGTGTGCGTTATGCCGTGGCGGCCCGACTGCGAAAGGCCCGCGATGCCCATCGCGACCAGAACGCTGTGGTCCGCGACCAGGCCGCCCGCAAGACACGCCACCTGCCCCTGCGCAAACTGGTCACCAAAGCCCCCGACGTGCTACTGGCAGCCAAACCCTGTTGGGCCATGTCGCCGCTCGTGGTCAGCCGGGTGCTACCGGCCACTCGGCTGTTCGATGTGGTGGTCTTCGACGAAGCCAGCCAGATCCTGCCGCACGACGCCATGACGTCGATCATGCGGGGTCGCCAGGTCGTCGTCGCAGGCGACCGGAACCAGCTGCCGCCCACCTCATTCTTCAGCCGCGTGCTAAGCGGCACCGACAGCCAGGAGAACGCTGATGACGATGAGGACAACGATCCCGGTGTCTTCGAATCGCTCCTGGACCTGCTCAGCAGTCGGCTACCCCGCATCCACACCCTCCGCTGGCACTACCGGAGCAGTGACGAGAGGCTGATCGCCTTCTCCAACCGCGAGATCTACGGCGACCGGCTCGTCACGTTCCCGGGGACCGCCGTCGAGAGTCCGATTCGTCTGGAGGTCGTCGACGGCCACACGCTGCCCGGCCAGGACGGCTCCGCACCTCAGGAGGTCGAACGAGTGGTGGAGCTGGCGCTCGACCATGCCGCCCGTACCCCCGACCTCAGCCTCGGCATCATCACCATGGGCCAACGGCACGCTGACCGCATCGATCTCGCCTTGCGCAGAGCCCTAGAGGAGCAGCCGGACCTGCAGGGCTACTTCAGCCCCGAGGCAGGCCCCGGCCGACGCTTCTTCATCAAGAACCTCGAACGCGTGCAGGGCGACGAACGCGACGCGATCATCCTCAGCATCGGGTACGCCAAGGCCGCCAACGGCCGGCTTGCCCAACGTTTCGGGCCGCTCAACAACGAAGGGGGAGAGCGTCGGCTCAACGTCGCCATCACGCGTGCCCGCAAGCGCATGACGGTCGTCAGTTCGTTCTCCCATCATGACTTCGGCCCGCGTGCCGAGACGAAGAACCGCGGCCCCGAACTGCTGCGCCTGTTCCTCGAGTACTGCGCTGTCCAGGGCGACCTCACCCGGTCGGGCGGCCGCCAGGAGACGCACGAGCTGAACCCTTTCGAGCGACAGGTTCTGGAGGCCTTGCGGTCCTCAGGTGTCCCCGCCATTCCCCAATGGGGCGTCTCGGGCTACCGTATCGACTTCGCACTGGCCCATCCGGAGCGGCCCGGCCAGATGCTGCTCGCCGTGGAAACGGATGGCGACCGCTACCACCGCACAGTGAGCGCACGAGACCGTGACCGGCTCCGCCAGGCGCACCTGGAACGGCTCGGCTGGCAGTTCCACCGCATCTGGGCCGCGGATTGGTTCTCCGACCCCCAGGCCGAGTCGGACCGACTCATCGGTGTCTGGCAGGACGTCGTCCGCGCGGCCGACGAGCCGCCGAGCGGCCCAGTGACTCATGACCCGGTCCCCGCTCCGCGCCGGGCAGAAGAGCCGTCGACACGGCGAGGGCACAGACCGCCGTTGACGCCCGGTGGCAGCATCGGCACCTACTCCGATACGGACCTCCGCGCGCTCGCCGGCTGGATTCTCAGCGACGGCTACCAGCTCGACCGTGACACCCGGATCAGTCAGGCCATGACCGAACTCGGCTTCCGAAAGCGAGGACGAGTCATCGTCGAACGCCTCAACCAGGCTTTCGACCACTCTCAGCAGTTCGCGGACAAGGAGCACATCTGATGCCCCAGCTCGATCCCATGACCATCCAACGCATCGCACGACTCGTCGTGGACGCGGATGGCCCCTTCGAACGCCCCGGCTACCAGCTGGCCGAGTTGCTGAAACGAGCGGCCTGGCCGGTACCCGTTGAGTACGACGGCACGGCGCGGGTGTCCTGGCTGACCGAGACGATCACGGAATCGGCCCATGACGAAGCCGCCGTCGGCCGGTTCCTGTGCCGCATCTGCGACCCGCTGGAGTACGACGACGGCATGGCATCCGCCGACATCCTCCGGCAAGGTCTCAACCAGGTTCTCGCCGCAGAGCGGCTGTCAATCACATTTGTCGGCGGCCGACCGATGCTGGGTACGCTCGGCCAGGACGGCCGATCGACCACCTTCAGTCCACCCGACGACTTGGAGGCACGTGTCCGACGCTTGGTCAGTAGTGACGAGATCACGCGTCAGCTCATGCAGCGGGTGAACGAGACCCGTATCTGCGCGGACAACGGTGCGCACGTCTTCGCCCTCATCGGCATCGGAAGCTTCACCGAAGGTCTACTGCTCGACGCGCTGACCAAACGCGAACCCAGCCTGGCACGGGGGTTCCCGAATCCCAACGGAGGAAAGCCGGTACCAGTGGCGAAGGCCAGCCTGGCGCTGCTCCTCGACACTGCTCGGTCCCGAGGCTGGATTCAGGTCGACGCTCACGACTTCATGAAGATCGTCCGCGAGTACCGCAACTTCGTCCACCTCCGTCAGCAGCGGGAACGCGGGATCGACCCCGACCACGACACCGTCATGATGTGCTGGGGACCGGTCCTCGCTGTCCTCAACGACCTCGAGTCGAGCCACCCGCAGTGACAAGTACCTTACATACCTCGCCCGATGGGCGGTTCCTGATCCCCAGCACCAGCCGCATGACGCCTCCTGCCCTCTGCAGAACATGCTTCACCCTGGCTGCAGTCACCTGACCTTCGGTCAGATCCGATACCCCTGACCTTATCGGCGTCAGTGCGGACCGCGGATTGTCGGTCCGTTCCGTACAGTAGAGCCACGAGTACGTCGTCGAGTGTTTCCGCCGATTCGAAGGCGAGGCCATGTCCGACTCCTCCGTCCCGCTCCCCCGTCCCCGCAGGTCCTCCCGAGGTTCGAGGGCGCGGATTATCAACCGAGCCCCGTTCACCCGACCGGAGTTGCTCACTGACCGGCTGTTGATCCAGGTCGACGCTTCTCGGGTGGGGTTCGTGCAGGACCAACTCGATCCCATCCGTAGCGGTCTTGTGATCAGTGGGCCGAGGGCGCTCAGGAAGGCATCCCAGCTGCGGGACAACGGTTACGCAGGCGCGCTCATCGCCGACCCAGCGTTCTACGAGAACGGCGTCGCGACGCCGGAGGAGCCCTATCTGTCACGGACCGACGAACTGCCCACGACTGACCCGCTCGGCCACGCAGTCCAACAGCAGCTCGCCGCCGGCGCGACGGCAGCGCTCACACCGACCGGATACCTCCGGACCGGAGACATAGCAGCGGTACGGGCTGCCGTACGCGAGGTGTCGACGCGGGAGGACCCCCGGGTTGTACTCGCCCTCCCGATCGACGCCGGCTGGCTGCGAAGTGACCTGATCGGCCGCTTCATCGAAGAGCTTGTTGCGGCGCCGGGTCTGAAGGCCGTCATGCTCGGCGGCCAGTTGGACCCGCTGGCGAGTCTCCCCGAGGCCCTCACCGGGCTGGCTCGCATACTCACCGAGGTGCCTGGAACCGCACTGCTACGGACCGATCTCGCCGCATTCGGCGCGCTGGCACGGGGGGCGGTGTTCGCCGGCTACGGGCTTTCGAGTCGCCTCCGGCACATCGTCCCGCCCAGTGAACCTGCGCAGAGCTCGGGGTTCGCTGACTCCCCGGCCGTGCTGTTCCCCGAGCTAATGGCCCTATTCCTTGGCAAGACCCTCGCGCGTCGCTTCGCCGCGACGCACGCACCCGTGTGCGAATGTGTGGCCTGCGGGCATAGGCTCCTAGACAGTTTCCCGAGCAACCGGGACGTCCGGCCGGCAGCCCGGCATAACACGGCCGTTTTGATGTCCTGGCAACGGGCGCTGCAAACCCTGGCCGCCGGGCCCGAGCGTCAACGATGGTGGCAGGAGCGATGCCGCGCCGCGGTGAACCGATACCCGGTCGTCAACGCCGCCATTCGGCAGCCGAATGGCTTCCAGGTCCAACCGCAGCTACTGCGGTGGTCACTCCTCGATCCGGCGCCCTCGGCACCGGCCAGCGCGGGAGCCGACTGAGGGGCGAGCGGGCGGCTCAGCCCAGTCGTCCGTACAACTCCTCAATGAAGTGCCAGGCCGCAGCGGTGTGCCGCTGCGGCCGGTACGCCTCGGGTTCCAGAGCCATCCTGATTCCGTCCGGCTCATGGACGAGCACACCGATGCCGTAGAAGGCGGCCTCCACCAAGGTCTCCTCCAGCCCTGCGCGCGAGCACGTGAGGTGGTCGAAAAGAACGGCTCGGCGGCAGAACGGTGCGAATCGGCCCGCACGCTCCAGTCCCGTCCGCCGATCGGTGGCCCGCACGACCGCAAGGTCAACAGCGAGCGGCCGGACCGCCCGGCGCGTTACCAGATACTCGCCCCACTCGACCGCTCCGCGCGGAAGGTCACGAACCGCAGCCTGCCCGGGGAGAGAATCCACAGGAACGGGAAGGCCGATCGGAAGACCGAGCAGACACTCCAGCACGGGGATGCTGTCCAACTGCTCAGCACCAACCGCTTCCCGCCTGCGGTGTTCGGCCTCATCAATCCGGTACAGCACGAGGGCACGGGTACCCAGGATCGAAAGCGCGACGCCTTCGCTCTTCACGGACGCCTGCGACAAGGCTGCCTCGCGCACCGAGCGCCAAGTCGCAGGATTCGCCACACTCGCCATGGACCCCACCTTGCCCTACCGCGCGGCACGACGGCCAGGCGCCCCTTCGCTCGGACCGCGCACGATTCCACCGGTGGATCTCGTTTCTCCAGGACAGCGCGATCCAGGCCGCGTCACGCCACAGGAGTCTCTAGGCACTGAACTCCTATCGAGTGAGCGTGTGGTGGGGAGATCCTACAAGCCCCTCTCTGACAGTCTCGACTGAGACGCCCGGAATGTCGGGTTAGTCTGGATGGGCGAGACAGGAGATCCCTTCAGCATGGCCAGCACCACCAAT
>NZ_JBIRFA010000073.1:0-20234 GCF_044327205.1 Kitasatospora sp. NPDC018058 | reverse complement strand
TCGTGGGCTCGGCCAAGACCTACGGCGTCGCCCTGATCACTCCGGTCCTGCTCGACACCTCCCGCCAAGCCAAAGCCCAAGAAGGGTTCGCCGCCCATGACTTCGCCGTTGATTGGGACAACCGGCAGGCCGTCTGCCCCTCCGGGAAGACCAGCACCACCTGGAACAACGTCGTCCAAGAGGACGTGACCAAGACCGTCGTTTCCTTCGCCGCCCTCGACTGCATCCCCTGCCCTTTCAGGGACCGGTGCACCAGCGCCCGCAGCAACCGCCGCCAGCTCAGCCTCCACCCCCGCGAACTCACCGAGGCCATCCGCGACGCCCGCAACCGACAGCAGACCGGAACCTGGCAACGCGACTACGCGCTCCGCGCCGGCGTCGAGGGCACCATCCGCCAGGCCACCCACACGACCGGACTCCGTCGCGCCCGCTACCGCGGCCTGGCCAAGACCCATCTCGACCACACCACCAGCGCGACCGCCCTCAATCTCATCCGCCTCCACTCCTGGTGGAACGGCCGGCCACTCCACGGCTCCCGGCCGCCCGCTCGCCTGCGACACCGCCGACGACGCCGCCCTGCTCGTCCGCCAGGCCCTGGACCAGGGCCTGATCGACGCCGCCGGCCTCGTCCACCAGCCGTGACCGGTTGCCCCTGCGGTTGCCCCGGAGGTTGCTCCTGCGGTTGCCTCTGAGGTTGCCCGTGGGGTTGCCTCTGAGGTTGCATCGAGGTAGCCCCCCGGAAACCTTGATGCCGCAGGTCAGAGCACGGGACAACCCGACACGCGAACGCCGACTACTTCTCTCCACGGCCCTCGGATGGCCGAGAGAGCAGCAGCACCCCGGGTGTCCCGTACGGCCCAGTGGAAGGTCTCGCAAGCGGCCCGCGACGGCGCCGCGACCGCCGCCCGCCACGGCACCGGGCCCCGCTCGTTGACCCGGACGTGAGCAGCACCCCGGCCACCCGGCGCGGCGGACCCAGCGCCCACGACGCCCTACACCCGTCCCGCCGCAGGCAACCGCCCTGGACCCGCCCCGCGCCAGCCCCAGACCCTCCGGCCCGCCCGTAACCGCCCCAGCCCACCCAGCAGGCCGCCGTCGACGCCATCGCCGCGCTGCGCCACATCCCCACCCCGGCCGCCCCGCTGGCCCGGCTGCGCCCGGGGCCGGTGCCGACGGTCTCCACGCTCGGCACGCTACGGGCCTGAGGCGGCGCCAGAACGGCCGTCGGCTGGTCATGGGTTCTGCCTGAAGGTCACCGCATGGGAGATGATCTCCACCGGGTACCGGTGGCCCCTGTACGACGGCGACCCGCTCTCCACGACAGACCACTCCCCGGCCAGACCAACCCGAAGATCATCTCACTCATCGGTCAACGTGACAGCACCCTGCCAATAGATCATCAGTGATCCATCAAGGAACTGTCAGGAGCCCGGGTCACGGCATTCGGGCGGACCTAGCATCCGAGCATCGTCTCTCCCCCGTAGACGAACTTCACCACTCCCAGTGATCGAGGTACTTCGGCATGCGCGGTCTCTCCCGCCGGTCCCACACGCTCGCCCAACGCGCCGTCGCGGGCGCCCTGCTGTCGGGCCTGGCCGTTGCGGGCCTGATGGTCTCGCCGCAGCGGGCTGCCGCAGTCGACTGCGACGGCCAGAGCAGCGTGGGCGGCGGCAACTGCACCACGGCTCTGATCAACTCCATCGGTGCCCTGATCGGCGGTTTCCGCAGTGCGGCCCTCCAGGCACAGGCCGACAACGCCGCGTTCACCCAGGGGATGGCCAGCCAACTGAGTGCCGCGGCCCCCGGTTACAACGTCATGGTGTTCAAGTACGACGGAACCGATCTCTACGACACCGTCTGGTTCCGCAACGTGTACGAGGCGAACATGAACGGGGTGCTGGTCGACACCACCGTCAAGCTGCAGCACCATGACTCGCAGGGCGGCCCGGCCGGCTACGACGACTTCCGCATCTGGGTCTTCGCGGGTGACTCGACCTTCACCAACAAGGGCGACGGCGGGTACGGGAACTGGGCCTTCGTCGGCTCCGACTCCGACCGGACCGTGAGCACCACCAGGTCCTGCGTGCTGATCCGCTGCGTCGACAGCAAGCGGATCATCCACTTCCCCGCCCGCGACATCACGGTCCCGGGCGTCCCCAAGAGTGGTGGCACCCCGATCATCGGCACCCCGGGCACCCCCGGCATCCCCACGCACGATGGCGGCGACGACGGTGACGGCAACGACGACGGCAACGACGGCGACGGCGGCGACACCAGCACCACCCCGGCCAACCCCGCGCACCAGGGCGGCGGCGGCAAGGGTGGTAGTGGCAAGGGTGGTAGCGGTGGTGGTGCCGGCATCGCCGGGCTGCACTATCCCAAGGTGAAGAACGGCCGGGGTCCGGTGCTCACGGGGTCTTCGATCCTGGCCGGCGCCAGCGGCGCCAAGAACTCCGCCTGGAAGTTCAGCCCGACGGGCAACGGCCGCTACAAGATCACCAATGCCGTGTCCGGCCTCGCGCTGACCGAGAACACCAAGACCTTCTTCGCCGAGGCCATGCCCTGGACCGGCGCCGACGCGCAGAAGTGGCAGCTCGTCAGCATGGGCGGCGGCCAGTACCAGATCCGGATCACCGACCAGGACTGCCTGACCTACGACGAGGACGCCAAGGCGCTCGGCGTCTGGACCTGCAACAACGCCTGGAACCAGCAGTGGAAGCTCCAGTAGCAGTCAACCCCGCACGCTGACCCGACGCACCCCGACCCGGCACCCGCCCGGGTCGGGGTGCGGCCTTATCCGAACCCACAAGTGAGGTTTTCGTCTCCGACGTGATGCTGATCTCGGGATGGGTGCATCCGGGGGCAATGCGTGATCCCGAGGGGTGGCCTGACCGCGGAGCATCGGACTCAGCGGGAGCGAGTGCGGTGCGAGGCCGCCGCGAGTGCGGCAACTCGCAGCTGCGGGAAGCCGAAGGCCGTTCAGCTCGCGAAAATCAGCTGAGCCGATTTCTATCGCCCTCATCCTTTCGGCCCTTTTGGTAACGGGCCGTGTTTCCTTACCTGTTGCCCGGGCGAGACCGGCCGAAACTGGTCAAGAACTCTGCTGGAACATCATCGATCGAATGCCACGACGGAGGAAACCGCGCCGTAGTCGGCCTGGGTGTAGTCGGTGAACGGCTTGGCGATGAAAATGCCGGCGTTGTTGACCAGGGTGTCGATGCGGCCGAAGCGCTCAATGGCGGCGCCGGCCACGCGTTCGGCGGTGGCGGGGTCGGCGATGTCGCCCTGGATGGTGAGGACGTTCGGGTCCTGGGACGGGGCGATGCTGCGCGAGGTCGCGACCACGGCGTAGCCGAGCTTTCGGTAGGCGTCGACCAGGCTGGCGCCGATGCCCTGCGACGCACCCGTGATGACGGCGACCTTCTGACCGGGAGTGCTCATGGTGACCTTCTCCAGTGGTTGTCCGGGCTGGCTCCCACAGCGGGATGCCCCTCCAGGGGGTGCAGGCGGGCCGACTCAAGCACCCGCCCGCTACCTGCGGTGGGAGTCTCCGCCTTCCAGGAGGGAGGAAGCCGGTCGCAGGACCGTGCTCCGGGCTCCGCGCCGCTGGTGCTCCGAGTCAGGGAGCCGGCGCCCCGGAACCGGCCGGGGTTGGCTGTGCGCGGGGCGGGCCGAGGCAGGGAACTCGCCGAAGAGGTCGTCGTGGGGTGCGAGAGCTCCGGTGGTGACCTCTCCGCCCTGGCGTGGTCGGGCTTGATGAACAGGTTGGTCGTCGCCCCGAGACCATGGTCGCGTTCAGTGCCGAGGCGCCGCACCTGCGGGAGGCCTTTTGGCTGGTGTCCAGTTCCTCTGCGCAGGGGCGGTCCCGGCGGCGCGGGGGGATCGCGGAAGACGACGACCGTCCGTCTCCTCGTGGTAGGCCCGGGCTTCCACCGCACATAGCACGGTGGCGTGGAGTAGCGTCAGTTGCGGTACTTCGTCGCGGTCGCGGAGGAGCTGAGCTTCGGACGGGCTGCGGACAGGCTCCTTATCGCCGGTCCTTCTCTGTCCCAGCAGATCAAGGCGATGGAGCGCGACCTCGGAGTGCGACTGTTCGACCGCGACCGCCGCTCGGAGGCCCACTACCATCGGCCGACCGGGAGAGACGGCGGGGGAAGAAGACATGGCGTTCATCCGGTGGTGGCGATCGTCCAAGGTGAAGGACCTGCACCTGGAGGGCGTCCGGCTCCTCGACCAGGGGCTGGACGGACGGTGGTCGCGCTCGGGTACGCGGGGCCGATGGGGTAGCCGGCGGTGAACAGCAGCTGGGCGACGTCGGCGATGTAGTCGCTGTCGGCGACGGGTGGTCCGTACCCGCTGGCAGGTGGATACCTCGGCGCCGGTCACAGAACCCGCCACACGGCCGGTTGTCCTCGCACATGCCGGTGCTGGCCCGGTGAAAGTGGAGCTCGGCGGTCGAGCCGATGCCGTGGCCAAGGTCCCGGCGCTGATCCGCGGCCGTTTCCGTGCCGGACCGCCAGCGGGGGTTTCACAGGCGTTCGAAGTGTGGCCCGAGAGTCCGCCGCCCGTCACAGGCCAGGCGTGACCGCGGCGGCATGCGAAGGACACCGGAGGCCAGGCACCGGTGGCATGATCGGTAGGCGCGGGCACGCGGTGTTCGCCGACGGCCGGCCTGCTGGTCCACGGCACGGCCGAACGCCGCGACGGCGCCGTCAACCTCGTCGCCACCCGCCTCGTCCCGTTCACCCTCGCCCCCAGCGCCCGCAGCAGGGACTTCCGATGACCTCGGCGCGCACCCCCGAGCAGGCAATCCGGGCAGGTCAGCCAACCTGCAACCCCGGTGACGGACTCGCAGGACGCCGGATACAGTCGACACCCGCACGATCGAGAGGGCACCATGGCCGATACCACGACAACCCGCGCCCGTAGTGGCCGGCCCCCGGGCGTGCGCACCGACGCCGAAGGCCTCACCGAGCGCCAACGCCGCGTGACCGAGGTCATCCGCGACTCCGTCCAGCGCCGCGGCTACCCGCCGTCCATGCGCGAGATCGGCGAGGCCGTCGGCCTGACCAGCACCTCCTCCGTCGCCCACCAAGTGAAGGCCCTGGAGCGCAAGGGCCACCTGTATCGCGACCCGCACCGGCCCCGCGCGTACCGCGTGTGGGCCGACCGCCAGACCGCACCCACCGACACCACCGACAGCGCCGAGGTTCCGATCCCCGTGCCGCTGGTGGGTAGGATCGCCGCCGGTGGTCCGATCCTGGCCGAGCAGACGGTCGAGGACGTCCTCCCGCTGCCCCGCCAACTGGTCGGCGAGGGCGAGCTGTTCGCTCTCACCGTGCGCGGAGACAGCATGATCGAGGCGGCCATCTGCGACGGCGACACCGTCGTCGTGCGCCGCCAGCCGGTCGCCGAGAACGGCGACATCGTCGCCGCGATGATCGACGGCGAAGCCACCGTCAAGCGCCTCAAGCGCGATAACGGCCAGGTCTGGCTGATGCCCCACAACCCCGCCTACGAACCCATCAACGGCGACAACGCCACCATCCTCGGCAAGGTCGTCGCCGTGCTGCGCCGCCTCTGATGGCCCGGACGGTGACCGTGGACGAGGACAGGACCATGCCGGAGAACATCACCATGCGGGAGTTGTGGGACAGGACCTATCTGGCGCTGCTGCCCTGGACCCGCGTACCCGTGGTTGATCTGCACGCACGCTGCACGGAGGCGGTGACCGGGGCGCTCGCCGTGCTGTGGGACGGCTGCGACGACGCGCTTCTCGACGCGCCCGCCACGGACGGGCAGATCCACGCGATCGTCGCCGCTCAGAGGGCGTACGGGCTCGGATGGCGCGACGCGGTGCTCGGCGATGTCGCAGCACAGGCCCGGGCCGCACGGCTGGGTGATGGCCCGGGCGGCCTGTGGACACCGGCCGAGCGCTGGAACCGTGGCCGGGGACGGGCGTTCCGGCCCACCCTTCGCCGCAACCTGGAATTCTTCGCGATGCACCCGTGGGCCGCGGAGTTGGAGCACCTGCGGACCGTGCGGTGCGCTGTCGAGGCCTCCGCAGCCGATCCGCGCTCCGCGCTCGCCTTGCTTTTCCGCACGGCCTGGACGAACAAGGCCACCGACCGCCGGGGGTGGGATGACGCCGAGTGGTGGCAATACCTGGGGGTCGAGGCTCTGGCGTCCTGGGCGGTGGTCGCCCTGGGCCTGCCCGCAGAAGACCCCGCGAGCGCCGGATCGGCTGTTGAGGAAGCCGCCGAGGCGGTGAGTCCGTCCGACTGGACCTGGAGGGGAACGGGCCTGCCGGACGGATTCCTCGACGCGGCTTTCGCCGCACTGGCCCTGTGACGGCCGCCGGCGAGCGCAGGCGCCGACAGCGGCCCGGGAACAACCGGGCACCCGGGCCGCGGCTGCCGCCCGACCGCCGTCACACCAGTGGCACCAGGCCTGGCGGGAGGACGGAGTCGGGGCGCTGGCCTCGCGGGGGCCCCGGGAAGTCGCCGGACTCCTCGGAGACCAGACATCCGAACCCGTGCCCGACTGGCCTGTCATCGACAAGGTCGTCGACGCCCTGAACGCATCCACCGACGTCGTGCGCCCGCTGTGGGAGCACATCCAGGTCGCCCGCGACCCGTACTGGCCCCCGAGCACGGGGCCTCCCGCTCCAGCCTGCCCGCCGCATTCTTCGGCTGATCACCCGGTAGACCGGGCCGCCTCCCGCAGCCCGGGTCGTCGCCCGGAAACGCCATGCTGCCCTCTGCGGGGTGACCGCGAGCATCCCGGCCAGCGGGTTCCCCGCGGCATGCGACTACCCCGGGTTACGAGGACGCGGTGTCGGTCCGGCCCCACGACAAGTCCCTCCCCGACACCCCCAGACCGAGATCATCCCACGACACCCGCCAACGTGACAGCGCCCTCTGGAGACCTCAGGAGTGCTCACCGAGGAGGACGTCCTACCGCTGCGGGGCCTCCGTGAGAGCCGCAGCGATCAGACGCCTCTCCCACCTCGACGCCTCCAGCGCGCCAGCCTCGGCTCGCGCCGCTCTCACCGATCCGGACCGCATCGTGCGCTTCGCCGCGCTGGCCATCGGGGCGCGGCGGCGGTGGCTGACGGAGTCCGATCTGCGGCTGATGGAGCACGACCCCGACCCGAAGATACGGGAGCGAGCCGCCCTGGCACTGAGGAGGTTGACCCGTCCCCGCCCGGCACAGCGCTGCCCAGAGGTTCCACCACGCGTGCGTTGTGAGACCTCAAAGCAGTCAAAATGTGAACGAGTGGACCATAACTGTCCGACTCCATAATGTCCCCGGGCTCCTCGCCCGGTTTCAGGAAAACTCAGCCTTCTCCCATAGAAGCGATGACCGTGCTGTCCGAAGCCGACCAGGGCTTCGTAGGCCTGCCTGTCTCAACCTCAGTGGTGGGACGTCTCATGTTCACAGGCTGACCTGCGTCTCATTGTCCAGGTTTTCGGCGTGAGACAGCCTTGCCGCCACTGGGACAGCGCTGACGATCCATCAGTATCTCTGCGAATGCGTATGATTGAGATGCGCCAGCGGCCGACCCGCAGCGCACCCTTCTAGTTGTCGCATCGCTGACGTGATATCGGCGAATTTTGAAATTACCTTTCCTGGGGGACAGTTGAACATGGGCAAGCATGCATCGCTCAGGGGCTTGGCAGTCGGTGCCACCGCTCTCCTGATGACCGTCACGGGGGCCGCCACGTCGGCGAGCGCGAACCCGCGTGTCGGAAACATCAGCTACGGGATGTCCGGGCCGGGCGTCAAATGCGTTCAGATTGCGGTCAACAACTATTACGGCAAGAAGATGCAGGGCGCGTTCGCCATTGACATGGACGGAGTCTTCGGACCTGCCACGCTCCGGGGCGTGAAGGACTTCCAGGGCGGCAACGCTAATCTCGATGTCGACGGCATCGTCGGCCCACAGACGGGCAACCGGATGGTTGACTGGTGGCTGGGTGGCGAGGTCGAGGGATCCGACAAGGACTTCTGTTCCTCGGTGCTTCCCACAACCCGCTGAGTCTGATCGTCACGACTGCCCGTCGGCTGTGCTGGCGGGCAGATCGCGTCGTAGCGCGTCGCCGATCAGGACGCGCTACGAGGCAGCATGTACGTCCTTGATCCGTGGAGGCAAGCTGCTGCTGCTCATCGGAGCGCAGGGCCACGGCTGCGGAGCCCTCGACCGTTGGTCCTGGCCGACCGAGTCCAGCACTGCCCGCAGTGCCTGGCCGATGGCTCCCCGATCCAGGAGCTTTAACGTGTCTTTCGACGACGCCAGAGCTCCAGGGCAGCGTCAGGCCAGCGGTGACGGCGGCGAGCTCGATGTCGACGAGTACGACATGACCGGAGACGACGAGGACGCCAGCTGAGCACTTGACCTCGAACAACCGGACGGCCGGGCGCTCCGGGCTAGCATGACGCAGCGGAGTGAGGGGGAAACGGTTGGCCGATTGGGACGGCGTGGCGGAGCGGGGCGTCTACAAGGACGTCCACCAGGCCGAGCGGGACCAGCTGTCCGATGCGGCGCACCGGGGCGACTGGGCGGCCGTGCTGGCCGCTGTCGCGAAGTCGCCCAGCCTGGCCAACACCCGTCGGGCCGGCGGCCGCAGCGGCTGGGTGCCGCCACCAGGCCGCCTGGCACAACGCGCCGGCCGAGGTCGTCCAGCAGCTGTTGGACGCCGGTGCCTGGCGTACCCTGCGCTCGACGGACGGGGAGCGGCCCGCCGACGTCGCCGTCCGGCTCGGCCACGACGCCCTGCTGCGGTTGCTGGAACCGGCGCCCCGGCGTTGTCACGTTGTTGGGTGCGAGAGTGCCTGAGGGTGTGTCGGGGTGTGGCGGGGCCGGGTTGCAGCTGTGTGTTCAGGCCGGGGTGGGCGGGCCGGCGGCTCCGGTGACCTGCTCCCAGATCGCGACGCGGACGGTCATCTCGGCTCGGTAGCCGGTGGCGGCCATCAGGTGGCGGCGGGGTCGGAAGTGGGGTGAGATGCCGCTGAACGCGGACAGGAACCTCTGTGCTCCGCCGGCGGAGCGGAAGCCCTTCATGGCGCGTTCGCGTTGCCTGGTGGGCTGGTGGCTGTTCTCGGCCCGGTTGTTCAAACCCTTGTGGGAGCGGTGCTCCACGGACGGCATGACCTCGCGGTAGGCGGCTCCATAGGAGCGGAGCTTGTCCGTGACGATCACCCTCGGCACCGCGCGGGTCCGCTTGAGGAGGCGGCGCAGGAAGCGCCTGGCCGCGGCCTTGTCCCGCCGCCCCCGCACGAGGATGTCCAGCACGTTGCCGTCCTGGTCAACGGCCCGCCACAGGTACTTCCGCTCGCCGTTGACCTTGATGAAGACCTCGTCCAGATGCCACCTTGTCCCCGATCCGGGGCTGCCTGCGGCGCAGCGCATCGGCGTAGGTCTGCCCGAACTTCAGGCACCACCGCCGGACCGTCTCGTAGGAGACGACGACACCGCGCTGGAGCATCAGCTCCTCCACCTCGCGAAACGACAGCGGGAACCGGAAGTACAGCCACACACAGTGGGAGATGACCTCGACCGGGTACCGGTGACCCCTGTACGACGGCGACGTGCTCTCCACGAATGATCCCCCTCCACCGTGATCGATCAGAAGATCATCTCACCCGGTCGGCCAACGCGACAGCGCCTGACGAACTCTTCGGGCCCCGATGGGGCTCGTGGAGAGCCCGTTGCTCAGTAATGGGCACGACGGGTTCGGGAGGCGGCCCGGGGAAACGGGCTGGTCGCAAGGCCAGCACCGCGCTCCGGGTCGACCTTACGAGCACTGGATCCACCTGCGGACAACCAACCCCATCGAGTCGACCTTCGTGACCGTCCGTCTGCGGACCAAGGTCACCAAGGGCGCCGGATCCCGAGCCGCCGCCCTGGCGATGGTCTTCAAGCTCGTCGAGTCCGCCCAGGCCCGCTGGCGAGCCGTGAATGCACCCCACCTCGTTGCCCTCGTCCACGCCGGGACCCGCTTTGAACGCGGCCAGGACTCTGTTGCTCAATTCGGACCGCAGGTCGGTTGACTGCGGCATGATCGCTCCTGCGGTTGTCTCGTGGGCAGGCGGTTGCGGGGGTGGTGCGGGTGTCGATGAGGGGGGCGGGACTGCCGGAGGTCCCGGAGCAGACGGCGCTGGTCGCGGCGGCGGCTTTCCCGACGGGGACGCTGGCGATGCGGGTGCGTGAGAAGCTGGCGGAGGTCTTCGCGGACGAGCCGTTCGTGTCCGCGTTTGGGGTGCGCGGGGCGCCGGGCCTGTCACCGGGGATGCCGGCCCTGGTCACAGTGCTGCAGTTCGCCGAGAACCTGACCGACCGCCAGGCCGCGGACATGGCGGTCCGCGCGATCGACTGGAAGTACGCCCTCGGCCTGGAACTTGCCGATCCGGGGTTCGACTTCACGGTGCTCGCGAAGTTCCGGGCCCGGTTGGTCGAGCACGGCATGGAGCGCCTGCTCTTCGACCGGCTGGTGGAACACTGCCGCCAGGAGGGGCTGATCGGCGCCGGGGGCAAGCAGCGCACCGACTCCACCCATGTCATCAGCGCGGTGCGGGACCTGAACCGGCTGGAGCTGGCCGGGGAGAGCGTGCGCGCGGCGCTGGAGGCACTGGCCGTCGCGGCCCCGTCCTGGCTCGGGCAGGCGATGCCGGTAACGGAGCTGGAACTGCGGTATGCGGCCAGGGTCGACTCATGGCGGCTGCCCACGTCGAAGACGAAGCGGGACCGGCTGGCCGAGGTCTACGGCCAGGACGCGCCCGCACTGCTGCACGCGATCCACGCGCCCGACGCCCCGGTGTGGCTGCGGGAGATCGAGGCAGTCCAGCTGCTGCGGCGGATCTTCATGCAGACCTACTACGTGCACACCGACGCCCGGGGACGGGAGGTGGTCAGGAAGCGGGAGGCCGAGGTGGACGGCGTCCCGCCCGGCCATCTGCGGCTCGCCTCCCCCTACGACCGCGACGCGCGCTGGTCCGCCAAGGGAGACGAGCTGTTCTGGTGCGGCTACAAGGTCCACCTCACCGAAACCTGCGACGACGGCACCACCGGCGCCGCAGCTGCGGCCGGAGCCGACGCCCAGGCCCCGAACCTGATCACCGATGTGACCACCACCGTCTCGACCGCACCGGACGTGACCGCCACCGCCGGCATCCAACAGCGCCTGACAGAGCGACAGGTCAAGCCGGGCGAGCACTACCTCGACTCCGGCTACCCCTGCGCCGAGCTGGTCACCGCCGCCGCAGGCGAGGGCATCACCGTGATCACACCGCTGCCGGCCGACCACTCCGCGCAGGCCCGGGCCGCCGAAGGCTTCGACAAGAGCGCCTTCCGCATCGACTGGACAGCTCGTCAGGTCCGCTGCCCTGAAAGCCGTACCAGCACCGGCTGGTATCCCGTCCAGCAGCACGGCCACGACGCCATCGTGATCGAGTTCGCCCGAGCTGACTGCAGCCCCTGCCCTTCCCGCCGCAAGTGCACCACCGCCGCGCGCGACAACCGCATGCTCACCCTGCGACCCCGCGAGCTGCACGAGACTGTCGCCGCCGCCCGCGCCGAGCAGAAGACCGACACCTGGCAGGCCAAGTACGCCCTCCGCGCCGGGATCGAGGGCACGATCAACCAGGCCCTCGACGCCACCGGGTTGCGCCGGGCCCGCTACCGCGGCCTGCCCAAGGTCAGCCTGCAACACGCCTACTCCGCCACCGCGATCAACGTCATCCGGCTCGACGCCCACTGGACCGATCAGGCCCGACGCCCGCGGACCAGCCGACTCACACGACTCGCTCACCAACTCGCAGCTTGATCACCAACCCGAATTAAGCAACAGAGTCGTTCTCGTGAACAAAGCCAGGCTTCCGGTGACGACGTCGGGGCCGAGGTCGTACGCCAGCTCCTCGGCAAGCTGCCCGTCACCGCCGGGGACGACTTCCCGGCCGGTCGCCTGCTCGACGGCCCCGCCGTCAACGTTGACGCCATCCCGCCGCGGACCGCCACAACCCCGAGCATCGACACCACCACGGACACCGCCGCCGCGCAGAACCCGGCCACCGTCCCCCAGCAGCTGCGCCTGGCGCTCGCCGCCGAGCCCACCACCCACTCGCCGCTCGCCCGCGGCCTGGGCGCCCCGACCGACACCTGGAGCATTGACGGGAGCGACCTGGTGGTGGAGGGCTGGAGCAGCGCTCCCGACCTGTTCGCCGTCCGCGACCCGAACCGCCAGCTGCTGGGCTGGATCGAGGCGCTCGGCGACGGCTGGGGCGCCTACATCCAGGGCCGCCTGATCATCGACGCCACCGACGGCGACCCTTGGCTCTCCACGGACGCGCCCCACGCCGTCGCCCTGCTCCGCGCCGGCCGGGGCCAGCAGCTGACCTGACCCGCACCGCCGGCGGCCCGGCGTTGATGGCGCTCGTTGAAAAGCCCACCCTGGACCAGCTTGGCCGCACCTGGTATCTCGGCGTTCTGCCCCCTGCGGAAGGCGGTGACGCTAACCTGAGAATCGATCATGTCCATGGCAGGGTTGGATGCCTGGCGCGGCTTCGTTCAACGAGAAGGGCGACACGATGGCGACTGGAACGGTCAAGTGGTTCAACGACGCCAAGGGGTACGGGCTCATCACCCCGGAGGGCGGAGGTGACGATCTCTTCGCCCACTTCTCGGAGATCAGGACGGAGGGGTTCAAGACCTTGCAGGAGAACCAAAAGGTCGAGTTCGAAGTCAAGACCGGCCCGAAGGGCTTGCAGGCCGCGAACATCAGGCCGCTCTGACACAGGCATCCCTTGCGCTCCGCCTCCTGAGTCCGCGTCGACGGCCAGGCCGGTACGGCGGCCGACCCGGCGACCGGAACCCCGGTGCAAACGGTGCCCCGGCCACAAGGCGCACTGGCCACCGCAGCTGCATAGCTGTCCGCTGGATGAGACGCGCGCCCCGTCCGCCCGTCCGCCCGGCTGCTCGGCCCCGGCTGGGACCTCGTCGGCTGGAGCCGGGCCCCCGGCCTCTTCTACGTCCGCAAGGACGGCCGGGCGCTCGGCTGGATCGAGCACGGCGCCGGCCGCGTGGACGGCTGGGCCGTGCTGGTCGACGGCCGCTTCCTCGTCGACTCCACGGCTCCCGGCCGCCCGCTCGCCTGCGACACCGCCGACGACGCCGCCCTGCTCGTCCGCCAGGCCCTGGACCAGGGCCTGATCGACGCCGCCGGCCTCGTCCGCCAGCCGTTGTGACTGTGCATGGTAATTGGCCAAAGTTTTCAGGGTAGTTGGCCAGGCTGTACGCGTGGCTCCGAGCCGGGCGGTGTTCAGCCGTACGTGGTGCCTTGTACGGGCCGCTGTTGTGCAGGTACGGCGGGAGGCTCTGCCCTCCCGGTGGACCGCCTCGATCGCCTCTGCGAGAACTCCTAAAACTCCTGGGCGACGCGCAAATTCATGAAATTGGTGACCTCGGCGCCGGTGGGAATGGCGTCGTACGCGGCTTCGCCGGGCCCGTGGCGGAAGTCCGGCGCCAGTTCGCGACTCCGGGGTCGACCGCCTCCGGACGAGCTCTCACCTGCCCGCCTGTGGACCCAGCAAACACAGTCTGACCTGGTATTTTCCAGGGATTCGCCTAGGGTGAGGAGTTCTGCAGGACAGCATCGGAGGGGACAACATGAGCGGGGAAGCCAGCGAGTACGACGCCAGCCAGATACAGGTGCTGGAAGGGTGCGAGGCCATCCGGAAGCGGCCCGGGATGTACATCGGCTCGACCGGTGAACGCGGCCTGCGCCACATGGTCTTCGAGGTCGCCGACCGGGCCGTGAACGAGGTCCTCGCCGGCCACGCCAGCTGCGTCGACGTCACCCTCACACCCGACGGCGGCGTGCGTGTCGCCGACGACGGGCGGGGAGTTCATATCGACGAATCGGGAGCCAGCGGCACTTCCGGCCTCGAAGCCCTGCTGACCCGCATGCAGACCGGGGCGGGGACCGGAGGCCGCCACGACGTGACGCTCGGCTTCTGCGGGGTGGGACCCTTCGTCGTCAACGCCCTGTCGAGCCGGATGACGGCCGAGGTGCGGCGTGGGGGAGCCCGCTGGGTCCAGGAGTACGCGCGTGGCGTGGCCGTCACCCCGCTTACCGAGGCGGGCACCTCGACCGGAAGCGGGACCACCATCACCTTCTGGCCCGACGCTGACATCTTCGGGGCAGCGGGGTTCTCGTTCGACGGCTTGGCCGATCGCTTCCGGGAGCTGGCTTTGCTGAACAAGGGCTTGGAGATCTCACTGACCGACCAGCGCGGTCCGGGCGAGTCCCGGTCGGCACGGTTCCGGTACCCGGGCGGTGCGCGGGACTTCGTGGCCCTCCTCGACGAGCAGGAAGAGACACCCGTTCATCGGCAGATCGTCGGCTTCGAGCGGGAGGACCCGCGAATGGCCGGATCGGTGGAGGTCGCCCTTCGTTGGCGTGACTCCCCAGAGGAACGGCTTCGGAGCTTCGCCAACAGTCGACCCACCATCGGTGGCACCCACGAGCGCGGCTTCCGCGACGGAGTGGCGGCCGCGGTCACCGCGTACGCACGGGAGCAGCGACTGCTGACAACGTCGGACCCCAACCTGGAAGGCGATCGAATCGGCGAGGGCCTGACGGCGGTCGTGTCAGTGAAGCTGGACGATCCCGAGTTCGATGGCTCCACGCGGGGCGTGCTGGGCAACGCCGCAGTGCGTGTCTGCGTCGAAGAGGCCGTCCGGCAACACCTCGGCAGGTGGCTGGAAGAGCACCCGGAGCGGGCCGCAGCCATCATCGGCCGGATCATCAAGGGCGCCCCTCGGGACTGACCAGCAGCAGGCCGCCTGCTGGTCCCAGGGAATCGGCCAACAGGGCGGCCGGCAGCACACGGCGGTCAACCAGTGACATGACCCGTGGCCAACCAGCCTGCTCAGGCTGGCCAGATAGCGTGAAAACCTTGGCCATCAACCCTGCAAAGTGGCCATCTACCGTGCAAAGTCACAGCCGTGACCGGCTGCCTCTGAGGTTGCCTCTGAGGTTGCCCGTGGGGTTGCCTCTGAGGTTGCATCGAGGTAGCCCCCGGAAACCTTGATGCCGCAGGTCAGAGCACGGGACAACCCGACACGCGGACGCCGACTACTTCTCTCCACGGCCCTCGGATGGCCGAGAGAGCAGCAGCACCCCGGGTGTCCCGTACGGCCCAGTGGAAGGTCTCGCAAGCGGCCCGCGACGGCGCCGCGACCGCCGCCCGCCACGGCACCGGGCCCCGCTCGTTGACCCGGACGTGAGCAGCACCCCGGCCGCCCGGCGCGGCGGACCCAGCGCCCATGACGCCCTACACCCGTCCCGCCGCCGGCAACCGCCCTGGACCCGCCCCGCGCCAGCCCCAGACCCTCCGGCCCGCCCGTAACCGCCCCAGCCCACCCAGCAGGCCGCCGTCGACGCCATCGCCGCGCTGCGCCACATCCCCACCCCCGCCGCCCCGCCGGCCCGGCTGCGCCCGGGGCCGGTGCCGACGGTCTCCACGCTCGGCACGCTACGGGCCTGAGGCGACGCCAGAACGGCCGTCGGCGGCGTGCGGCGGACCCGTGGCGGGTAGCGTTCCTCGTGGCCGTCCAGGGCCGCTGTGAGCCGCCGTCAGAGCGCGCCCAAGGCCCGGCGAGGCGGAACAAATCCCCGGGTGTCTCCCCGGGGACGTTCCCGGGTGCTGCCCCGGGGGGCTTCCCTCCCAAGGGTTTCGACATTCCCGCAGGCCAGGGCCCAAAATCGAGGCCACCAAGCTTGCCGACAACCCTCTCCCTCCCCTTCTTTCCCTTGGCTTGTGGTGTTGGTGGTTGGCGGTTGGGTGGGGCGGTACGGTCCCGGGTTCGCTCCTGGTCCGACGGGCCCTGCTTGCCGCTCCGGGTCCGCTCTGCCCCTTCCCCTCGCGGCCGGGTGGCCGCGCGCCTCCCGGTGGTCGGCGCTGGGTGGCCGGGGGCGGTGGGCGGCGGCCGGGTGTCGGTGCCGTGAGGTAGAGAGATGAGGAAGATCAGCACCAACGACGGGGAGCGGACATGCACGAGGACCAGGAGCACGCCCGAGACGAACAGCAACCGCCAGCCCGGCCCGGCCGAGTCCACTTCCGCCGCTCCGCCCGCAACCCCAACGGCTCCTGGGGCCCAGTACGGGACGACGTCCTCGCCGTCCTCGGCGTCCTCAAGATCGCCACCTACAAGCAGCTCCACGCCCTGATCGCGGGCGGCACCGACGACCGCGAGCACAACCGCACCGAGCACGTCGCCGAAGCCGTCAAAGACCTGGAGAAGCAAAAGCTCGTCGAGCCACGCGGCACCACCTGCCCGCCCGGCCGCAAACCCACCGACAAGACCGCCGGCTCCAAGCCACAGCCAGGCGGCCCCGGCGCGGAGAAGATCTGGGGCCTCACCCCGCTCGGCCTGCTCGCCGCCGCCGAAGCCCTCGAAGACGACCGCGACATGGGCGGCAACGCCCGCGGCGCCGGCCAGACCGGCGCCCGCCACGCCATGCTCATCAACGAGGTCATCATCACCGCCGTCACCGGCACCACCACCCACGACGCCCCACCCCGCGAACACCAACGCCAGGCCCCACCCCGCCGCGCCCTGCCCTGCGCCCCGCTGCCCGGCGGCCTCGACGACTGGGCAAGGACACCGTGGGCGAGGCGGGCGGCAGCATGGCCGGCCGGGCGGGCAAGCAGGCTATCAAGTCCGGCGCCTCCCACCTCGTGCCCGTGGTGCACGAGACCGGCCAGGCCGGCGGCCGCCTGGCGTTCACGGTCCGGATGAAGGCCAACCAGTACGTCTACAGCGCGGGCTCGGAGCAGGACTCCGGCGGCATCCGGCGCGGCTTCGTCCCCCGCGCGGACGGCACCGAGGAGCGCACCCACGGCTCCGCCAGCACCGGCGGGTTCGACGCCGCCGAGTGGTCCCAGCGGGTCGCCGACCACCACGGCGACGTCACCGAGGCCATGCGGGCCTGGCTGGTGGAGACCGGCCGCGCCGTCGAGGACGCCGACATCGCCTACCTGGAGGTCCGCGGCTGGATCCCCGAGCAGTGAGTAGGCCCGGCTGGCCTCTCCCCAACCATGACCTGGCCGCAGGGAGAGGCCGCCCGCCCCCGACCCTCCCACAGCACCGCCCGCACCGGCCCCGCCGTCTCAGCATCCGAAGGAGAAGCACCGCCGTGGAGACCACCACCGCCACCGCCGAGCAGGACGTGCCGGCCGGGCTGCGCCCGCAGCCGCAGCCGCCCGTGCCCGCCCAGCCGCTCGGCACAGCTGTGAACTCGCTGCCGCTGCACTGGTTCCAGAAGGACGCCGTCGCGGCCGCTGTCCGGGAGGTGAAGGACGGCGGCCGGGCGACGGTCGTCGCGGCGACCGGATCCGGCAAGACGCTGATCGCCGCCGGCTGCGCCCGCCGCCTGGCCGCGCGGGGTCGGGTACTGGTGCTGGTGCCGACGATCGAGCTGCTGGAGCAGACCGCCGAGTCCTGGTCGACGAAGGGCGGCCGCCGTGGCCTGGCGGTGGCGGCATGCTCGCGGGAGGAGGCGCTGGAGAGCGCGGAGGCCGACGGCCGCGTCCACGCCCAGGTGACCACCAAGGCCCCGCGGATCGCCGACCTGGTCGCCACCGAGAAGCCCGACCAGCCGGTCACCGTGTACGCCACCTACGCCTCGCTGGAGCGCATCGTCCAGGCCCACCGGCTGCACGGCCTGCCCGCCTGGGACCTGGTCGTCATCGACGAAGCCCACCGCACCGCAGGCTCGGACGGCAAGCCCTGGGCCGCCGTCCACACCGACGACCAGGTCGCCGCCGCGCGGCGCCTGTACTTCACCGCCACCCCGCGCGGCCCTCGGCGTCCCATCCCGGCATGCAACAGCGGTTGGCGCACAGACACATGCCGTCAACATCCAGGTGGCGGCCGTCGTTGATCGAAGATGAGCCAAGGCGTTCGGCAGTCACCTCGGCAAGGCAGGCGAGCGCCTCCTGCTCGTCCGCGAGCCCGGTCACCGAGCCGATCGTGTCGATCACGTGCCATCCGGTGTCGTGGCGCAGCGCGACGGCGACGAGCGTGTACTCGGGGTGGCCGTGGTCGTCGAGGGCGATGCCGTGGTGGAGGTCGGCGCTGATGCGCTCGATTCGGAAAGTTTGCGGGAGGTCAGGGTCGAGGGTGTTCGGCATGGCGCTCCTCGGCATCGTACGGATGAGCGCGGCGGGCAGGGCCGTGAAGCAACTCACCCTGTGTCGTTGGCGTGATGCGCGCAAAGAAATGAACGGCGCACCGGCCGCCGCAGGGGCGGCCCGGTGCGCCGAGGGGATGGGGTGGGTCAGCGGCGCAGGCCGCGGACGCCGTGGGGGGTGCCGAGGCCGGTGGGGCCGTCGTAGCCGGGGAGCGCCGTGCAGAGGTAGGAGCCGCCGCAGGAGCCGTTGGAGCCGGTGACGATGTCGTTGAAGGCCCGGGGCCGGGCGTAGGGGTAGGAGGCGGCGAAGTCGTTGGCGCCGGGGGTGCCCGCGACCGCGTACATGCCGGTGATCAGCGGTGCGGCGACGCTGGTGCCACCGATCACGTGCCAGCCGGCGCCGTCGGTGGGGTCGGTGAAGTAGACGGCGATGCCTGTGGCGGGGTCGGCGACGGCGGAGATGTCGGCGATGGTGCGGTTGGCGCAGCCGGGGTCGTGCTGCCAGGACGGCTTCGGCTCGAAGAACGAGCAGCCGGAGCCGGAGCCGGACCAGGCGCTCTCGGACCAGCCCCAGCGGGTGAACGGCGGCAGGGGGAACCGTTGCCGGTGCAGGCTGGTACCGCCGGCGGCGGTGACGAACTGGGAGGCCGCCGGCCAGGTCGGGTTGGGGTAGCCGATGTCACCGCTGCTGGCCACGAAGGCGATGCCGCGGTGGTTGAAGAACGCGTCGAGGAGCGTCTGGTTGGGGAATTCCGGCGCGCCGAAGCTCATCGAGATGAACGTGGCGCCCTGCTGGAAGGCCTGGCCGACCGCGTGGATCTCGTTGCGGAGCAGCTCGTCGTCGGCCTCGACCAGCAGGAGGTGGCAGTCCGGGCAGGCGGCGCTGACGGCGGCGAGGTCGGTGGCGGTCTCCACCACCCAGCCGGGGTCGGTGGTCGGGGGCGGGGTGCTGCCGCCGTTCTGGTTGATCTTGCGGAAGCACCCGTTGGCGGTGGTGCACGGCGGCAGGTGGTACTGCTCCCGGTAGACCGCGAGGTCGCTCTCGGCGGTGCGGTCGTCGAAGGCCACCACGATGGCCACCGTCCGGTCCCTGCCGCCGTTGCGGGGCAGGTCGTAGGCGGCCTGGAGGTCGCGCGCTCCGAAGCCCGGCGGCTCGGTGCCGGGCTGAAGGCGTCGCAGCCGGCGCAGGTCGGTGCGGATCAGGGCGAAACAGGGCGCCCGCAGGTCGGACGGCACCTCGGCCACCGCGCCGGACGGGGCGGTCAGTGTTGTGGTCGGCGCGTCCGCCGCCGGGGGCTGGGCCGGTGCGCAGGCTCGTTCGGCGGTCGGGGCCGGCGGGTCGGACGGCTGCACGCTGCCGCCGGCCGGTGTGAGGGCCTGCGCGGGCGCGGCGATGCCGGCGAGGCCCAGGAGCAGGGGGAGTGCGAGCAGGAAACGCATGAGTGGGGTGGGCCGCATGGACTCCTCGTTCCGTCGGCCCGGGCTCGGGGCCCGTCGAGGCGTCGTCCGGCCCGAGCCGTGTGTTCCCGTTCGGTGGGCGGTCCCCGCAATGGTGGACCGCTCGATGTGGTCGCCATCGTCGCAGTGCTCGGCCCGCGGCCGATCGCGTTGCGCCGGACACCGTGACGCGATCACTCTGGCGGACCATCACCCCAGCTGGTTTGGCGCAGCACCGCCGGGGTCAGGCCGTCGGGGCGGAGGGTCTGTATGGTGTCTTCGGCTCTGTTCCGTAATCGGTGGTAACGAAGGGTGACCGGCATCGTTGGCATGGTGTGCGGGAGGTCAACGAGCTTCTGGGCGTGGTGTTTTCGGAGTTGTCGGCGCTGGTCATCGAGGGTGTGGCAGACGAGGGTGGCCTGATCCGGGTGACGGCGCGGACCCGGGAAGATCCGATGCCGTGCCCCGTGTGCGGGACCCGACAGGAGGGGTGCACGGGTTCCGCGAGGGTGCTGTCACGTTGATCGGTGAGTGAGATGATCTTCGGGTTGGTCGTGGCTGGGAAGGGCCTGTCGTGGAGAGCGCTTCGCCGTCGTACAGGGG
>NZ_JBIRFA010000072.1:0-20698 GCF_044327205.1 Kitasatospora sp. NPDC018058 | reverse complement strand
TTGCGATGAACTCGAAACCGCACGTCCTCGTGGCCGGCGGCGGATTCGCCGGACTGGAGACGGCCTTCGGGCTGCGCCACCTGCTCGGCGACCGCGTCCGACTCTCCCTCGCCGCCGACCGGGAGGACTTCCTGTTCAAGCCCAACACCATCTACCTGCCGTTCGGCGCCGACGAGGACCCGCTCCACATCCACCTGCCCGGACCGCTGTTCCGCCGCCACATCTCCTTCCACCAAGGCACGGTGGCCGACGTCGATTCGGACGCCCTGGCGGTGGACCTCACCGACGGCACCCGGCTGCGCGGTGACTTCCTGGTCCTCGCCACTGGCGCCGCGATGCGTCCACAGGAGGTGCCCGGCCTGGCCGAGCACGCCCAGGCGGTGTGGACTCCCCGCCAGATGCGCTCGCTGGGGCATCGCCTCCAAGAGCTCAAGGAGGTCGCGGAGGCCCGGCAGCACCGCCGGGTGCTGTTCCTCGTCCCGCCGAACAACAAGTGCGCCGGGCCGCTGTACGAGATCGCGCTCATGCTGGACACCTGGCTGCGCCGGGCGCACCTGCGACCGTACGTCGACCTGACCTGGACCACCTACGAGTCCGGCTACATCCAGGCCTTCGGCCCGCGGCTGCACCAGGTGGTGGAGCAGGAGTTCGCAGCCCGGGGCATCGAGGGACACACCTCGGCTATGGTGGAGAAGGTCGGCCACGACGAGGTCCGCTACGCCGACGGCTCCGTCCGCCCGTACGACCTGCTCGTCGCCTTCCCGCCATACGTCTCCGCCGTCGACTACCCGCAACTGCCGCACGACGACAGGGGGTTCCTGCACACCCACGCGGACACCCGGCAGGTGCGCGGGCACCCGCGGATCTACGCGCCGGGCGACGCGGGGGACTTCCCGGTGAAGCAGGCCTTCCTGGCCTTCCTCCAGGCCGACGCCGTCACCCAGCATATCTGCACCGTGGTCGACCCCCAACTGCTGTCCCAACCAAGGTCGTTCGAACCGATCAGCATGTGCGTGATGGAGATGCTGGACAAGGCAACCTTCGCCCAGGTGCCGCTGGAGGAGACCGGCGACCCGGCCCGGCCCGTACGTGTGGCGGCCGACGCGCGCGACGCCTACCGCGTCGGCACTTCCCCGCTCTGGCGCCTCGGCAAGAAGGCCCTCGGCCTCTACCTGCCCGTCCGGTTCCGCGCCGGCCGTCCGTTCCACGGCGGGCGCCCCTGGCAGGCCATGGAGTTCGCCCTCAAGGGCATGTCGCGCACCCTGGCCTCCTGACCGGCTCGGATCCCCATGCGCGCCCCGTGCGGCCGCGGGGTTCCGGACCCGCCGGGGTCGGTTCGGCGCCCGCTCAGCGGCGGTCCCGATAGTAGTCGCGCCACACGAGGCGGTAGACCCTGGTCCAGCGGGGGATGGACCGGACCCCCGGGATGAAGGGCACCAGGACCAGACCGAGGCTGAGACCCGCCATGATGGCCCAGATCTCGGCGTCCGCGTTCGTCGAGGTCTTGAAGGGGTCGATCTGGTACCAGAAGGTGTACAGCCACAGCCAGGCCTGTCCGGGGTAGTTCCCGGTCTCGTTCATCATTCCCCACTGGCTGCCGGTCAGGTGCTGGTCGGTGGCCCGGTCGGACAGGTGGGAGCCGTCCGCGAGGAAGAGCATCGGCTTGGTGTAGTCGGTCTGGTAGAAGCGGCCCTGCGCGAGGAGTTGACCGTCGAGCGAGCCGGACTGGGCAAGGGTCAGCAGGCGGCCGGTCAGCGCCGGGACCGGTCCGTAGTCGCCGGGGGCGACCTTCGCCGGGTCGCCGACCGGGGCCTTGCTCAGCGCATCGGCATAGGCCGAGCTCCAGGCCTGCCGCTGATCGGGCGAGGCCGCGCTCCACTGGGCGAGCGCGGCGGTGACCTCGGGGGGCTCCGGGGACTGCCGCAACGGCCCCAGCACGAAGTCCTCGGCCGGATCCACCGGATGGCGCACCCCTGCGGCACTCTGCAGACTCACCGGACCGAGCTTCTGCCCGGCACCCGGCACCCGGTTGTACGGCGGCCCGTACTGCGCGGAGGTGCTGGTACCGGCCAGTTCCGCGACGGCCGTTGCGGTGAAATCATTCGGCTCCGCGGTCGACCAGGAGGCCAGCGTCATCGGGGTCTCGTCCGGGGAGGAGAACAGCGCGGCGAGCCCGGCGCTCAGCACGGCGGCCACCACCAGTGCGACGGTGAACTCCTTGACCAGGTCGTAGCGGCGGGTGGGGAACACCTCCGGCCGCGGCACCCGCGTGCGGCTCACGGTGTGGGCTCCGGTGCGCTCGCGCCGATCGGGGGGACGATCCCGCGGGCGCGGACCAGCAGGATGTGCCAGGCGGTCAGCAGCGCGATCGCACACGGGAACAGGACAATGTGCCACATCAGCATCTGGCCGAAGTCCAGCACGTTGAACCAGGCGCCGATCCCGACGGCGTTGAGCGTGTCCTTGGCCTGCCCGGAGATCCACTGGGAGTCGAAGTTCTGCTGCACCAGGTAACCGGTGAACGCGGTGCCGATCGAGACCAGGAAGGTGACCGCACCGGTGACCCAGGTCAGGGCCCGTCGGCCGCGCCACGCGGCCATGAAGAACTTGCCCCACAGGTGGAGCACCATCACCGCCATGAGCAGCTCAACGCTCCACAGGTGCACGCTGTTGACGTACTTCCCGACGCTCGAAGCGTGCCACCAGCCGGGGCCCATCAGTGCCAGCACCCCGCCGGAGAGCAGCACCACGACCAGCGACGACACGGTGAGCACGCCGAAGACGTAGATCCATGACGACATGTAGGCGGGCTGAGTGTCCGGCAGCAGTTTCTCGGGCGGCAGCCTCCTGACGGCGTAGCGCCGTACCGCTGCGGTCCAGCTAGTCATCGTCGCGCTTCCCGGGGCGCGGGAAGGGCAGCAGCAGGGCGGCCACGAAGACCACAACCATCAGGCCGATGACCACCAGGTTGGCCACCGAGATCTGGATCACGCCCCAGTGCAGGTAGTGCCCCGGATGATCGAGATCAACGGGTGCCGTGAGCATCTGCGCCGGGGGCGCCGCCGTGGACATCGTGGCTTCCTTTCCGCGCGATCAGACTGACCGCGAGCTCGCGGTCAGTCTCACGTGCCACCGAGCGGGCGGCACGCGGGCCGGGCCGAACGTGGCGGGCCCGCTCGTCGGACCTGGACGACCACCTGATGGGGTCACCTGGCCCTGCCGCGCTCGGGAGTCCGACGCCGAGGGCTGATTCCCGGCGGTCCAGCCCGAATACGGGGAACCGGAGCTGCCATGCTGTGGGGTCGCGCGCCGACTGTCGGCCTCCGAGCGGGGCTTCGAGGACTCTCCCGCGGACCTGCGGATGGGCGAGCACCTCATCCGGGTCGAGGAGTCCGAGGAGGACGGGGCCTACGTGGTGAAGGCCGAGCTTCCGGGGATCGACCCGGACAAGGACGTCAAGATCACCTTCGAGGGCGGGGTCCTGACCGTCCACGCCGAACGCAGCAAGGAGAAGAAGGAGAAGCAGCGTTCCGAGTTCCGCTACGGCTCCTTCAGCCGCAGAATCCGGCTGCCCGAAGACGTGAAGGAGCAGGAGATCACGGCCAGTTACGACAAGGGTGTACTGACCGTGAAGGCTCCCATCGGCGAGGCCGAGAAGCCGACCCGACGCATGGAGATCTCCAAAGGCACCTGACACACGAGCCAGAACGGGACCGCACGGGACCGCCTCCGGGCCCGGCGGCCCTGCCTCATACTGTCGGAAGGTGCTCAGGGCCTGTCGCGGTCGGTGATACGGGTGCCGATGTCGCGGCCCTGGCAGATCGCACGCATCGCACTGGTCGCGGCGGAATCGTCATACCTCCATGTGACGGCGCATCCCCGGCTGCTCGGCCTGCGTGGCTGGCAACCGATGGGCGGTCACAGAAGACTCGGGCGCGCGGAACAGATGGCCTCGACGAACTCGCCGACCTCGTGCCGGTCCAGGTGCCGCGCGATGTCGGCCTCGCTGATCATGCCGACCAGACGGTGGGCGTCGATGACCGGCAGGCGGCGGATCCGGTGCTCCTCTAGGAGCTGCAGAACCTCGCCCTGGTCGGCGTCCGCGTCGACGGTGACCGGCTTGCCCTGAGCGAGTTCACCGGCAGTCGTGGTCCTCGGGTCCCGGCCCTCGGCGATGCACTTCACCACGATGTCGCGGTCGGTGATGATCCCGTGCAGCCGGTCGTCGGCGCCACAGATCGGCAGCGCGCCAACATCCAGCTCGCGCATCCGCTGGGCCGCAGTCTCCAGCGTTTCGCTCTCCTGCACACAGGCAGCTCCGGTGTGCATGATGTCGCGTGCCGTGGTCATGATCGTGTCTCCCTTTGTGGTGCGAGTTCTCGACCTTGCCAGACGCCTCGATGGCCGGCGGATCGTCATAGGATGGCGCCGGGTGCGTTGATCCACCAGGCACGGACTACTGCACGAGCGGCAGTCGTCTCTTCCAGGGTCGTCCTCGTCGTGGAGCCTCCGCATCCCGAATCGCTCGCCGGCACCCGGTGCACCGTGAGAAGCGGCCACCGGCTGCCGGGTCGCAGCCACGATCGTGCCGTCTCCGCCCACGGCGCCCGCACGGATTGCCCGCGGTGGTGCTCGGGATGAGCCTGGAAGGGCGAGGCGGCATGAGGCCGCGGATCGGATTGAGGGGAGCTCTCGGTTGTGACCGGGCGGCGGGGGTCACGGAGCGGTCATCGGGCCGTGGCACACACGGCGGACACGCGGGTGGAGGCGTGGGCACCGACGGTGGAGAGCTGCATCCGCGAGGCGGTGCACGCGGTGGTCGAGGGCCTCGCCGACATTTCCTCGGCCCGGCCGGCCGGGGAGCGCGTGTGCGCGGTCACGGCGGACAGCGACGAGGATCTGCTGGTGTCCGTCCTGGAGGAGGTCATCTACCGGATGGACGTCGACGGCGAGATCCCCCTCGACACGGAGGTAGACACGATCCGTGACACGGGGGACGGCCGGGCCGTGTCGGTCCGCTTCACGATGACGGACGCCGACACCGCCGAACAGATCGGGGCGGTGCCCAAGGCCGTCTCACTGAACGGCCTCCACCTGACCGGCGGCCCCGAGGGCTGGACCTGCCAGGTGACGCTCGACGTCTGAACAGATGGGTAAGCGGGGCGGAAGAATGGCGCTCACGGTGGCACTGGCCGGTGACATGATGCTCGGGCACGGTGTGGCCGAGCAGCCGCGGCGATCGCCGACACCGAAGACACTGTTCGCCGCCGAGGTACGGCAGGCACTCGCGGAAGCCGACCTCGCCGGGCACTCCGTCCACGTCTTCCACGGGGTCGCCGACCGGATCATCTGTGACATGGGCGACTTCGTCGACGACTACGCCGTCCACCCGGCTCTGCGCAACGACCTCGGGCTGCTGTTCCTGGTCACCCCGGACGGGCCGGACCTGGCGAACCTCGCGCCGGTACGGCTGGAGGCGCTGCCCCTGTTCCTCCATGTCTGCCACAGCCGCCTCGCCCACGGCGAGGAGTGGGAGTGGATCCGCGGCGAGCAGGATGCGGGCGAGCCACCACTGGATGCGGTCCGGGAACGGGACCCGCTCCTGTACCAATGAAACCGGCGGGCCTCTACCCGCGAGGCGGGTTCGCCGTGTACCGCCACAAGGGATGGAGGTTGTCCATGGAACCGCCGACCCACACGGAGAAGCCGCCGGCCGAACGGCCGGTGGCCGAGGTGATGTGCACCGTGCTGTATGCCGTCACCGAGGACGAGAGCGTGCTGGTGGCCTGGGAAGTGCTGGAACGCTCCGGGTACCGGCACCTGCCGGTCGTACGCGCAGACGGCCGCTGCACGGGGCTACTGGACCGGGCCGACCTCGCGGTCGCCTGCGCCGCACCGGCCACCGCGCTGACGCGCACGACCGTACAAGAGCTGTCCCGGGGCCGCCGCCCCTCTCAAGTCCACCCTGACGACACGGTGAACCGGGCGGCAGTCGTCCTCAACCTGGCCGGCGTCGACGCACTGGTCGTGGCCGACGAGCGGGGGCGGCTGGTGGGCTTGGTGACGGCCTGTGACCTGGTCGCCGCGTTCGCCGACCGGCAGCCAGACCGCTGGACGGTTACGGCCGGGGCCTCTGCGCCGTCCGCCGGGCCGCACCTTCGGCTGCCCGGCCTTCCGCCGCGCCGAGAGGAGCGCCGGACCGGGGTGCCCTGAGCCCGGCTCGCCGAACCGCCCCATTCCATGAGCGCCGAGTCGGTGCGTGCGGTCCGGGGCCGGGGGGGGATGACTGCGAGCGGGCAGCGCGCGTGGTGGATGGCGGCCTGGGTGACGGGGCCGATGCGGGGTGCCAGGGTGGTTCGGTACCCGCCGCGGCCGACCACGAGCAGGCGTGCTCCGGTGGCGGCGTCGACGACGGCCCGGGCGGGGCTGTCGTGGCTGAGCCGCTCCACCACGTCCACGGCCGGGAACTTCTCCCGCCAGGGGCGCAGCGTCGCGCTCAGTTCGTGGCGGTCGGCCTGCTGGACGGTCTCGTCGGGCGGGCCCTGCCAGGTGGTCAGGGACGGGCGGCGACTGGTGGCGTGGACGGCCAGTAGTGGGGTGTGCGGTGGGCGGCGTCGAAGGCGACCTCCAGGACGCGGTCGTAGCCGGAGCGCTGGCTCACGGCGACGGCGATCGGCCCGGACTGCGCGGCCGGGGTCAGGGTGCCGTCGGGGTGGTCGTGGGCGCGGACGAGCACGACCGGGTGCTCGGAGCGGGCGACGGTGTACAGGGCGAGCGAGCCGATCAGGTAGCCCTCTCCGGTGCCGATGTCCTGTGAGCCGAGTGCCAGCAGTTGCTCGTCGCCCGCGGCGGACAGCAGGGCGGCGGGAGTGGCGGCGGGCAGCAGTTCGGTGGTGAAGGGAACGTCCGGGTAGTGCTCGCGCAGCTCGCTCTCTGCGTCCCGGAGGATGCGCTGCCCCACGGCGGTCCCCGCTTCCCCGCTCCGGAGGTGCGGCACCGCGACGGGGCTGAGCAGCCACAGGTGCAGCAGCCGTACGGGCAGTCCCCACAGGTGGGCCTCTCGGGCCGCCCATCGGGCGGCGGACAGGCTTTCGGGGGAGCCGTCGAGGCCCACGGTGATCTCCGGTCGCATGCGAATTCGCCACCGGCGACAGGCGGGCCGCCTCCCCGGCCGCCGCTCATGCGCTGGTTCAGGCGAGGCGACGGGCGGCTCGGGCGGCACCACAACGACGGGAACGTGGGCATGATGAACGATCTCCGTGCTGGTCGAGCCGAGTGCGAGACGGCCCCAGGCGCCGCTGCCACGGGATCCGACCACGAGCAGGCCCGCGTCCTGGCTCGCGTCCAGCAGGACCTGGGCGGGTCGGCCGCGCTCGCAGTGGACCTCGACCTCGACAAACGGCTCGCCGACCTGCTGGCGCAGCTCCTCGACGGAGTCCGTCACCTCGCGGGCGACGATGTCGTGCAGGTGGGTCGGCGGCTCGCCGCTCGTGCGGGGCCAGGCGGGCGTGCCCAGGTCGGACAGGTCGGCGTGGGCGGAGCCGTAGGCGTGTACGGCCCGTACAGCGACGCCGCGCGCCTGCGCCTCCCGCAGGGCGAAGAGCACGGCCTGACGGGCGGGCTCCGAACCATTTGTGCCGACCACGACGGGTCCGGCGGGGCCCGGTGCGGGAGTGCGGGTCATGGGGACCTCCAACGCGTACACCTTGACTAGGTGGACTGCCCGGTTTGCCCGCCTCCTTTCATGCTCCTCCGCCGTTGCCGTGGCGGCACGTCTGTCCCCGGCGCACGGGGTCTGTCCGGGAGTCGACGGACGGCGACATCGCGGCGACTCGGTCGCTCGCGCACGTCCGGCGGCAGGAGGATCGTGGGGAGCGGGCGGGCGGCCCGGCACGGAGCCCGGGCTCGGCCGTGGTCCCCCGTATCGGAGGAGGGCGGGTCATGTACTTCGTCGACCGTGTGGACGCGGGACGTCGCCTCGCCGAGCGGCTCGGGCACCTCGGGGGCGGGAACGTGATCGTCCTCGGACTTCCCCGTGGTGGCATTCCGGTGGCGGCCGAGGTCGCGAAGGTGCTGCACGCACCGCTGGACGTGATCGTGGTGCGCAAGCTCGGCGTGCCGTTCCAGCCGGAGCTGGGCATGGGCGCGATCGGCGAGGGCGGGGTCCGCATCGTCAACGAGGCGGTGATGCGCGCAACGCGGACCTCCGAGAAGGATCTGGCCGCGGTGGAGGCACGGGAACGGGTCGAGCTGGACCGCCGGGCACGGCGGTACCGCGGTGACCGGCCCCGCTCCGAGCTCGCCGGCCGTACGGCGGTCGTGGTGGACGACGGGATAGCGACCGGTTCGACCGCCCTCGCGGCGTGTCTGATCGCCAGGAACCAGGGCGCGGCCCGGGTGGTCCTCGCCGTCCCCGTCGCCCCGCCGGGCTGGACCCGCAGGCTGACGGACGCGGCGGACGAACTGGTGGCGCTGTCGACGCCCGGGGAGTTCTACGGGATCGGGCAGTTCTACGAGGACTTCGCGCAGACCACCGACGCCGAGGTGATCGCCTGCCTGGACGAGGCCGCCGTCCGGATGGCCGGTGGCCGGCCACCCGACCCCGCTTCGCGGCTCCCGGCTCGGTCCGTTTCGGCGAGGTCCGCCGATCCGGAAGTCGTCGTAAACGCCGGGCCGGTGCGGCTCGGCGGGCAGCTGACCGCACCCGAGGGGGCGGCGGGCATCGTGGTGTTCGCCCACGGCAGCGGCAGCAGCCGCCACAGCCCGCGCAACCGGTTCGTCGCGGGCGAGCTGAACCGGGCGGGCCTTGCCACCCTGCTGTTCGACCTGCTCACCGAGGAGGAGGCGTTCGACCGGGCGAACGTCTTCGACACCGCGCTGCTCGCCCGACGCCTGACCGACGCCACCCGCTGGCTGCGCGGCCGCGACGATGTCGGCGGGCTCGCAGTCGGCTACTTCGGGGCCAGCACCGGAGCCGCCGCGGCGCTGTGGGCGGCCGCGGAACCGGACTCCACGGTCCGGGCGGTCGTCTCCCGCGGCGGGCGGCCCGACCTCGCAGGCCCCCGCCTGCCCGCCGTCACCGCACCCACCCTCCTCATCGTCGGCGGCGACGACCACGTGGTCCTCGACCTCAACCAGCAGGCCCAGGCACGACTGCACTGCGAGAACCAGCTCGCCGTCATCCCGGGCGCCACCCACCTCTTCGAGGAACCCGGGACGCTCGAAGAGGCCGCGGACCTGGCCGCGCAATGGTTCACCATCCACCTCACCCCGGCGCCGGACCCGGCACCCTGAGCCCGACGCCCCGACCAGGGCGCCGTCGACCGGAGAACAGCACCAGCAGGAACCCGCTGGCGTACAGCGCGAGGACACCCCGGGCCAAGCGCCCGTCCGGAGCGAAGCCGCCGATGGCCAGCCGGGCGAGAGCGGGCAAAACCACGGCCAGACCGCAGACGAGCGGAACGGCCGACCTGCGCCCGCCGTCTCCCGGGTCGATCGCGAGCTTCGGAGCCGAGGGGACATCCCTTGACACCATGGGCGTCTACGGCGACAGCTACCTCAAGCGCGCCGTGGTCGCCGCCGGCGGGCTCGGCGCCAACCCTCCCGAGGACGCCGTCTACCCCGTCCTGGCCGCCGACGCCGACGCCGACGCGGACGCCGACAACAAACCCGTCAACGGCGACCACGACTACATCCTGAGGTTCGAGACCACCGAGCTGCCGCCTGCCGGCGACTTCTGGTCGGTCACCATGTACGACGCCGAGGGCTACCAGGTCGCAAACGAACTCGGCCGCTTAGCCCTGGGCGACCGCGACGACCTGGACTACGACAAGCAGGACGGCTCGCTCACCGTCTACATCTCGCAGCACAACCCCGGCCCCGACCGGGAGTCCAACGGACTGCCTGCCCCCTCCCGCCCGCTGGGAATCACCATGCGCCTCTACGCACCCGAGCCCGAGGTGTACGAGATGCGCGCCGCGTCCTCCTTCTGCTTCGCATCAGCCCCGACCGCCCCTGAACGACACTGGCCTTGATCGCCAACCGGCCAGCCGGCAAGGATGTCTGACCGGGCTTGGTTCACTCCGGGTGCCACGTAGTGCGACGAAAGGGGCTCGACGCCGCTGGCGAAGCAGCGCGGGGTGAGGTTTCCGGAGCGTCGCCGTGGTGGCGGATACAGCGGGGCACCTGTCATCGTCTCCGAGGCCCTCCGCCGCACCACCTCCATCAACCTCTACGGCCACCTCCCCAAAGACTCCACCGACCAAGCGGCCGAAGCGCTTGTCACCGTCCTCCACCAGGCGGACGCTCAGTGGGTCCAGCACACCGATCCGGCGGCCGACGACGTCATATCGCGGGCGGCATAGGCTGCCGGGCTTCGGCTCCGCGCAGCACCCGCCGCGCGCATGAGCGTGCTCGACCCGGACTGCTCGGTCGGCAGCCCTCCGATACTGCGCGCCCTCGAATCCGGCGGCCAGACGGTGTTGCGTCGGGCGGGTCCGTGGCAAGGGCGTCGCGCCAGCGGTCGGGTCTGCCCCCGTGATCCAGTGGAACATGGGGGCGTGCCTGATGGCAGCTGCGGGGCCGGGAGGTTAAGGACATCCTGGAGATGGAGGACCCCGACGCCCCGGTCCCGGTTCGCCTGTGCCACCTGGCCCGGCGAACTGCTCGCCTGCCGGCGGCAGCTCGGGCGGAGGAGGCTACGCCATGGTGGACGAATCGGTGAGCACGTTCGGGGAGAGCCCCGATGATCCGTTCGCACTGCATCGTGCGGCCACTGCGGTGCTGGACAGCTCAGCGGTCCTTACCGGCTGGAGCGAACGCGCGCAGGAGTTGCTCGGCTACCGGCCACAGGAGGTGCTCGGTCGCCCGGCCGCCGAGCTGCTCATCGATCGGGATGCCAGGGAGTGGATCACGCAGGTGACGGCCTCCTGCCTGCGCGGACCTGGCTGGTTCGGCATGGTGCCACTGCGCCATCGCGAGGGCGGGAAGGTTCTGCTGGGCATCCGCGCTCGCCGTGTACTGCGGCCAGGTGGTGGCTGTGACTGGTATCTGGTCGGGGCCCCGGCGCAGGGGGTGGTGCAGTGGGAAACGGACCGAGCGGTCCTGGACGGCTTGTTCCGGCGTTCCCCGATCGGATTCGCAAGCCATGCCCCAGATCTGCGCGTTCTACGAGTGAACCGAACGCTTGCCCGGGTCAGCGGTCTACCGAGTGCGGAGTCCGCCAGGGGACACCGCATCGCCGACTTCCTCATCCCGCAGGACGCGCGCCAGGTTGAGGCCGGTCTGGCCCGGGTATTGGAAACCGGGACGCCGATGATCTTCGCCGAACAGCCGTGCAGGCTCCGTCGCGATCCCGACCGCGAACGTTTCGTATCCGTGTCGGCCTTTCGAATGGTGGACTCCGTCGGCACCGTTCTCGGAGTCGCACAACTGGTGGAGGACGTCACCGAGCGACACCGGGCGCAGCGCCGGCTGGCTCTACTCAACGAGGCCAGCACCCGGATAGGAACCACCCTGGACGTCATCGCGACCGCCAGGGAGCTGGCCGATGTCGCCGTCCCGAGCATTGCGGACTGCATCACCGTGGATCTGCTCGAATCCGTGGCCCACGGTGGTGAGCCGACCCCGTCCGCCGTCGGACCGGTCATCCGTGTGGCCGCCAAGACGCCGGGATCGCAGACCGGGCAGCTCCTGTTTCCTGTGGGAGAGTCGATCGACTTCCCGTTGAACACCCCCCAACACCGGTGTCTTGACGAGCTCCGTCCCATCCTGGAGCGCGACTTCGGGTCCTGCCTCTCCTCGACCCCTGCCGGTGCGCGCTGGCCGGAGTATGCCCGCAGACTGGGCATCCGCTCGCTCATGGCGGTGCCACTGATTGCTCGGGGTCACATCCTGGGGGTGATCAGCCTGTGGCGCACACGGCAGGCGGAACTCTTCGAACCGGACGACCTCGCCCTCGCCGGCGAGTTCGTCACCCGCGCAGCCGCCTGCATCGACAATGCCCGCCGCTACACCCAGCAGCACCACGCGGCACTCGTGCTGCAGCAGAGCATGCTGCCGAGCACGTTGCCCGGCCAGCTGGCGGTCGACGTCGCACACCGCTATCTGCCCGCCAGCTCGGCCAGCGGTGTTGGTGGCGACTGGTTCGACGTCATCCCCCTGTCAGGAGCCCGGGTCGCCCTGGTCGTCGGGGACGTGGTCGGCCACGGCATCCACGCCGCAGCGACCATGGGCCGCCTCCGCGCCGCCGTCCAAGCCCTGGCCAACCTCGATCTCGAACCGGACGACGTCCTCACGCATCTGGACGATCTCGTCGGGCGTCTGGCCGACGACCCGGAGGATATCGACACCTCCGGGTCCTCGCGGGAGAACCTGATCGGCGCCACCTGCCTGTACGCCGTCTACGATCCGGTGACCACGCGCTGCTCCCTCGCCCGCGCCGGCCATCCTCCCCCCATCGTCGTGGCAGCGGACGGGAACGCGAGCCTGGTCGACCTGCCGGCCGGTCCCCCGCTCGGGCTCGGCGGCCTGCCCTTCGAGGCGGCAGAACTGCACCTGGCCGAGGGAAGCCTGCTCGCCCTCTATTCCAATGGCCTCATCGAAGCAGCCGACCGGGACATCGACGACAACCTCGCACTGCTGTGCAGCACTCTGAAAGCCCCCCACGTTTCGCTGGAGGAGATCGCCACATCCACGGTCGCCGCCCTGGCACCTCCGCCCCGCACCGACGACGCCACCCTCCTCATCGCCCGGACCAGGGCGCTCTCCGCCGACCAGGTCGCGGTATGGCGACTGCCGCGGGAACCACAGGCAGCCGGAATGGCAAGGACGCTGGTCATCCGACAGCTGACCGACTGGCAGTTGGATGCGATGGTGTTCACCACAGAACTGATCGCCACCGAACTGGTCACCAATGCCTACCGCTACAGTGACGGTCCGATCGAGCTTCGGCTGATCATCGACCGCACGCTGATGTGCGAAGTGTCCGATGGCAGTACCACCGCGCCCCACCTACGGCGCGCCCGTACGACGGACGAAGGAGGCCGCGGCCTGTTCCTGGTCGCACAGCTGACGCAGCGATGGGGCGCCCGCTGCACACGCGAAGGCAAGACCGTCTGGACCGAACAGCCGCTGCCGCGCTCTGCCGCCTGACATATTGAGGAGGAATAGTTCACTCGCCAACATGTCCGTGTAACGGACGTGGCGGCCGTCAGGGCGGTGGCGTCAGTCCTACGACTTCCAGGGCTTCATGACGGGCGGCGCCGATACCGGCACCCGAGCGACCCAGGAGGTGTCGGCGGCGGTCGGCTCCGAACCGCGAAGTGACGACAGACGGCAGGGCGGCCCGAGGCGCGGGCCGCCCCGCCGCGTTCCGATCGCGAAGTCCATGACACCGGAAGCACCTGGGCCAGCCCGGCAGCCCGTCTCCAGGCCGCCACGGAGAACACGAACGTTCTCTCGTCGGCCGGCCAGGGGGGTGCAGGCGGACCTGGATGGCGGCGATATGGCCGATCCTATGTCCGTTGCGGGTCAGAAGGACGAACATGTCCTCGCCGTGATCGTTTCCGCCGTCGATCTCCTGAACGATGTGTTCGTGGTCCTCGAGAAGAGCTCGCAGCGTGTTGACGCCAGCACGTTCGATACGGCGGCTCGGCCTGATCGTTGCCACACGCCCCCTCTTTCGGTCACGAGTACCCTACTCACCACAACCGACGGATGAAGGCGCATCTCGATCCGATACCGGATACTCCGCTTGGCCGACAGGTGCTATCGGCCACCCCCAACCGGCAGATGCCCGGGACTGCCCCCGGTGCCGGGGCGGGCCGTTCCTCAGCGGTCCGAACGCACGGTCGGCGTGACCTCAGTCCGCCCCTCGACAAAAGCCGTGTCGTCCAGGCCCAGGAGGCTGCAGCCGAGGCGGTGGACGTTCTCCTCGATGCCTGAGCGGGTGCGCAGCCGGGGCGTTCGGGCGATGTCGTTGGTGATGGTGAGGACGGCCTGTACGCGCACGCGCGCCTCCGCAGGTGACATGGCCGGGTGGACGGCGCGCACGAGGTGCAGCCACTCGTCGATGTAGTCGCGTTGGGTCTGGAGCGTTCGCTGCCTGTCGTCGTCCTGCAGGTGTTCGGTCTCGGTGACGATGAGCGTGACCAGGTGCTGGTGGGCGAGTGCGAACCGGGCGTACCGCAGGATCAGCAAGCGCAACGCGTCCGCGTGGTCCTGCACGGATGCGAGCACCTCGGTCAGGTCGAGCCACAGCCGTTCGGCGCTGCGGTTCATCGCCGCGGCGAGGATGTCGTGTTTGCTGGCGAAGTGGTTGTAGATGCTCTGTCCGGCGATTCCGACGGCGGTGCCGGTGTCCTCCAGTGTGACCGCCGCGTATCCGCGTTCGGCGAACAGTCGGGTCGCTGCGGCGAGCAGGCTCTCGCGGCGGGATCGGGGCTCCAGGGCCTGCTCGGTGCTCGGGCGGTCGGCGATGTGGTCGCCGAGGTCGGGGAGTTCGGCCGTCGCCACCCGGCGCATCAGGTCCGCGATCAGGTTCGGGTAGTCGGGTGCGGGCAGGTCGACGTGCTGGTAGGAGACACTGACCGCGACGTCGAGAATGCTCCAGGCGAGCAACTCCGCGTGGGCGTGGTCCAGCTCCGACCGGGCGGCGGTCAACTGCTCGGCCAGCGCACGCCGCGCAGCGTGCAGGTGCTCTCCGAGTTCGGCACGCTGTTCGGCGGGAAGATTACGGGCTTCGCGCTGCCAGAGCACGCCGAGCTCGCGACGGGCCAGCGAGGTCTCGGCGAACTCGTGGAGCAGTGCGTCGAGGTCACCGCGTCCGGCGGTCGTCAGCCCGCCCAGGCAGGACTCCAGCGCCTCGGCGGTGACGGCGTGGAGGAGTTCCTGCTTGCCGCGGAAGTGCCGGTACAGCGCAGAGGGCCCGATGCCGACCGCCGTGGCGATGTCGCTCATCGCCACGTTGGCGTAGCCGTGCCGGCAGAACAGCTCGCGCGCCGCGGCGACGACCATCGCCCGACGGTTTCGGGGCCGGGTGCCTCGAGCAGGAGATGTTGCCTGCGTTTCGACCGTCACCGTCTCCTCCTGATGCTGGGCACGACGCAGGTGCGCGGGTTCAGCGAACCTGGCGCTCGCCGTCCGCCCATTATCTCCGGCGCAGCTCGCGCTAGAGGACCTCGCCGGCTCCGGACATGGGGTTCGATGAGGTGGCTATCCGAGGTCGAGGGAGCGGCCGATGATCTCCTTCATGATCTCGGTCGTGCCCGCGTAGATGCGGGTGACCCGGCTGTCCTGCCAGGCCCGGGCGATGGGGTATTCGAGCATGTAGCCGTAGCCGCCGTGGAGTTGGACGCAGGCGTCCACGACCCTGCCCTGGAGTTCGGTGCACCACCACTTGGCCTTGGCTGCGTCGACGGCGGTCAGCTCGCCCTCGTTGAGTGCGAGAATGCAGCGGTCAAGGTAGTGCTGGGCCACGTCGATCTCGGTGGCCAGCTCGGCGAGCCGGTGCCGGATCACCTGCAGTGATCCGATGGGCATGCCGAAGGCCTTGCGCTCGCGGACGTACGCGGTGGTCCAGTCGAATGCGGCGGTTGCCTGGGCCAGGCCGGACACTGCGACCGAGATCCGTTCCTGCGCGAGGTTCCGGGTCAGGGCGAAGAAGCCCTCGCCTTCGGTGCCGAGCAGGTTGGCCACCGGCACCCGGGCGCCGGTGAAGGACAGTTCGGCGGTGTCCTGGGCGTGCAGTCCGACCTTTTCCAGTTTGCGGCCGCGTTCGAAGCCCGGGGTGCCGCGTTCGACGACGATCAGGCTCAGGCCGCGGTGCGGATGCTTGCTGGTGCGGACCGCGACGATCACCAGGTCGGAGTTGATGCCGTTGGTGATGAAGGTCTTCGCGCCGTCGATGACGTAGTGGTCGCCGTCGCGGACCGCCTTGGTGCGGATCCCGGACAGGTCGGATCCGGTGCCCGGCTCGGTCATGGCGACCGCAGTGATCAGTTCACCGGAGGCGATGCCGGGAAGCCAGCGGGCCTTCTGCTCGTCGGTGGTGCATTCGAGGAAGTAGGGCATGCAGATGTCGGCGTGTAGCGCGGGGCCGAGCACCGCCGGAAAGACTGCAGCGCGGGCCGCTTCCTCCTGCAGGATCACGTTGTAGCGGAAGTCGCCGGCCCCTGCACCGCCGAACTCCTCGGGCACGGCGATGCCGAGCGCGCCGAGGCGGCCCAGTCCGGTGAACAGCTCGCGCGGCACGATGCCGGCCTTGTCCCAGTCCGCGTAATGGGGCACGACTTCCTTGTCCAGGAAGGTCCGCACGCTCTCGCGGTAGGCCTCGTGCTCGGCGTCGAAGAGGATCCGTTTCACTTGCGTCTCCGGCTGTTTGCAGGTTGAAGAGTGGCGTCGGTTCGCGCGGAGTGCGGTGTCAGATCAGGAACCCGCCGCCGCAGACGAGGGTCTGCCCGCTGACGTAGTCCGACTCGGGGATGCAGAACAGGTACACCGAACCTGCGGCCTCAACCGGGGTGCCCGCGCGGCCTAGCGGGATCGCGTGCTCCATCGCGGACAGCAGGTCTGCGTTGACGCCGACCTTGATCTCCTTGCCCTGCACGTCGATCGTCCCGTCGCCGGCGGGGGTCTCGGTCAGCCGGGTCTTGATCAGCCCGAACGCCACCGTGTTGACCGTGACGTTGTAGCGGCCCCACTCCTTGGCCAGGGTCCTGGTCAGGCCGGTGACCCCGGCCTTCGCGGCGGCGTAGTTGGCCTGGCCCGCGTTTCCGCCGAGCCCGGCGATCGAGGAGATGTTAACGACCTTGCGGCACGGCACCGGCTCACCGGCCTGCCTGGCGTGCTTCACCGAGGCGGAGATCACCGGCTGCGCGGCCCGCAGGATCCGGAACGGCGCCTTGAGGTGCACGTCCAGGATCGCGTCCCACTGCTCGTCGGTCATCTTCTGGATGACGCTGTCCCAGGTGTAGCCGGCGTTGTTGACGACGATGTCCAGGCCGCCGAAGCTCTCCCCGGCTGTCTGCACGAAGCGCTCGGCGAAACCCTTCTCGGTGACGCTGCCCACGCAGGCCACCGCCCGCCCACCGGCGGCCTCGATCGCGGCCACCGTCTCCTTGGCGGGCTCGGAGTCCAGGTCGTTGACCACCACGGCGGCGCCGTCTGCGGCCAGCTTGAGGGCGATCTCACGGCCGATGCCGCGGCCCGAGCCGGAGACGATAGCGACCTTGTCGTCGAGCTTTCCCATGCGGATCACGTTCCTTTCAGTCGAGTGCGACGACGGCGTCGCCGGCGAGGGTGAGGGTGCCGTCGTCCAGCGCGACGGTGACAGCGAGCGTGGCCAGGCCGTCCTCGACGGACACCACGCTCGCGGTGCAGATCGGCGAGGCGTGCACGGGGGTGACGGCGGCGAAGCGCACGCGGAAGGAACGGATCCGCTCCTGCGCCACCCAGTCGGTGAGCAGCCGCCCCAGGTAGGCCATGGACAGCATCCCGTGCGCGAACACGTCGCCGAGACCGGCGGACTTCGCCACGTCGAGGTCGATGTGGATCGGGTTGTGGTCGCCGGACGCGCCCGCGAACAGTGCCAGCGTGGTCCGGGAGATCGGCGCGACCCGCAGCGGGGGCAGCTCGGTGCCGACCTCGATGCTCTTCGGGATCGTCACTGCGGCACCTCCGGATTGCGCACCACGATGACGCTCTGCGTCTCGGCGATCAGCTCGGTTCCGCGGTGGACGTCGGTCTGCTTGACGAGGAAGTCCAGCGCGCCGCCCTTCTTGCTGTACACGTCGACGATGCGTGGTCGGAGGGTGAGCGTGTCGCCCGCGTGGGCCGGCCGGTGGTAGGTGAACGCCTGCTCGCCGTGCAGTACCCGGCGCAGGTCCACGTTCAGCGCGGCCAGGTAAGCGAACGGATCGGGTGCCTCCAGCTCCAGGCTGAAGAAGAACGTCGGCGGAACCGGCAGGTCCCGGTGGCCCGCCCGGCCGGCGGCGTCCACATCCGTGTACACGGGGTCCGTCTGGCCGGTGGCCTTGGCGAAGAAGCGCAGCCGGCCGCGCTCGATGTGGACGGTGATCGGATCGAGTGCCAGCTTCCTGGCCGCCTCGGCGTCGATCGCCAATGCTCAGCCCACCTTCTGGTACAGCGTCACCACGGCGGCGCCGCCGAGCCCGATGTTGTGCTGCAACGCGACCGTCGTGCCCTCCACCTGCCGCGCCTCGGCGTGGCCGCGCAGCTGCCACACCAGCTCGGCGCACTGGGCCAGCCCGGTCGCGCCCAGCGGGTGGCCCTTCGACAGCAGGCCGCCCGAGGGGTTGGTGACCACGCGGCCGCCGTAGGTGTTGTCGCCGTCGCAGACGAATTTCTCCGCCGTGCCCTCCGGCGTCAGCCCGAGCGCCTCGTACGTCAGCAGCTCGTTGGTGGTGAAGCAGTCGTGCAACTCGACGACCCGCACGTCCTCGGGCCCGATGCCGGCCTGCTCGTAGACCTGCTTCGCCGCGGCCTTCGACATGTCGTATCCGACGACCTTGCGCATGTCCGCGTCGGCGAGAGTCGACGGGAAGTCCGTGGCCATCGCCTGCGCCGTGATGGCCACATCGGTGCGCAGCCCGTGCCGGCGCGCGAACTCCTCCGAGCACAGCACCGCCGCCGCCGCGCCGCAGGTCGGCGGGCAGCACTGCAGCCGGGTCAGCGGGCCGTAGATCCGCGGCGAGGCGAGCACCTCCTCGACCGTGACCGGGTCGCGGAACACCGCGTACGGGTTGTTCACCGCATGCCTGCGCGCCTTGACCGCGATCTTGGCGAAGGTGTCCTCGGCCAGGCCGTACTCCTTGGCGTACGCCGCGCCCGCACCACCGAAGTACTGCGCTGCGAACGGGGCGTCCGAGGCGCCCTGAACGGCGAGCGCCACCTCGTCGAAGCGCGCGAACGGGCTGGGCCGGTCCTGCCAGTGCGTCGCCAGCGCGCCGCGCTGCATCTGCTCGAATCCGAGGACGAGGACGCAGTCGAACATCCCGCTCTCGATCGCCTGCCTCGCCAGGAACAAGGCCGAGGAACCGGTTGAACAGTTGTTGTTCACGTTCACGATCGGGATGCCGGTCTGCCCCAGACCGTACAGAGCAGCCTGACCACAACACGAATCGCCATACACATCACCGACGTACGCCTGCTGCACCAGCCCGTAGTCGATTCCCGCGTCGGCGAGCGCGGAGCGCGCCGCCTTCTCGCCCATCACGTCGTAGGACGTGCTGTTTTTCGGCGTCTTGAAGGGAATCATCCCCACGCCGGCAACGGTCACCAGCCCTGCCATCGCAGCTCCAACCTTCCGCTCCATCTCCTGAAATGAGACTACTCATCATTCACTTATGACGGAAGAGGTGGGGCGGAACCCGGCTGCGGGCAGGCACTCCGGGATCGCGCGGCCCCGGATGGCACCGCGCCGGCATCGCGACCACGGCGCGTGCGGTCGGTGTCGGCGGAATCGGCCGGTTGCCAAACGCGCACAGAGGAGAGTCGCTGGCGAGGTCGCGGCCCCGGAGCGGGCTGCGTCCACGCCAGCAACTCCAACCAGGCGGTGCAGCCGCCGGGGCCAGCCCCGGGCCGTCACTGCCCGTCGGCGGCGGCTTCCCGTTCTCGGCGCTGCTGGTGCTCGGTGCGGATACCGGACAGGACGGTGCAGGTCAGGCTGGCCGCGATGATGCCCTCGGCCCAGAAGAAGGCGACGTAGTCGATGAGCGATCCGATCGGGGGCGAGCCGGGAGCGGCGTTGCGCATGCCGATCAGGGCGAAGATCGTCGCGGCCATCCAGCCGAGGGAGGGCCAGACCAGGCCCTCACGCTTGCGGTACAGCACCTCCGCAGCACCGAGCACCGCCAGCGCCAGCGCCAGCGCCCACATCGCCGCGATCATGAACCACGCGAGGATGAAGGTGCTGCGGGAGCGGGTGATCTTCGCCTCCAGAACCACGGTGCCGGTGCTCGCGGTGGTGGCTTCGGGGTGAAGGACGAAGAACGGGTCGGCGTCGGTGAAGACCACGCCCACCGGCACCGCCGTGCCGCCGGTGGTGGCGGTGAAGCCGGCCTCCATGTGGTGGCGGTCGAAGGGGTAGTCGGTGGCGGTGCCGCCGTACATCTCGACGTGGAGCAGCTGCGGTGTCGCGGCTTCACCCTCGGCGGCTTTGATGGTCGTCTTGGCGGTGCCGGTGGCGGTGATCTCGACGGGGCGGGCGAAGGCCTGGGAGTCAGCGCCGGCGGCGAGTCTGCCGTGTGGCACCGGGGTGATGTACGACGATGTTCAGGGCGCGGCGCGCGGCGGCGATGCGCTTCGGGTTCCAGCCGGACCGGGTGCGGAGACCAGCAGAAGGAGGGGGTAGGGATGGTGGGGGTCGTCGAGGACTTGGGCGGTGCGGACAGATTCGACGATCCGTCCGTGACGCATGGCGATGGTGTCGCCGGTGGCGCAGCGGACTGCACCTCCATGGCCTACGGCTGGCGCTAACGATGGGGCCCGACGACGGTCGGCATGGGAGCCACCATTTCCGCCCAGGGCCACAAGCCAGGCCTGCGCAGTCAGGACGCCTTTCCCGGCCGGACGGGTTCGTCCGCCTTAGGGCGTCCGCCAGTAGGTGCCGAGCTAATCGGCAGTAGCAGGGCAGGCACGGTTCGCCCGATCATGGAGTTCTCTACGCTTCATGATCACC